>NZ_JBEPMK010000001.1:0-445675 GCF_040545695.1 Streptococcus gallinaceus | reverse complement strand
GTAGTTGGGACCTTAGGTGTCACTTTAACTGGAACTTCCACAGTCTCTGTGTCACCGTTTGGATAAGTGATTATCACTTCAACGGCTGGTTTATCGCCGGCTGTATCAGTACTTGGAATCTCACCAATTGTTGTAATCTTACCGCCAGCTGGAACTGTAACTTTATCTGTCACATCTTTCTCAGTGATTGGAGTGCCTTGTGGAACGGTAATACCTTCTGTTGTTGGGGTTACGCGTGTAATCGTTACTGGAACTTCCACAGTCACTGGAGTCTTATCTTGACCTGTAACAGTAACTGGAATAGTAATCTTACGTGACTCTTCACCTGGTTGCCAATCATCTACTGTTGGTGTACCTGTTAAATGTCCATCACTGTCAACTGTTAAGCCATTAACTGGATTTGGAGTAACAATAGTGGTATTTGGGTCTTTCGGAACAACAGATACTGGCTGACCTGCAACTGGAGTCTTCTCTGGAACTGTATTTTCCTTAACCTCTGGTTGTGGAGTAGCTGGTTTTGGAGCAGGAGTGTTGGTGATAAGAATTGAAGGTGAAACAAAGTCAACTTGTCCATCTTGCTTTGTATATGGCTGTCCAGTATTATCATCAATGATTACAAAGTTCACCATCGCTGTACCTGTAGCCTTAGCACCAGTAATTTCAGAAAAATTATTTTCTGGAGTTCCGTATGTTGTCCCAACTTTTACATAATTTAGTTTAGCATGGTATCCAGACTCTACAATAAGCAATGAAGTAAAATCAAAATTAGCAATATTCGCTAAATCAACACTCTTAGCTGCAGCATCATTGAGTTCTGCTTTAGAACCTGGGATACGAGTACCCGCATACACAATCGTTGCCATTGGTGCAACAAATGATGGTAGAACTGCTCCTAAAAATGCTACTGCCAGCAGGACTGAGGAAACACCGGCTTTATACTTTCTGAAGCCAAAGCGTTGCTGTTGCTTTTCTCGATTTGAATGTTCTCTAAACATATCTTCTCCTTATAATTTTTTAGTCATATGTTAATAGACAGTCTCCACTATAATAACAGTAGAGTTTCACTTTTATTATATAGGAATGGGGTAATCTATTTTTTTCAACTTTCTTTTTATTTTAGGATACCTTTTGAGAAAACTACCAAATAATGGCTTTAAACGGCATGTGTGGCTTCCTACAAATTTGCTCAAAATTAGATATTTCGATATAATAAATCCAACCTCACAATAGGAAATTATATATGATTGAGAATTATATTGAAAAGAAAATAATCCAACAGGTCACTCTAATAAACCTTCTATTAGACTTTAGAGAGATTGATCTCAAGTCTCTATTAGAAATCGCTCATATCAGTGAAAAGGACTTTTTTGCCCTACTTCCACAACTCCAGCAGACCTTTCATGATTCACTAACTATCGTCTGCAATAACGATGAAGTTACACTAACTCTTATCAAGCAAGAGCAGAAGTCTTATTTTTTCCATCAAATTTTCCAGACTTCAACCTTTTTGCAACTTCTCTTCTTTTTGATTCAGGAAGAAGAGCTTCACTTACATGATTTTACAGACAAATATTTTATATCACTTGCAACTGCCTACCGCTTGAAAAATAAATGCATCAGTTATTTGACAAAGGTTGGGTTGAATTGTGATAAAAATACCATTATCGGACCAGAATACCGCATACGTTTTCTTTTAGCGACTCTCTACTATCGCTTCGGATTTTCTCTGTACGAATTCACTGAAAGTGATCATCGAATGGTTTTTGAGCTTATCCAGAATACCAACCCTTACCTTCCCGAAGTTGCTACATCGCTGATTCCTGAAGAACAACACTTTTTCTCTTATCTCATTTTTCTCTCTTGGAAACGACAGGATTATCCTGTCTCCATTCCCTACTCAGAAGAATTTGAAATTTTGAAATTTCATCCCGTATATCCCCCTTTACGTCAGGCTTTGAAAAAAAATTTAGCGGATAAGTTTGAAAATGAACTGACTGACGGGGATATCGACTATCTTTTTTTAGCTTACGGTATCACAGACAATCCTCTTTTCAAGGGAAAATGGCGACTCGAAGTTAGTTCTGAGTTTTTTGTACCATTTTTCGCCCATACCCGTCTCAACTATCTTCTACCTAAATTTGAAGCGATTTTTGGAAAAGAAGTTACAGCTAGTTTTGATTTTCAACTGTCTATCCTGTTCTGTATGAGACGTTTTCTTTGCGATATCCACGACCTCATCCCAGACCATTATCTCTTTGAATACATTGAAAATCTTTATCCAAAACGTTTGTTTCAGATTGTAGAGAAACTCATACGGGATTGGGGAAGTCACTATGTATCTACGAAACACATTGCCAAGCACCATATTGTCTTATTGACAATTCAACTGAGCGAAATTCTAAAAAATCGTCTCAAGCCTGTCCCCCTTGTCATTGTGGCCAATAATCAAGCCAATCTCAACATGATTGCTTCCTTTATTCGGCGCAATTTTACAACCTATACCACCAAAATCCAAACTGTCAATCTGCTTTCCGAAAAATTCATCCCTGAAAATCACACAGAAAAGGCGGTTTTATTAGCAGAACAGCAATACATTCCCTTTCTTAAAGAGATTTACGGTGAAGAACAGTATCAGTATGTCACTATTTCTATCAATTTCAATGATACTCATTACAAGGCTATTTATGAAAATATTCTCGCTATCCGTGAGCGGCAATACGAAGATTATTTGGATGAGCTTTATCACAAATTACACACAAAAAAAGAGTAAGAACTACAGATAAGCCTGAGTTCTTACTCTTTTTTCTATAATTTCATTGCTACTAAGAAAGGAGCTGGGCTCAAGTCCAACTCCTAATTTTATTTGAGCTAGAATTGCAACAAGACACAGTGGTTAGGAGAAAGTCTTGCTATTTTAATAGCATAGTTTTTCCCCTGCACAGTTGACGAGGTGCTTCAGCACCCGACAACCACTGCTGATTGGTATCTTTGTTCACTTTTCAAGCTTCAAAGATAGCCTATGTTGACACGAAAATTTCTCTTCATTTCCAGCCTTAAAAGGTTCACTGAACCTTTTAAGCTGTGCGGAGGTGGGTTAAACAGGTCCGGGGACCTGTTTAAGTTGGAAATAAAACTTGTGGAGCAAGTGTCAAAAAGGTCCAGTGGACGTTTTCTGCCTGAGCTTAAAAATAAGGGAGCGAAGGGAACTCTTTGTTGATTACTATGAGTTCTTTCCCACTCCCATCTTTCTATTTCTTTTCATCATCGTCCATTGAAAGTACTGACAAGAAGGCTTCTTGTGGGACTTCAACTGAACCGATAGCCTTCATCCGTTTCTTACCAGCTTTTTGTTTTTCAAGGAGTTTACGTTTACGCGAAACGTCACCACCATAACATTTAGCCAATACGTTTTTACGGAGGGCCTTGATGTCAGAACGAGCCACGATTTTTTGACCGATAGCTGCTTGAATCGGCACTTCGAATTGTTGGCGAGGGATGATTTTCTTGAGCTTGTCAACAATCAATTTTCCACGTTCATAGGCAAATTCTTTGTGAACGATAAAGCTGAGAGCATCGACCTTGTCGCCATTGAGGAGGATATCCATCTTCACCAATTGGCTGCGGCGGTATTCTGAAATTTCATAATCAAAACTTGCATAGCCACGTGTAGAAGACTTGAGTTTGTCAAAGAAGTCAAAAACAATCTCTGCCAGTGGGATTTGATAGATGACATTGACACGATTATCATCAATGTAATCCATGGTCACAAAGTCTCCACGCTTGCGCTGTGCCAAGTCCATGACTGCTCCGACATACTCTTGTGGAACCATGATTTGCGCCTTAACATAGGGCTCTTCGATGGATTCTACACGGGTTGGGTCTGGGAATTCAGACGGATTGGCTACTTCAATCATTTCCCCATCAGTCGTGTTGACATGGTAAACTACTGACGGTGCCGTCATGATGAGGTCAATGTTAAACTCACGTTCCAAACGCTCTTGGATCACATCCATGTGAAGTAGTCCCAAGAAGCCGCAACGGAAACCAAAGCCAAGAGCTTGTGAAGTTTCTGGCTCAAATTGAAGACTGGCATCGTTGAGCTGGAGTTTTTCAAGAGCTTCACGCAGGTCGTTGTATTTATTTGACTCAATCGGATAGATACCGGCAAAAACCATTGGATTCATCTGCTTGTAGCCATGGAGAGCTTCTGTTGCAGGATTGCTAGCAAGTGTCACGGTGTCCCCAACACGCGTATCTGCCACTGTCTTGATAGAGGCTGCAATATAGCCGACATCACCCGTTGCCAAAAAGTCTCGACCGACTGCTTTTGGTGTGAAAATCCCCACCTCAGTCACATCAAAGGTCTTACCATTGGACATCATTTGAATTTTGTCGCCCGGTTTAACCATACCATTGACAATGCGGACCTGCAAGATAACGCCGCGATAAGCATCGTAGACAGAGTCGAAAATCAAGGCTTGGAGCGGTGCTTCCACATCACCTGTCGGTGCAGGTACTTTCTCCACAATCTGCTCCAAGATTTCTTCAATCCCGATACCAGCTTTGGCAGAGGTCAGAACAGCTTCTGAAGCATCTAAGCCGATAACGTCTTCGATTTCATGACGGACACGTTCTGGATCCGCTGCTGGCAGGTCAATTTTATTGATAATTGGCAAGATTTCCAAGTCATTATCCAAGGCCAAGTAAACATTTGCCAGGGTTTGAGCTTCAATTCCTTGTGCCGCATCAACGACCAAAATAGCTCCTTCACAGGCGGCCAAAGAACGAGAAACTTCATAGGTAAAGTCCACGTGTCCAGGCGTGTCAATCAGGTGGAAAATGTAGGTTTCGCCGTCATTAGCCTTGTAATTAAGCTGAACAGCATTGAGCTTGATGGTGATACCACGCTCGCGCTCCAAATCCATAGAGTCCAAGAGCTGAGCCTGCATTTCACGGCTGGAAACTGTCTCGGTCTTCTCCAAAATACGGTCAGCAAGTGTGGATTTTCCGTGGTCAATATGAGCAATAATCGAGAAGTTACGAATCTTCTCCTGTCGTTTTTTCAATTCTTCTAAGTTCATAGTCATTCCTTTTAGGGTATTACTATTTATTATACCAAAAATGCCGAGATTTTGCTCAGCATTTTTTCTTATTCAGCTTCGTTTATGCTCTCTACCTGTTCTTTTTCAATTGGTGTGGCGAGGTAATTGACACAGGCAAGGTACTCTTGCTCAGTTCCCTCGGAGTAAGCTCTTGGAATCTTCTCCAAGTAATATTGAGTTTCATTATCATATCCCAAATAATGCGCCATTTGCAATAAACGACTATAGTAAGCTGTCTGACCTTCCATTGTCACAGGTTGAGGTTGACAATTTTTCATGGTTTGGTAAGTCTCTTCAAAAGAAACATTTGACGCATCTTGCTCAATTATCTAGGATTGCTTGAAAAATTCTGCATCAGTATTCATAACTTTCCTACTTTTTAGCTTATTGCTAAACCAGTCAGCTCCTGCAAGAACCCCTACAAAAAATACTATACCAATCAACTTAGATCCTGTCGTAGCTAAAATAATAACCGTAATAATAAATACTAAGATAATCAATCCCCATGTTCTCACCTGTGAGAAAAAAGAGACGCTATGATCTTTCATATCCAAACGGTCTGCGTATTGTACAGGTCAATTCATCTTATACTGAATAGCATTCTGGGCATGCAGAGATAGTTTTTTCCCAGCCTTGTCACGGAAACGAAGTTTATAAAAAACTCCAGTTTTCATGCGAATTTTGAGGATATTTTGAATAAGTCCGCGTTTTAACTTAAATCCTTGAATTTGACTTTTAGCGATAATCTTTACATCTGACACTTCTAAAGTGTCAAATGTATCCATTTTAATAAGCGCAAAATAGTCTGGATTTTCTACCAAAACAAATATCTCAATACTCCGACCAGATTGCTGGGTCGCAACCAAGTAAGTTTGCCAATCAAATTGAAAAGCGGGATTCTCTACATTTACCTGCTGGACAAGTTGTTCCACATGTTCTTCTCTTAATACGAATGCCATCCATTCTCCTTTTTCATATCTATAATTCTAATACCTGAATCTCTTCTTCACCGAGTAAAATCAGGTATTTGTCCACTTTTTCTACTTGGTAGGCTTGTTGTAGAGCTTCGGCGTACAACTGCATTTGGCCAGCGTAGCGTGTTTTCATCTGTTCCGCTTCCTGATAGTGGTCCGTTTTGTAGTCAAAGAGCACAATGCGGTCCTCGTAACGTATAAAGCCGTCAATAATCCCACGAAGAACATAGTCTTCTTTGGAAACTGGGTCTTTTTTGAGAAGAGCAAAAGTCGCTTCTCGACGCACCTTGTCCTTATGAAGGAGAATTTCCTGTCCAAGCGGACTAGCAAAGAATGCTAGCACTTTTTCCAAGGCAATTTTTTCCTTAACAGCAGGCTCTACTTGAACTTGTGCCAAGGCCTTCTGCAAAATAGGCATGGTCATGGGAGCAACTAAAGGAATTCGTTGCATGAGCTCGTGAACAGCTGAACCGATTTGCGCACCCGTTACAGTTGCTTTTTTAGAAAAATCAGGTAGGTCAAACTTAGGAGCGATAGTCGTCTTTTCCATGATGTCCAATCCATCGTCAGCCAAGACTGGTTCGTAGAATTTCTTGATTTGGCTAGGCGTGCGAAGACTTGGTAGCTGAATGGCACTTGCGTACTTCTCATTTAGCATTTCTACCGCTTCTAATTGGGCTAATGCTAGGCTGATATCTTCTGATTGGCGATTATCCTTCATGTCATCCGCAGCAATCTTTCCTTCAACTTTCAGCTGACCAATCTGTTCTGGTGTCAAATCTTGGTCGGTGATAAAGGTTTTCTTGAAATAAAGATTTTCTCCCTCAAAAGCTTTCGCAATTCCCAGTATCCAATCCTGAAAATTGGTCATGGACTCACGAGTTGATGCTAGGAGGACACCCGCATCTCGCTTGCCATCGTACTTGTCTGCCAGCTTTTCTTGACTACCTTTTCCGACCAGATAGAGCTTCTTCTCAGCCCGCGTCATAGCGACATAGAGGAGGCGCATTTGCTCAGAAAGGTTGGCAATTTTAAGTTCTCGCTGATTGAGTTGATAGGGCAGGGTATTCATGGACACGCGCACATGAGGGAGCGGCGTCTCGAATTGATCCTTCATATCAGCCAGATACTTGATACCAATCCCATTTTCACGGCTCAAGATAACCGAACCCTTGCTTTCCATGGCGTTGAAATTCTTATCCATATTGAGCAAAAAGACATACTTGAACTCCAGTCCTTTGGACTTGTGAACCGTCATGAGCTGCACGGCATCTTGTGGCAAGGCCACTTCCACATCTGCCAAGTCGTTATCGCTGGCCAAAAGCTTGTCAATCATAGAAATAAAACGCGCCAAGCCCTTAAAACCGGTTTTTTCAAAATTATTGGCTCGTAGTCCCAGTGCATAGAGATTAGCCTGACGTTTGGCACCATTTGGCAAGGCACCGACATAATCATAGTAAAATTTCTCATTGAAAATCTTCCAAATCAAGTCATGAATGGAGCCTATCTTTGCAAAGCGGCGCCAGTCATGTAAGTCGGCTTCAAAGAGGCTAATCTTTTGATGAAGCGCAGCAAAAATGAGTTCTTGACTTGCTCCTTTTCTTTCTAAGGCAAGTCGCATCTTTTCATAGAGATTGCCTTTTTCAGCTTGTAATGCCAACCGAGCCAACTCGTCCTCGTTAAAGTGAAACATGGGAGATTTGAGCAGGGCAACGAGGGCATAGTCATTGAGAGGATTGTTGATGGTGCGCAGAGTGTCCAGCATGATCATGACTTCGACAGACTTGAGATAATTGGCCTCGCCTCCGTCAGATACGATGGGAATGCCGTGTTTTTCAAAGGTGGTTAAAATGGCATCGTTGCGTGTTCGGGATGGAACCAAGAGAGTAATATCAGAGAAAGCAACATTTTTTTCATTGACCAGATGAATGATTTCCTTGGCAACCAACTCCACTTCACCGGAAGTGATTTCCTGCTCAGCAGCATTTTCATCCACATCAGTGTCGTAAACGAGGTACTCCATTTCATTTTCAGGGAGGACAATCTTCTGACTAGGACTACCTGCTACTAGCGTATGTGTCTGGTCGTACTTGATTTGACCGACTTGTCGGTCCATGAGACGAGTAAAGATGGCATTGGTCGCATCTAAGACTTCTGACTGGCTACGGAAATTTTCCTTGAGCAAAATCAACTTCCCGGCTGCTGGATTGCTCTGATAAAGTTCAAATTTTGACTGGAAAATCTGTGGGTCAGCCTGACGAAAACGGTAGATGGACTGCTTGATATCTCCCACCATAAATCGATTCTTTCCGTTAGAAAGCAGGTCCAGCATGCGTTCCTGACTATGGTTATTGTCTTGGTATTCATCCACCATGACTTCATGGTAGCGGTCTTGGTAGGTCCTGCGAATGTCTTCATTTTCCTCCAAAATCTGAATAGCAAAATGGCTGACATCCGAGAATTCAAATGCAGATTCCTGTATTTTTCGTTGCAAGTATTGGTCTGAAAAGTCTAGAACAAAATTCTGCAAAAGTTTTAAGAGCGGAAGAGCCTGACCTTGATAGGCCAAAATGGTCTCCAAGTGCTGCAAATCCGCCAATCGAGCTTTGACCTGCTTAAAGACTGGGTATTTTACCTTGGCGACCGTCACATCGGCTCCCGATGGCAAAAGCGCACTCAAGTCTGTCATCAATTTTCCAAAGTCCTTGTCCTCGCCAAAGGCAACTGGTAGGTCACGCAGACCTGTAAAGATAGTTTGGTGCTTGGTATAAGTCGCGGTCGGTGTACCTTTTGCTGTGACTTGCTTGTAGTCTGGCGAGTCTGTTAAGTCCTGTAAGTCATTCGCTGCCTGCTCCATAGCATCAAATAATCCCTGCATGATAGCATCTGGCAAACTCTCTAGGTTGGTAAAGGTTTCATGTCCACGAAGTAATTTTTCTTGGATCCATTCCTTGGGATTGCTGGTGGATTGGCTAAAGGCATGTACTTGATAAACAACGGCTCGAAAGGCCTTGGAATCTTTGCTGTTTCCAGAGAAATTTTCAACCAGTGCTTGGAAAGTTCGACCATCTTGCCCCGCCATATAGTCTTCAAACAAATCCGCATAGACTTCATTTTTCAGCAAATCCTGTTCATTCTTATCCTGCAAAATCCGAAAATTCGGTGCCACACCAATGGTATAGCCATAACTAGTGAGCAGCTTCTGGGTAAAGGCATCCATGGTCCCAATATCTGCTGTTTCCAGGTCGAGCAGCTGGGCAGACAGATGCTGACGCAGTTGTGGATCAGTCGTTTGGGCGATGGCTTGATGTAACTTCTTCTCAATCCGTTCCTTGAGCTCACCTGCCGCCTTAACGGTAAAGGTCGAGATAAAGAGGTGCTTAATAGCAATTCCGCGCTTGATTTTATCCAAAATCCGCTCCACCACGACAAAGGTTTTTCCTGAACCAGCAGAAGCCGATACGAGGACATTGCTGCCATTTGTATAGATGGCTTCGATTTGCTCCGGTGTTCGCTTTTGTGCGGCTTGAGAAGCTAATTCCGCCTCTTGTAATTGGATGATTTCTTCCGGACTTAAAAATGCTTCAAATGTCATGCCTGACCTCCTTTCTCGTCCATTCTGGCAAACCAGTCTTCGCGTTTACCACCTTTTACCAGCTGACGGGCAAATGGCAAGTGAAGATTGGCCTCAAAGCCAGTTATGGCTTTCAGCTGATCTCCTGCGACGGACTTCCCGTCTTCCGTATAAGGGTTAATGACAAAATTCCCTGATAAAATCTTTTCTGCAGCCTGCTTGTAGAGACCTTCATTGTGAGCGAGTAGGGTCGCCATCTCCGATTCGGTAAAGGTTGTATTCTTGGTTTTGTAGTAAAACTGATTGAGTCGGTTGGTCTCTTCTTCTAAGAATAATCCACGATAAACCAAAGACTTGTAAGCCTCCATAAGCACGCTATCCGCACCTTTTGTATCCTTGAGGGAGACAATCGGATCCAGCATATGCAAATACATCGCGCCAAATATTTTTTCCGTCTGACTGTATTCAGGGTGCTGCTTGATCGCTGCAATATAGGTCATGAGCTGAGGACTAAGACCATTGTAAAAGTCAGCTAATTTGAACTCTTTCTTGCTGGATTTATAGTCTACGACCCCCAGAGCACCGTCCGATCGAATAGCATCCAAGCGGTCAATTTTCCCACGAATGTTAAGAGCTCTGCCATTTTCCAAGGTCAAAAGATTGGAATTCTCTGCTCCAAAAACAGCTTCATCCTCCAAGACATCAATGATGGAGTCATCACGAAGAACTAGAGATGTCGCACGCGCAATGTCCAAGAGCCTCTGCTCCGAAAATTGAGACTCAGCATCCTGCTGATAGAGGGCAAAAAACTCCACTTCCTGACGTGTTTCTTGAATGGCATCACTCAACTTTTCATCAAAATCCGACCGTTCATCTGTCATCACCCGCTCAAAAATTCGATGCAAGAAATTCCCATGACTACGCGCATCTGGATGAATACTTTCTTGCTCTTCAAGTCCCAATACATACCGCAAGAAATAAAGGTATTCATTCTGATAAAAGGTCGTCAAACTGGATGCAGACAATTGCAGCACTTCTCCAGCTGGATAGAGTTTGTCCAAGGTTTCTTGAGCTAATTGCACCGTTTGTAAGTCCGATGACACCGCAGGGATATGAATATTTTCCGTCTCCAATTTTTTCCGCAGATAACGCACAGCAACTGCCCAAAATGTAGCTTCTTCCTTGGTCCACTCCGCCTGAAAATCAGCCCGATTAGCTTCTATCACGCGAGACAAAAGCCCTTTGTAGTGACCTATATCCTGCGCTAACAAGGTCTTTTCTCGACCTTTTCCCAAGCGCTCCACTCCCATCTCATCCAACAGTTTCAGATAGGGAGACAAGCCATCTTCTGCTTCATTGAAAATCTGCGGACTGGACAAAACCAACTGATCCGTCGCTGAATGAATGAGCGACAACATGGTAAAATGATTTTTCTTAGTATTCTCACGGGAAGCCAGTTCAAAATGCCCGGTTTCAGCCGATTTATCATTGATGAGCTGCTTTTCTTCCTCAGTCAAGAGACTGGTATTCTTGGTCATTTTAGGGAAATTTGACTTGCTGAGTCCGATGGCGTAAATCTTTTTAGCTGTATGCGGTGCAATCAAATCATAGGATTTCACATTAACAACGTCCACCGTTGCTGGTACCACACGATACTGACTAGCCAGCATTCCTGTGCGCAAGAGTGCCAAAAACTCCGCCAAGGTCAATTTTTCGTGCCCAAAGATAGTCTTTGTCAGCTCTAAAATATGACAAAAAGCCTTCCAGACCTGCTCTTCTTTTTCCAGAGCCATCTCGTCCAGACCAGCCGTCACTGCCTGCATATTCTCCGCTAGCTGTATTTGATTTAAAAAGTTTGTAAATTTTTGCAGGAGGCTATGACCGGATTGGGCCTGCGCCTTAAACAACTCCTGCAGGGGAGTCATAATGGTCTGGCGCATCTGATTGAGACGCTCCAAGTCATACTTCTGATGCGTATTGGCTGTAAAATCCTTTGCAAACTTGGCCTGCCCTTTGACATCTGCGAAGAGGAGATACTGCTCCAATTTATCCAAGGCATCTTGGCGGAAACTGCCATACAAGCCTGACTTGAGCAGATTGAGCACATCTTCTAATCGAAAATTATAATGCTTGATACGCTCCAAAGACTCCACAAAATGCACCAAGGGATGATGGCTCATCTCCTCAGCCTTCCCTAGATAAAAGGGAATCTCATACTTATCAAAAACCTTGCCTATCTGCAATTGGTAAGCTTCCACATCGCCCAAAAGTACGAGAATATCCTTATAACGATAGCCCGTCTGCAAGTCATGACGAATGGCTCGCGCCACCTGTTCGACCTCTTCTTTTTGATTGGTCACATCCCAGATTTGCAAAACAGATAGCTCATTTTGGCTCATCTCCACACGTTGGTCCGAAAAACTAGACTGATATTCCAAGTTTTTGGCAATCTTGTCCACACTCTTCAAGCCCGATTCATCAGCTAAAAATTCAGGTTTGACTTGAAAAAGCTGGGAAAGGTGCCGTAAAAACTCGACCGGTGCCTGGTAGACATTTCCTTCTATATAGGACGATTGGTAGGACCGTTTGCTGGCATATACCCCGATCACAATCTCTTCAACTCTGGTTGCTAGACTAGAAACCAAGACTTCTTCTTCTGCCGAAAAACGGGTAAAGCCGTCAATGACCAAAGCAACATTTGCCAACTCCGCATCTAATTGTCCAGACTGAACCAAACGCGTGAAAAAGGCTAACTTACTTTCTTGGGCATAATTTTCTTTCCCGAGTGCCACTGAAAAATCCGAAAAAATACGGGTCAAATCCTGACTCTTTTCAGCCGAATCAATCCATTCCAAATCCGAAATCGTTAAATTTGCCGACTGCATTTCCTTGTACAAGGCGAGTAGCTGACCGATGAACTCCAGATCTGTTTTTAACTTGCCATAGACCTTCAAGTCCGTTTCGCCAAATTGAGACAAGACACGGTACATGAGCATGGTCAAGCCAATATCGTCCAGATTATCTGCCTGCTTGCTCTCATTTAAGACAAAATAACGCGCCATTTGCCCAAAACGTGTCACCATGATATCAAAAGAAGCCTGACCATCCAAATGCCCAAGCACCTTTCGCTCCATTTCAAAAGATAGTGAATTGGGCGCAATATAAAATACACGCCTACCCGCCCGTGCAAATTCCTGCGCCTGCTGACTTAATCGAACCGTCAAATCTTGACTCATCTCGCTATATACTAGTTTCATGCTCTCACCCTTTCTCGTCCTTCTATTATATCAAAAGAAAAAGGGATGGACACGCATCCACCCTCTTCCGATTATAAATAGGTTATTTCTAGCTGAATAGCCACATCTGTCCGCAGTAGTTTTTTCACCCGACATTGCTGATTGACATAGTCCAACAATTCTTTTTCTTGCTCATCCGTCAAGGGATCTGGAAGCGTCATTTTGAGCTGAAAAGTATCATTAGCATAGCAGCTCTCCACTTGAATCGGCATCTGCACAATTCCATGTTTCCGCTTGAAATACCCTTGAGCACACATGGTGATGCAGGAAGCCAAGGCAATATTCAGAAGGCTCATCGGTGTTTCACCATTTTCAACAGCTCCAAAAAGTTCTACAGGACTCCCGTAGCCCTCTGACACAGCATGATAAAGTTTGTCTCCTTTAATCTTCGTTTGGTACATAAGGTCCTCCCACTGTTTGACAGTCATTAAAACGTTTGACTTTATTCTACCAAAGTTTCTCCTTTTTTTCTGTCAAATTGTTTGGGACTATCCTTCCAGACTGTCCAAGGCTTGTTTCAAATCTGCGATTAAGTCATTGGCATTTTCAAGACCGATAGACAGACGGATTTGATTGTTCGTAACACCGCAAGCCAGCAAGTCCGCCTCAGGTAATTGTGCATGTGTTGTGGTTGCCGGATGGACAACTAAGGATTTGGCGTCAGCTACATTGGCAAGATTTGAGAAAATTTCCAACTGATTGATGACTTGGCAGGCTTCTGCAGCCTCTCCCTTCACATGGAAGGTAAAGATTGAGCCTGCACCTTTTGGAAAATATTTTTGGGGGAGCTCATAGTAAGGATTCGTTGGCAAACTTGGATAATTAACCACTTCTACTTGCGGGTGTTCTTCTAAAAAAGCAACAATTTTCTGAGTGTTTTCCAAGTGACGATCCACTCGCAAGGATAAGATTTCAAGACCTTGAAGCAATAAAAAGGCATTAAATGGTGATAGGCAAGCCCCCATATCACGTAATAGTTGGGTCCGAACTGCTGTCACAAATGCAGCCGGATCAATATCTCGCGTGTAACTCAGATTATGTTAGGTTGTGTCTTCTTCAACAAACTGCGAAAATTTGCCACTAGCTTCCCAGTCAAATCGACCACTATCCACGATGACACCACCGATTGATGTCCCATGACCGCCAATAAATTTGGTCGCAGAATGAACAGAAATATCAACACCATGGTCAAACACCTGAATCAAGCAGGGCGTGCCAAATGTATTATCCGCTACCAGAGGAATCTGATGCCCATGCGCAATTTCTGCCACCTTTTCCAAGTCAGGAATGTTAATCAGAGGATTTCCCAAGGTTTCAACCCAGACCAGCTTAGTCTTATCCGTGATGGCAGCTTCCACCTCATCGAGTTGGTCAATATCAACAAATGTTGCAGTAATCCCATAGCGTGGGAGGGTTTCTTTTAGAAAGTTAAAAGTACCACCATAAAGTGTCGTCGCTGCTACCACATGGTCTCCCGCATGCGTCAACGCTAAAATAGTATAGGTGATTGCAGCCATGCCAGATGCTGTCGCAAGGGCACCCACACCACCTTCCAAGGCAACTACCCGCTCCTCGAAGACAGAAACAGTAGAATTGCCGATTCGTGAATAAATATTAGCTGGCTTTCTCAAGGCAAAAATATCCTCTGCATCCTGTGCACTGTCAAATACATAGGACGTTGTTTGATAAATCGGAACAGCACGTGACTTGGTATCCTAATCAATCTGTTGACCCGCGTGTAATTGTAAGGTTTCAAAACTCCATTTTTCGCTCATTGTTGGACCTCTTTATCTAAAATTTTTTCTTATATTCTACTCCTAAATATACAAGTTTTCCAATACTTATTAGATAAAAAAGCTATAGCTTAATCTTTTTTGGTAATCGGCGCAATGGACGCCAATACTTTTTTGAGTCCCATTTCTGGGAAATTGATTTTCAACTCTTGTCCTGAACCTGATCCAGAAACTTCCAGAACCGTTCCCTGACCCCATTTTTTATGGATAGCAATGTCTCCTACTGACCAATCCGTTGATGGAGCAGCGCCAGCATTTTTTCCGAAAGGCAGACTGCCACCGATAGAAGTTTGGCGAGGCTGAGCAGCGGCTTTTCTGCTTTGCAAGGCCTGTGACAGGCTCATCCCTTGGCCAAATTGACCTGATTTGCCATTGACATAAGAGGCCTTGAAGCTAGTATTAGCAGGGCGCGCCAAGCCTTGATAATCCAGCAAATCACTTGAAATCTCACGAATAAAGCGACTCGGTTGATTGTAATTAGTCCGACCGAACAGCAGACGAGAATTGGCATTTGTCAGGAAAAGCGTTTGTTCCGCACGCGTAATGCCCACATAAGCCAGACGCCGTTCTTCTTCAAGCTCGGCTTCCTCTTCGGCAGCTCGACTGAGCGGAAAGACATTTTCCTCCATCCCAATCAAGAAAACAACTGGAAATTCCAACCCCTTTGCTGCGTGCAAGGTCATCAAGGTCACCTCAGCCGCCTCTACTTCACCATCATCCGTATCCGTAATCAAAGCCAAATCATTGAGGAATAGGCTCAGCTTGTCTAAACCAGTTTCTCCCTCAAGCTCTACATCTTTTTCGTCAAAGTTTTTGGTAACAGATAGAAACTCCTGGATGTTTTCAATCCGTGCATTTGCCTCAATGGTCGCCTGCACAGCCAAGGCATTCAAATAACCCGTTTGATTCAATACCTGTTCGACCAATTCTGTGATGGTCAACTGGTCCAATTTCTCACGAAGGCCTAAAATAATATTGGCCAAATCCCAAACAGCTTGAGCGGCCTTGCCCTTGATAGGAGACAACATGATTTGCGAACAGGCATCCAAGAGAGACATTTCCTGCAAATTGGCAAAATCGCGAATCTTGTCAACCGTACCTGGTCCGACACCACGCTTGGGCTCATTGACGATCCGCTCAAATGAAATATTGTCAGCTGGATTTGCAATGATATTCAGATAAGAAATGACATCTCGAATTTCCTTACGGCTATAGAACTTGGTTCCACCCACCATGGTGTAAGGAATGTTGGACTTGAGCAAGGCTTCCTCAATCGTACGAGACTGGGCATTGGTCCGATAGAGAACCGCAAAGTCCTTGTAATTGTATTGACCTTGGGCCATTATCGCAATTTGTTGTGCAACAAATACTGCCTCAGACTGCTCATCATTGGCACGGTGGTAAACAATCTGCTCACCTTCGTTGTTCTGCGTCCATAATTTCTTAGGACGTCGATTTTTATTGCGCTCGATGACGTCATTAGCTGCCTGCAAAATCGTTTTGGTTGAACGGTAATTTTCCTCCAAAAGTACCACTTTTGCATCTGGATAATCCTTCTCAAAGTCGAGGATATTTTGCATATCTGCACCACGCCATCCATAGATAGACTGGTCCGCATCCCCCACTACACAGATATTTTTAAAGCGAGAAGCCAAAAGCTTGACCAACTGGTATTGGGCATGGTTGGTATCTTGGTACTCATCTACGTGGATATATTGGTAACGTTGTTGGTAATAGGTCAAGACCTGCGGATTTTGGTCAAAAAGACGAAGGGTCAGCATAATTAAGTCATCAAAATCCACCGCTTCAGACTGGCGTAACTCTTTCTGGTAGGCCTTATAGCACTTGGCTACAATCTGAGTATACATGTCCCCAGCCTGGCTCTCGTAGGCCACTTCATCCAGCAAGTCATTTTTTGCATTCGAAATAGTTCCTAGAATTGACCGTTCGCTCCACTTTTTGGGATCAAGATTGAGATTTTTCAAAATCCGTTTCATCAGTGTGCGCTGCTCACCTGGATCAACGATAGTAAAATTGCGATTGTAACCAATATGGTCTGCATCACGACGCAAAATCCGAACACACATAGAGTGAAAGGTTGCAATCAAGCTATCTTGAGTAGCGGGATTTAAGGCCATTGCCCGCTCTCTCATTTCTCGCGCAGCTTTATTGGTAAAGGTAATGGCCAAAATATTCCATGGATTGACCATTTTTTCATCAATCAGATAAGCAATGCGGTGCGTCAGGACACGGGTTTTACCAGAACCAGCCCCCGCCATAATCAACAATGGTCCTTCCGTTGTTTGAACCGCCTCTGCTTGACGGTCATTCATTCCTTGTAATAATGGATTCATTTTCTCATACTTTCTAATCAATTATCTTTTTATTATAACAAAAAACAAGCGACAAGTTCAACAAGCAATCTCATAATCTAATACAATTTCAAACAGACTTTGTGCTATAATACTCCTATGAAGTTAGAACAAGAAACATACCAACAAAATAAGCAGTCCCTTGGTAAATTAAATCAAAGTATAACGCCACCTGAAAGTGCAGGCTTCTTCTCCACACTAAGGGTATTTTTAGGACCTGGTGCCCTTGTCGCTGTCGGCTACATGGATCCAGGAAATTGGATTACCAGTGTTATCGGAGGAGCGAGTTACCGTTATAGTCTTCTTTTTGTTGTACTACTCTCATCTTTAATGGCTATGCAGCTACAACAAATGGCTGGTAAGCTTGGAATCGTTACACAACAAGACTTGGCCCAAATTACAGCTACCAACCTTGCAAAACCTTTTCGCTACATTCTATTCATTATCATAGAACTTGCGCTTATGGCGACAGATTTGGCAGAAGTTATCGGCTCAGGAATTGCACTTCATCTTCTATTTGGGTGGCCACTCACTTTTTCGATTTGCATTACAATCTTAGATGTCTTTTTACTACTTCTGTTACTAAAATTTGGTGTTCAAAAAATCGAAGCACTGGTTACGACGCTCATATTTACTATCCTAATAATTTTTCTTTATTTAGTCATTTTATCCAAACCTGACTTTCAAAGTCTATTTAGAGGTTACTTTCCTTCAGCTTCGTTAATTGAGTCACATCCTAACACAGAAAATACACCTTTAACTCTTGCGCTAGGTATCATTGGTGCCACTGTTATGCCCCACAATCTCTATCTCCACTCAGCTCTATCTCAGACTCGTAAAGTGGATACCACTAGTACGATTTCGCTTCAAAAAAGTATTCGTTTTATGACCTGGGATTCCAATATACAACTGACATTAGCCTTTATTGTTAACTCTCTGTTGCTAATTTTAGGTGCATCATTGTTTTACGGTCATTCTAGTCAAGTCAGTGCTTTTTCACAAATGTACAACGCCTTGTCTAATAATCGCATCGTAGGCACCATTGCTAGCTCATTTCTTTCTACTCTGTTCGCACTGGCACTATTAGCTAGTGGGCAAAATTCGACAATTACGGGAACTCTAACTGGACAAGTCGTTATGGAAGGCTTCCTCCATTTAAGACTTCCTCAATGGCTAATTCGATTGATAACTCGAGGTCTAGCCCTCCTGCCTGTCCTTATTCTTTCTATTCTTTTTGGTAGCCAAGAAAAAATTCTAGACCAATTGATTGTCTATTCACAAGTTTTTCTATCTGTTGCATTACCTTTTTCGATTTTTCCCTTGATCTATTTCACTTCTAGAAAAAAATATATGGGGGTATTTGTAAATGCAAAATGGAACACCTACCTCGCCTATACAATTGCCAGTCTGCTATCCATCTTAAATATTAAATTAATTATCAATCTATTTATAAATGGATAATTCTAAAATAAAAATAAGATTCACCTACAGGCGAATCTTATTTTTATTTTAGAATTAAGCAATTGTACGAACACGCATTGTGTTTGTAGAACCTGATTGACCAACTGGTACACCAGCAACGATAACGATGTTGTCACCTGATTCAACAAGACCTGATTCAAGCGCAGCTTTCTCAGCCAATTCGAACATGTCATCTGTTGAAGCTGGTTTGTCAGTTACGACTGGAATAACACCCCAGTTAAGCATCAATGATTTTTGAATATTTTCTGTAAATGTTACAGCCAAGATGTCTGCATCTGGACGGTATTTAGAAATTTGGCGAGCTGAGAAACCAGTTTCAGTTACAGTTACAACCAATTTAATGTCCATTGAGTTACATGCATCTTTAACAGCTGATGCGATAACTTCTGTTTTAGAAGTACGGTCAAATGTTGATGAGTCCAAACGACCATATTCACCAAGAAGAGTTTGTGCGTTCATAGCAATAGTTGCCATTGTGCGAACTGACTCAAGTGGGTATTTACCGTTTGCTGATTCACCTGAAAGCATTGTTGCATCAGTACCGTCGATAACAGCGTTGAATACGTCAGATACTTCTGAACGAGTTGCACGTGGTTTGTCAGTCATTGTTTCAAGCATGTTTGTTGCTGTGATAACTGCTTTACCAGCCGCATTTACTTTAGTGATGATTTGTTTTTGGTAAACTGGAACCATTTCGAATGGTACTTCAATACCCATGTCACCACGAGCGATCATGATACCGTCTGAAGCCTCGATGATTTCGTCCAAGTTATCGATACCTTGTTGGTTTTCGATTTTTGAGAAGAGACGAACGTGACCGTTACCAGTTTCTTCACAAATAGCACGAACAGCTTCTACGTCTTTTGCTGAACGTACAAATGAGATAGCGATATAGTTCAAGCCGTTTTCAAGACCGAAACGGATATCCGCATCATCACGTTCTGCAAGTGATGGGAAAGGAATTTTAGTGTAAGGGATGTTTACACCTTTTTGTTTTGCAATAACGCCATCATTTTCAACAGCACATACAAATTCACGTTTTTCATCGTCTTTAGAAATAACACGAAGACCTAATTTACCATCGTCAACAAGTACTTGTTTCCCAACTTCAACGTCATCGTAGACATCCAAGCTACCAGCAACGTTAAGGGCAATCACTTCACGAGTTGATTTGATACCTTGTTTTGTAGCAACGCGGATTGTTTCACCAGTTACGTAGCTATATTCTTTCGCTTCGCCTTCAAACAATTCAGTACGGATTTCTGGACCTTTTGTATCCAAAAGGAAACCTACTTTTTTACCAGCGATTTCTTCAGCTTTACGAACAGTTGCCATACGTGCACCTTGCTCTTCATGGTCACCATGTGAGAAGTTGAAACGGAAAACATTTGCACCAGCTTTGATCAATTCAGCAATGGTTGCAGCTGATGTTTCAACATCAAGAGGCTCACCCCAGTAACCATCTTCACCGAATTTTTTACCACCACGTGTTTCAACGGCTGGTCCAAGTGTTGCAACGATTTTTACGCGTTTATTCATTTTTGAAAAACTCCTATTTTTATTGATATTTGAAACGATTAACTCGTTAGATTAAAGACGGTGTTGTAATTGACGGTTGAGTTCTGCCAATTTTAAGTCAGCCTTGTGTGGGTTGTTCACGATGATGCTTCCATCTTCAGCAAGTGTGAAGAGTGCGCCTTCTTCAGCAGTACCAAGGATTGGGCTTTCAACAACTTGTTCGTTACGAATACCAACTGCCAAACCACCCCTACCTTCTTTAAGCAATTCTACAGCGCGAGCGCCAAGACGTGCTGCAAGAAGACGGTCGTGAACTGTTGGATTACCACCACGCAAGATGTGGCTTGGGTTAACTGCACGAACCTCAGTTTTGTTTCCAGCTGCTTTCATGCCTTCAACAAACTTCTCAGCTGACATAACACCTTCTGCCAAGATAATGATATGATGACCTTTTTTCAATACATCGTAAGTGTAGTTAACTTTTTCAACTACTTCTTCAAATGTAAACTCTTCTTCAGGAATGATGATTTGGTCTGCACCAATCGCCATACCAGCCCAAAGAGCGATATCACCTGCATTACGTCCCATCAACTCAATGACGAATGTACGACCATGACTGAATGCTGTGTCACGGATTTTGTCAATGGCATCAATGGCAGTTGAAACAGCAGTGTCAAAACCGATTGTATAATCCGTACCAACGATATCGTTGTCGATTGTACCAGGTATACCAACTGCTGGGAAGCCATGTTCTGTCAAGCGCATTGCACCATGGTAAGAACCGTCTCCACCGATAACTACAACACCTTCGATGCCGTGTTTTTTCAACTGTTCGATACCTTTCATTTGCCCTTCAAGAGTGGCAAATTCTGGGTAACGTGCTGAACACAAGAATGTTCCACCACGGCTCAAAATGTTCCCTACAGAAGCTGAATCCATTGGGAAGATTTCGTCGTTTACCATACCAGCATAACCATGTCTGATACCATAAACTTCCATTCCTTCATAAATTGCTTTACGAACAACTGCACGAACGGCAGCGTTCATACCAGGTGCGTCACCGCCACTAGTCAAAACAGCAATACGTTTCATTTCGCTTATGCTCCTTTTTTCCTTTTTAACTGTCTCATTATACCACATTTCCTGCGGGTTTGCTCGTGTTTTTATTGTATTTTAACGAAAAACCGTTTTCATAGAAAATTCTTTTAAATCTATTTCCAGCTGGCTTGATTTTGATACACCATACTGGGCGACTTGGATAGTTTCATTACTTTCTTGATAATGAAGCACCACCGGAATAGAGCCACTATGTTCCTCTAAAACCCCCGCTATTTCCTGGTCAAATTCATGATTTTGTAATAAAATCCAAAACTTTTCATCAGAGGCAAGTTCTAGCTGGTCCAGCACCATCTGCAGATGACCGTCACGTTCCTGCATCCGCCCTATTAAATAAACAATTTTCCCTTCTTCCAGTAGATTATGATACTGTTTGAAGGATTCCGGGAACAAGGTTACATCCAAACGTTGCTTGGTGTCCGATACTTGCAAAAAGGCCATCTGCTCCCCTTTTTTCGTACGGATGACGCGTACTCCCAAAATCTGCACTAAAACAGTCGCTCGTTGCTGCTCCGTCAAGTCTGCCAACTCGGTCAATGAACGCGAACTGCTTTGACGGATTTTGACAAGAGGATGTGGGCTGATCCCGACACCAATGACAGCCTGTTCCATCTCAAATTTTTCACTGTCTGTGTAGTCTTCTGTCTCAGTCCAAGAATAGGTTTCCTCAGAGAAAAAGGAACCAAAGGCCTCCACAAAGACAAACAAATTATCCAAATTCACCACAATTTTCTTACGATTTTTTTCAAAATCATCAAACAAACCAAGCTGAATCAACGGTGTCAGCAGGTCTTTTTTCTGATACTTAACCGGCAAACGAAGCATAAAATCTTCGACACTCTTGAAGGGACGATTTTCCAAAATCCAAAACGAAAGTTCTCTAGGCATCCCTTTGATATTTTTCAAGCCCATGTAAATCTGGCGCTCGGAAAACTTATCATTAAATGGAATATTGTTAATAGTCAATCGAGCCACTTTAAATTCAAATTGCAGGGCATCATTGATATAATCGCTGCTAGAATAATTGAGCATCACATCAAAAAAGACATCTGGGTAATGCACCTTGAAGTAAGCCAACTGAAAAGCCAGTGCCGAGTAAGCATAGGCATGACTACGGTTAAATCCATAACCTGCAAACTTAGCCATCATAGCAAAAATCTCTTCAGCCTTATCCCTAGAATGACCCAAAGCTTGCGCACCGCTTAAAAATGCTTCCTTCATGGACTGCATCTCAGCCGCATTTTTCTTGGACATGGCCCGCCGCAACAAATCGGCTTTCCCGAGTGTAAATCCAGCATAGCGCTGAGCAATCTGCATGACCTGCTCTTGATAAAGCATGATTCCGTAGGTCGGCGTCAAGATGTCGGCAATGGAGTCATCTAGCAAGTCCACTGCTTCTTCCCCTTGCTTTCGCTTGACAAAATTATCCGAGTAATCACTGGCTCCAGGTCGATTGAGACTGGTCGTTGCTACGACATCCTCGAACCGCGTCGGACGCACTCGTTTCAAGAGACGAATAGCCCCCGGCTGCTCAAATTGGAAAATTCCCTTTGTCTGACCTACCGCAAAGAGCGCTAAAGTCTCCTTGTCCTCCAAGTCAATCTTCTCAACCGCAATGTCCTGACCATACTTATCAAGCACTGCTTCTTTCATCTTCTGAGCAAAGGTCAGATTGCGCAGACCAAGAAAATCCATCTTCAGAAGACCATTGGCTTCAACACCGTGGGCATCATACTGGGTGACCAGCATGTCCTCTCCGAATTTCAATGGAATTGTATCCGTCAAATCCTCATCACTCATAACGACACCGGCCGCATGAATAGAAGTCTGACGAGGATGCCCCTCAATCTGCTGGGCAATGGCAAAAGCTTTCTGGTACTCCATCTTGCTATTGATAATTTGACGAAAAGACGCATTTCGCTCGTAAGCCGTCGCCAACGTATCTCGAAAAGAAATTTTCTTGGTGATATTGGTCAACTCATACTCAGGAATCCCAAAGCGCTTGAGAACATCACGAATCGCTTGCTTGGCCCCAAATGTCGAATAGGTCACGATTTGTGCCGTATGCATGGTCCCATAACGCTCGCGCACATAGCGGATAAACTCTCCACGGTAAATATCTGGAATATCAATATCAATATCCGGCATACTAAAGCGTTCTTTATTGAGGAAACGCTCAAAAAGTAGGTTGTGCTTAACGGGATCAATACCTGTAATACCCAAGCTGTAAGCCACCAGACTACCAACCGCAGAACCACGACCCATCCCCATGTAATACCCCTGACTGCGACCAAATCGCAGTAAATCCCAGACAATAAGGAAATAATCGTCAAATCTCATTTCATGAATAATGGATAATTCTTGCTCCAACCGTTCTTGGTAGGCAGCTCCTTCCAAATTTCTGTTTGATAAACCTTTTTGAGCTCGTTCGCGTAACTCCTCCACAGCGGGGCGTTCACAATTAAAACGAGGCAATTTCAAATTTTTGTCCAAATCATAAGAAATTGTCTGAATCAATCTTGCTAGATTGTCCAAGGCTTGCGGAAAGTTTGCAAACTGCTGACGAAATTCATCTGGCGCTAACAAAAATTGACGACTGGGTAGATCCGTTACCTGATTGAGGGTACTATTGTCCCGAATCGCGCGCAGAACCTGCAGCGGCTCTACCTCCTTCTCCTCAAAATAGCGTACGGTATAAAGAGGAAGAATGGGTCGTGAAAACTCTTGTTGTGGGGTATCTGGATAGACCCCGATGACAAAATCACAATCCAGTTCCAGCGTTTCAATCCCAGAAAAATAGGGAACGACCACCAATACTCCGGGCAAAAATTCTTGAAAATCTTCCCAAGTTTTCTTGCCCATCATCTTACTGGTCGATAACTTGAGCAGATTCCGGTAGCCCTGACTATCACGCGCAAGCAATTGCATACGAATCGGCTGGTCCTTGACCAGCACTTCCATTTCGCAACCAATAACCGGCTGAATCTCCGCTGCTTGACAAGCCTCCATAAACTGATAAGCTCCATAAAGATTGTCCACGTCCATCATCCCCAAATGGGAATAACCCAATTCCTTGGCTCGCGTGACGTATTTTTCGATGGTTACCATGCTATCCATAAAAGTATAGACAGTTTTGGTATCTAATTGTGCTAGCATGGCAAGCCTCCTTCATATCTGTTGTTCATTAGTTCTATTATACAAAAAAATAGCATTTAATACTTGCATTTAAAATAGAAAAATTGTATTATCTTTATAGAACAAGGATACAGAAAGGGGAGTTTATCATGGCATGGAAATTTGACAACAAAATCCCAATTTACATCCAAATCACAAATGCTATCAAGCTACAAATTGTGACCAATCAGCTAAAAACAGGGGATAAATTACCAACTGTTCGCGATTTGGCTGAAACAGCCGGCGTCAATCCCAATACCGTTCAACGCGCCCTATCGGACTTGGAGACGGAAGGCTTAGTCTACGCCCAACGTACGACTGGACGATTTGTGACAGACAATATTGACTTAATCAAACAAACACGAATTGAGTTGGCCCAACAGGAATTAGCCAACTTCACAAACAATATGCTGAGTCTTGGATTCGCAAAAGAAGAATTATCTGAGCTCATCGCCAATTATGTAAAAGGAGAATAATATGGAAAAGCAAATCACGCTTGTTGAATTCCAACAAGTATCCAAATCATACGGTGGGCTCCTTGCCCTTAACAATGTCAACCTAAAACTATCCGCTGGAAAAATCATCGGACTGCTGGGACCGAACGGTTCTGGGAAGACGACTTTGATTAAATTATTAAACGGCCTTTTACAACCAGAATATGGTCAAATCTTAATCAACGGACGTTACCCTTCACCTGAAACCAAAGCCATGGTGTCCTATCTACCTGATACGACCTATTTAGATGAAAATATGAAGGTAGTGGAAGCCGTCGAATTATTTGCAGATTTCTATGCTGATTTTGACCAAAAACGCGCCCTTCATCTCTTGGAAGACCTCAATATCGACTTGAACAGTCGTATGAAACACTTGTCAAAAGGGAACAAGGAAAAAGTACAATTGATTTTAGCCATGAGCCGTCAGGCTCAACTCTATATCTTAGATGAGCCAATTGGCGGAGTGGACCCTGCGGCGCGGGACTACATCTTGCGGACCATTATCAACAATTACTCTCCCACTTCTTCAGTCATCATCTCTACTCACTTAATTTCTGATGTAGAACAAATATTAGACGAAGTGATTTTCCTTCAATATGGCAGCATCATTCGTCAAGGAAATGTCGATGACATTCGCATCGAAAGCGGTGAATCCATCGACGAACTATTCCGTCGCGACTTTAAGTTCTAGTTAGAAAGAGGAGATATTATGTTTGAAAAATTATTAAAATATGAATTTAAATCCCTAGGAAAATGGTACCTCGGCTTATATGGCATTATTTCGCTCTTATCCGTCATACTCGGTGTTTGGATTCAAACCATTATTAGACGTTCTGAAAATCATATTGCAACCTTCAACGACAACAATTGGAATGTGGAAGGAATCCTATTTGTACTTGCCTGTGTTGCTTTCGGGCTGCTCATAGGCGGACTCTTCATTTCGACTTTCTTCCTAATCGTGACACGATTCCAGAAAAGCGTCTACGGCCGCCAAGGCTACCTTACCATGACACTTCCAGTGACAGGGCATCAAATCATCCTCAGCAAACTCCTTGCTTCTATCATCTGGTATATATTGGCCGGACTGATGTTACTAGTATCCGGACTCCTCATTACGAGTATTGCACTGATGCCAGTCTACGATGAACTAGACTTCGCTCATATGTTTAGCGAATTATCTAAGATAACAAGCTGGGGGCTCCTATTCCAAATTGCAATACAATATTTCACTGAAATGATCATGGGAATCCTGCTTGCCTACTTTGCCATTTCTCTCGGTCAACTGTTTAAAGACCACCGCATTGTCTTAGCCATTGTCTTTTATATCGGTATCTATTTCGTCATTGGAACGGTGCAGACAATTCACTTCGCCACAAGTGCCTATGTTGCTTCAATGTCAAACATGGAGAGTTTCTATCCATTCCAGCCAGACTGGTTTACCTTCGTCTTTAATATCCTCTTAGCAATTGGATTCTACTTTGGTACCCACTATATCATGACCAAACGTTTAAATATCCAGTAGGAGTCGCTATGAAAAAAAATAAAACAGATACTCAACCAGCGATTAGATGCTTCCATCCAAAAAATTCAAGTATCACCTGTTCGGACTTGTCCCTACGCCCTGGTACACACTCTCTACGCAGCCGTGGTGATAGTCTAACTTACAAATAAAGAAAATCTCTTTCTCAGCTTTCTCATTATCCTTGCTAGCTCTGTACTTTTTCTACATTGCCTCTGGATTATCCTAGTAAGTAGACGATACATTGCTAGCAAGACAGACGAACGATTTGGAACCACGCAAAAAAAAACAGATTGGACTAACATCCAACCTGTTTTTTCTAAGACGGAAGACATGGGATTCGAACCCACGCACGCTATCACACGCCTACCGCGTTTCCAACACGGCCTCTTAAGCCTCTTGAGTAATCTTCCAATGGAGCCGGTGGGAGTCGAACCCACGTCCAAACACCTGCTAACTTATTCGTCTACAACCATAGGTTATGTGTTGCTTTAACAAGACCTCGACACATAACTCAAGCCCAAATCTTGCGAGTCAGTAAATCTCTTTTAGAATAGTCTGACAATATCCTAACGTAGCTTGTTAATTTAAGACTGATAGATAGACACAAGCAATCTATCATCAGTCACGCAGGCAGGTGTTTAGGCTGCTAATGCGTAAGAATTTGTATTTTTTGCAGTTATATTTAACTGGCATTTTTACATCTGCCGATGAGTTGCAGAACAAGCCTCATAATGCCTGTCGAATCCGTAACGACCCCGCGTTACGTCATATGCTAAACATTATAGCAGATTTTCACAAAAATGGCAAAATTATTTTATTCTTACATCTAAACTTTTTCAAAATACTTTATGGTACAATAGAAACATGTATAAACTATCTCAAAAAATCATACAAGTTCTCAGTATTTTAGCTCTGATTGGCAGCTTTGCACTGGTCATTTGGCTCTACAAACTGGGTATTCTCAACAATCAAAATGTTCTGACCGAGTTTATCAAAAAACAAGGAGCACTAGGTAGTCTGAGTTATATTGGTATTCAGATTATTCAAGTCGTTTTCCCTATTATTCCTGGTGGTGTGACCACTGTCGTCGGCTTCCTTCTATTTGGATTCTGGTGGGGCCTAGTTGTCAACTACATCGGTATCAATATCGGCAGCATCATTCTCTTTTGGCTAGCCCATCGTTATGGTAAAAAGTTCTGCCTGCTTTTCATGAAAGAAGAAACTTTCACCAAATACGAACGTAAAATTGACGACAAGAAAGGCTATGAAATTTTCTTTATCCTTTGCATGCTCTCCCCTATTTCTCCCGCTGATATTTTAGTCATGATTACTGGATTAACAAGTATGAGTTACCGCCGTTTCATCACCATTATCTTGCTTTGCCGTCCCTTATCCATTATCGCCTATAGCTACATTTGGATTTATGGAAGCCAGTGGTTACAACAATTATTGCATTAAAAAACAAGCCTTAACGGCTTGTTTTTTTAACGAATCCCCAATGCGATACGCGCATAGCGGCTCATTTTATTGACTGTCCAAGCTGGTGACCAGACCAAACGGACATCCACTTCTTTGACTTCTGGAACAGATTGCAAAACATCATGAATCTGATCCGTAATCAAGTCAGCCAAAGGGCAGCCCATAGTTGTCAAGGTCATATCAATCTCTGTCTTACCTTCATCAAAACGAATTTCATAAATCAGACCAAGATTGATAATATCGATTCCCAATTCAGGGTCGATTACTTCTTCTAGCGCAACGAAAATGCGCTCTTTAATGTCATTTACTTGTTCTTCTGTGTACATTTTCGCTCTTTCTGTTTTACGTATGTGCTACATTGCAACTAATACGGCTCTTTCCTAGTCTTCCATAAAGTCACGGAGCGGTTTGCTACGGCTTGGGTGGCGTAATTTGCGGAGAGCTTTGGCTTCGATTTGGCGGATACGTTCACGGGTAACGTTAAAGACTTTACCCACATCTTCCAAGGTACGCATTTTTCCATCGTCAAGACCGAAACGAAGACGGAGTACATTTTCCTCACGGTCAGTAAGGGTATCAAGCACTTCATCCAATTGCTCACGCAAAACAACACGAGTTGTGTAATCTACTGGATTTTCAATCACTTCATCTTCGATGAAGTCGCCAAGATGGCTATCATCTTCTTCACCGATAGGCGTTTCAAGAGAAACTGGCTCTTGGGCAATCTTCAAGATTTCACGAACCTTGTCCGGTGTCATATCCATCCGCTCAGCAATTTGCTCTGGAGTTGGATCTTGTCCCAATTCTTGAAGCAAGTTACGTTGCTCACGCACCAATTTGTTGATGGTTTCAACCATGTGAACAGGGATACGAATGGTACGAGCTTGGTCGGCAATGGCGCGGGTGATGGCTTGGCGAATCCACCAAGTCGCATAAGTTGAGAACTTGAACCCTTTTGAATAGTCAAATTTATCAACGGCTTTCATCAAGCCCATATTTCCTTCTTGAATCAAATCAAGGAACTGCATGCCACGACCAACATAGCGTTTTGCAATCGAAACAACCAAACGCAGGTTAGCTTCTGCCAAACGTTGCTTGGCTTCCACATCGCCTGCTTCAACTAAAAGGGCCAATTCTTGCTCTTCTTCGTTGGTCAAGAGTGGTACAACCCCAATTTCTTTGAGGTACATACGAACTGGGTCGTTGACTTTAGCGGAGTTGCTTCCCAACAATTCCTCGTCTGACAACTCAGTTTCTTCTTCTACTTGCATGACGCGCGAACTTGGATTACCATCCTTGTCCACGATTGAAATCCCTGCATCTTGGATCCGTTGCAAGAGATCATCAATCCCGTCAGCATCTAATGTAAATGGAATAATCAGCTTTTCATTGATATCATCATCAACGGCTGTTCCTTCTTTTTTGTGGTTACGGATATAGTCCGCAATTTGTACATCAAAAGTGGTTACTTCTGTTTTTTTGTCTTTTGCTGTTGCCATAATTACTCCATTTTTCTTTTTTGTGCAATGAGTTGTGCTAATTCATCTAAAGCAGCATCGTCATTTCCAACATGACTTTGCTCACGGATAAAACGTGAACGCTGTCGATTGTCTCTCTTTAACCATTCGCGATCGCGAGCCAATTCTAAGTCATCCATTTCCTGATTTCCAACTTCGCTAGGTAATTTTTCCTCCAAAATACGGTACCAGGCTGTCTGCACAGTATCGGATTGCTGATTTAAATCGAAGGAAGAAATTTCTCCTGCGTTCTTGAGCAGACCGTACAAAACCTGCAATTCAGGTGTGTAAAACTCAAAATCTTCACGGACACGGTATTCATTGAGCAGGTAGGGATGTTGCAATAAGCGGTAAAAAATATGATTTTCCGTCCGAACCAAACTCGAAATCTTGGCCTGTCTTGGTAACTCCTGTACCTGCTGCACACGAGGCTGTTCCTGCTGTTCAACCGTCTGCACTCGTTTGGAGATACGGACATTGTTGACAGCCATTTCAACCTGTTGGTAATCAAAGTCAGGCAGGAGGTCAGCTAATTTATAGATATAGGAATTTTGAGCGGTAATCGAGCTCGTTCCTGCAATAATCGGTGCCATCTTATCCACGAATTCAATCTGCATCTGCAAATTATCTGGATTTTCCGGTCGAAGATACTGCATCAAAAACTCAACATCGCTGACACGAGACTTGGTCAAGACTTGCTCGAGAGCTTCCTCCGAATGACGCTGGATAAATTCATCCGGATCCATCCCGTCTGGAAGCGAGACGATTTCGACCTCAAAGTCTTTTAATTCTTCCAAGGCCTTGGCCGTTGCAACCTGCCCAGCTCTATCTCCATCATAGGTCAAGATGACCTTTTTGCAGTGCTTCCGCAAATGCGTGACATGCTCAGATGTTAATGCTGTTCCCATCGAAGCCACAGCATTTTCAATCCCTGCCCGATAGGCGGCGATAACATCCATGAAGCCTTCCATCAGATAGACTTCACGCTGTTTTTTGATGACCGACTTGGCCTTATCCAAATGGTAGAGCTCATAACTCTTATTAAAAATGGCCGTTCCACGACTATTTTTATACTTGGCTACCTGCATATTGGCTACATCTTCTGGCGTCCATTTACGGCCAGAGAAAGCCATGACACGTCCATACTCATCCGATAAGGGGAAGATAATTCTTCCTTGGAAGGCATCATAAATCAGATTATTGTCTGCTGTATTGAAGAGCCCTGAGTTGAGCAAATCCGCTTCCTCAAACTTTTTAGAAAGAGCTTGATAGAGGATATTTTGCTGACTCGGCGCCAAACCCAACTGGAAATACTGAATGGTCTCATCTGTCAAACCACGCTGATGGAGATAAGCACGCGCTTCCACCCCCATTTTGGTCGTCATCAAGAGAGCATGATAAAACTTCGTCGCTTCCGTATGGATGTCATAGAGCATTTGGTGTGGATGCTGTTTTTGCGGCTGAACGTGCGTTTTCGGAGCAATATCCAGCTGAAAACCCGCCTTGTCTGCGATCAGCTGAACGCTATCTGTAAAAGAAAGCCCTTGCGTTTCCTCGACAAACTTGAAAACATCACCTGACTTCCCACAACCAAAACAGTGGTAAAACTGCTTGTCCTCTACGACATTGAAGGACGGTGTCTTCTCACCATGAAAAGGACAAAGCCCTAGATAATTGCGTCCTGCCTTTGTCAGGGCAACGGATTCACCGATGATATCAACAATATTGACCGAAGCTTTTATCTCATTGATAAGTTCTTTTGAAATCATCTTCCCCTCCCTGATAGACAGTCTATGCACAACATACCATTTTTATATTCTATAACATTTTTCATGAATTGTAAAATTTTCAAGATTGATTACTTGCAAAAAATGAAAATTGATATATAATAGACTAAAATATTTATTTAGGAGGCATATTTAGGATATGTTAAAAGATTTAAAAGCTTTCTTGTTTAAAGGAAACGTACTTGACCTTGCTGTTGCTGTAATCATCGGTGCTGCATTTGGTGCTATCATCACTTCACTCGTTGGTGACATCATCACTCCGCTCATCTTGACTCCAGCTTTGAAAGCTGCAAACGTAGAAGACATCGCTAAACTTGGTTGGAACGGTGTTATGTACGGTAAATTCTTGAGCGCTGTCATCAACTTCTTGGTTGTAGGTACTTCACTCTTCTTTATCGTAAAAGCTGCTGAAAAAGCAATGCCTAAAAAAGTTGAAGAGCCAGCTCCAGTTGGTCCAACTCAAGAAGAATTGCTTACTGAAATCCGCGATTTGTTGAAAAAATAATCCATCTCAAACAGACTTCGGTCTGTTTTTTTATTCCCAAAATCTAAAAAAATAAAGAACCTAGGACTTTCGTCCCAGGTTTTACTATTATCCTTGGTAACCGTTTGGATTGTGCGATTGCCAATTCCAGCTATCACGACACATGTCTTCAATTGATTTTTCAGTCTTCCAATCAAGCTCAGCCAAGGCTTTGTCTGCATTGGCATAAAAGGCTGGCAAATCACCTGCACGGCGTGGTGCAATCTGATAAGGAACTTCTACACCGGTTACTGCTACAAATGTATTGACCAACTCAAGAACACTAGTTCCTTTTCCAGAACCTAGATTGTAAGTGTAAACTTGTTTGGCTTGGTCCAATTTTTCAAGTGCCTTAACATGTCCTTTAGCCAAGTCTACAACATGGATATAGTCACGAACACATGTACCATCAGCTGTGTCGTAGTCTCCACCAAAAATATTGAGAAATTCACGTTTTCCGACAGCCACTTGAGAAATAAAAGGCATCAAGTTATTGGGAATACCAGATGGGTCTTCACCAATCAAACCAGATTCATGTGCTCCGATTGGGTTGAAATAACGAAGCAATGAGATAGACCAGTCTTTATTCGATACATACAGGTCACGCAGAATTTGCTCACACATGACCTTTGTCTGACCATAAGGGCTTGTCGGTACACCAACGGGCATGCTTTCAAGATAGGGAGAGGGATTGAACCCACCATAAACCGTTGCACTAGATGAAAAGACGATTTTCTTTACACCGAATTCTCCCATGACTTCTACAAGAGATAGGATAGACATGAGGTTATTGCGGTAGTACATGGTTGGTTTTTGAACAGACTCTCCTACCGCTTTGTGGGCTGCAAAATGGATAGCTGCTTCAATCGTTTCCTTTTCAAAAACAGAACGAAGGGCATCCTTGTCTGCAACATCTAATTGATAAAAAGTAGGACGTTTTCCTGTGATAGTCTCGATACGATCGACAACCTTCTCACTCGCGTTTGAAAGATCATCAACGATCACAACGTCTTTTCCAAGCTCCAATAGCTCGACAACAGTGTGGCTTCCGATATAACCTACACCACCAGTGACCAAAATACTCATGCCATTCTCCTTTGTATTAGTGACAAAAAAACAGCCTTACAGCTGTTTTTTATATTCTATTAGAATTTTTTACGCTTACGAGCTGCTTCTGATTTGCGTTTACGTTTTACAGATGGTTTTTCGTAGAATTCACGTTTGCGTGTTTCTTGAAGCGTACCAGCTTTGGTAACCGCACGTTTGAAACGGCGAAGAGCATCATCAAGTGATTCATTCTTGCGTACTACAGTTTTTGACATATTTTTCACTCCCCTCAATTTCAAAGTCCTTAATAGTGTACTACAACTTCATTTAAAAGTCAATCGTTTTGTTAAAAAAGTATGTGGTAAATTTTTGAGAGTGAAAATCCCTACGAATAGCAACTATTTCTACGAAAAAAGACCGTGCCTGAATATACGTATTTTTGCACTTTGTAGTCCATATATTTTCCATGATACTTTTCCTTGTCTTATTTTACGGAATAACACGGTAAGTATTAACTAGTTTTTAAGCAAACAAAAGACCTTTTCTTCTTCGGAAAAGGCCATTATATTTATAACCCTAGCTCATCATCTTTTTCAAGGACTACTTTTCCTGTTTAGGAAGAACCTCTTGATACATTTTTACCAAAGAAAGTTCATTTCTTCCCTCTAGGAGCAGATTGTCAAAGAATTTTTTTAGATATTCTGGATGTTGCTTCAGCTTTTTGGCATTATCTAACACCAGGGAATCTCTAAAATATCTAGCATGTTGCTGGAAGGGAGTGTTATCTACTTCAAATCCCATGTAGCGCAGATATTTAATCATAAAGACTGTAACAGTTCGAGTATTGCCTTCTCGAAATGGATGAATCTGCCAAATACCTGACATGAACTCTTTTAGGTGTTGCACAATTTCTTCATAAGATTTTCCCTGGTAGTTGAATTTTTTTTCTTGGTCAAAGTCATAATTCAAACTAGCTTCAATCGTTCTATAATCATCATAGATAACTGTATCACCTTCTAAAATTGCCTCTTTCTTTGTGATATTGTTGTGACGGTATTCTCCTATCGGATAGTCGGGATTCAGAATCCCTTGGAATAATTCTTCGTGTATCATCTTCAAGGTACTTGGAGCAAACTTAAAAGCATGACTAGACAACAGTTCTACGATACGCAAGGCAACAATATCTGCTTCCTTGGTACTATCATCTATCTCATCATGATATTTGGTGATTTGCTCATAGATTTGTTGGTATTCTATTTTCCCTTCAATCTGTTCCTTCGCAAGTTCAAGCATGTAAGGAGAAGGTTCCAGATTATCTACTTTCTGAAGTCCGAACCCCGTTGCCCAATAATCTACTTTGGTTTGGTAGGAGAGACTAGGATTGTCAATTTCATAGGTTGATTCCATTTACTACTCCTTTTTGTAGCTTTTGAAAAATTCATTGATGAAAGCTGAAGCTGAACGATAGCCTTTTTCTTTCACAAGCCACCCAATTTTCTCTCTAACATAATTATATTTATGTTCGTCATTATATTGATATTGTATCAGAAATTGTTTGAAATGTCATATCCAGCTGGTTGGAAAACTCTAGACACATACGTAAAAAAAATCATTATTCCACAGAAAGCTTCGTAAAGAACAAAAAATAGTAAGAAACAATGCAGGAAAAATTCTTCAGGTAGGATGTAAATAACCGGGTCTGTATTTGGGTCAAATAGCCAAGTTTGGTCGCCGACAAAGAGAATTTTGTGGAAGAGGATAAAGAATTGGTCAAAGCCAACTAAGAGTCCAATAAGAGCCACTAGAACAGGTACCAAGGCTGCCCAAATAAATACTTTTTGGAATAGACTACCAAAGCCCTTGCGAATCACTTCTTTCCAAAAGAAATAAAGAGCTGGAAGGCTACAGAGAAACAATCCCTGCGCTAGGTGAAAGAGCCACTTAACCTGTGTAAAATGATGCAGTCCTGCATCAGAAGATGAAAAACTTGGCATGGAAAGAACATGCTGCAAAGGATTTGTCAAATACTGCATCAGGATATTAAAATTATAAGAAATATCTGCTGCTTTCATATAGACGATATTTTCCAGCCCTAACCATTTTATTTCCAAGGGATATGCCAACCAAGCGCCGTAAATCGTCGCCAAAATAGCCAATGTCAGGAGATTAAGAACCACTCCTGCTGCTTGCAATTTAATTTTCATAAACCGTCCATTCATCCAAAGAATCCAGCACATGAGTCGGTGCAATCGGTAAATCTGCTACCTCTTCTTTTTTGGTAAATCCTGTCAAGACTAAGATAGTAGGAAAGCCATTGTCAATCCCTGCTCGAATATCTGTCAGGTAATTGTCTCCGACCATGACTGTCTGCGACCGTTCTGTTCCTAGATGAGCCAAGGCTTTATCCATGATAATTGCCTCTGGTTTTCCCATGATGACTGGCTTCACACGGGTTGCGGCTTCTAAGAGTGCAAGCAAGGAACCTGCACCTGGTAGCAAGCCTCGTTCTGTCGGAATATTGAGGTCTGGATTGGTCCCGATAAAGGTTGCTCCTTTTTCAATGGCTAAAGTTGCTGTCGCAAATTTTTCGTAGTCCACTTGCCAATCCAGCCCAACGACTACATAGGCAGGATTTTCCGTATCAAGAACATAGCCCGCTTCTGTAATGGCTGATTTCAAACCAGATTCACCAATGACATAGACTGTTTTTTCCTTACCCAAGTCATTCATATAGTCAATGGTTGCATGTGTCGCTGTATAAATAGTATCGAGCGGTGTTTTCACATCAAATCGACTAGCCAGCATTTCCTGAATCTGCTCAGGAGAGCGCGTTGTATTGTTGGTCACGAAAAGATAAGGAAGCCCCGCTTCCTGCAAACGCGCTACAAAGCGTTCACCAGATGGAATCCGCTCCGTTCCCTTGTAAATCGTTCCATCTAAATCAATCAAATAGCCTTGATAGGTCATGTGTGCTCCTTCATTTTCAAAACATTTCAATACTTGTTATTATACAATATCTTAGCTCAGCATGGTAGTAAAACCTCAAAAAGAAAACACCAGACGATTCTAGAAACATGTTTAATCTATACACTCACATAAAAACAAATTATTTCCGTTTTAGTATTATAATAAATTATATTTATGAAGTTTATTATATTTTAAAGAAGATTATCATGCCCTCAAAAAGAACGCAGATCCATTTTAGATATCTTTTGTTTTCAACCGTGCTTTTAGGTCTATGGAGCAGTCAAACAGTCGCTTTTGCAAATGAAAATGTCACTACCAAGTCGGCAACCATTACCACAACATCAGAATCCACCACACAGACATCAACGGTTTCAGAACCTTCTTCTCAGCTTGAAAAAAATCTTACTATTCCTCTGGACAAAAAATACCTTTTCCCAGTTGAGGACTATACCTACACCATCTCAAATCCTAAGATTGCAACGATTTCAGGAAGAATTCTCATTCCTAACGAAAAAGGAACTGCCTCTATCACCGTTAAAGATGCCACGGGAAGGCTGATTGATAGGCTGTCTCTGACAATATCAGACACTTCAGCGGATACCTATACTCGCTTGCTATCCGAGTGGAGCGATATTCTGACGGGCAATAAAGCCTATGACACGACTGATTCGCACATGACAGAGCTTTTCAAGAGGCTAGAAAACAAAACCAAAGAATCTCTCGCAAAAGACCAATCAGGATTTCTCAGCGATATTTCACATATCACGAAACAATCGTCCAATATGACTAGCGTCTATCAGAATGTCGAAGATCTGGCCAAACAAATCACGAATGAAAAGTCTGCTTTTTACCGGGATAATAGAGCCATCCGACGCATCAAAGAAAGTCTTGAATGGCTCTATCAGAACATCTACAATCCTGATAAAACCATTGAAAATGGAAACTGGTGGGACTACGAAATCGGAACACCACGCGCCCTTGTCAACACCCTCGCTATGCTGCAGGATTATTTCAGCCAAAAGGAGATTAACCGGTACGTCACGGCTGTTGAAAAATTCGGACATAATTGGAAAAAAACTTTTGATGCACTTGGTGGCAACCTTGTCGATATGGGGCGTGTTAAACTCATCGCTGGGTTACTGACCAGGAAATCACTGCAACAACTGCCGCCATGTCACGCTTGTTCCAATTCGTCACAAGTGGCGAAAGATTCTACAAGGATGGCTCCTACATTGATCACACAAACCTTGCCTACACTGGTGCCTATGGAAATGTTTTAATTGATGGGTTATCACAACTTCTGCCAATCATTCAACAAACCGAAAATCCATTATCAAATGAAGAACTAGACTCAATTTATCATTGGATTGACAAGTCATTTTTCCCTTTGATTATCAACGGGAGTTTGTTGACATGAGTCGTGGTCGTTCCATTAGCCGCTCTACTGGAAAATCCCATGCAGCTACTATTGAGGCTTTACGGGGGATTTTACGAATTGCTCATCTCTCAAACGACCCTCGAAATACTAAACTACTTAGTCAGCTAAAAAGCATTTTACAGGCAGACAAAGTCTACAGCCCTTACGGTAACTTCAAGTCCTATGCCGATATTCGATTGATGAAGACATTGCTCGAGGATCAGAACATCTCTGCTCTTCCTGTCACTTCTTGGCTGAGCACTTTTAATAATATGGATAAGCTGACCTACTACAATGCTGAAAAATCCTTTGGATTTGCCTTGTCTCTCTTTTCAAGTCGAACACAAAACTACGAAGCAATGAATAAGGAAAATGTCAGAGGTTGGTATACCAGCGACGGCATGTTCTACCTCTCCAACGCTGACCAAAATCATTATAGTGAAAACTACTGGCCAACCGTTGACCCTTATAAACTGGCTGGAACAATCGAAACAGATGAAACACGTTTGGATGCGACCACTAAAAACAAAGCATCTAGTGGTATGGGAAAACTGCCTTCTGATTTTGTCGGTTCATTAAAATTGGATGACAAACACGCGCTAGCCGCTATGGACTTTAGTAACTGGAAAAAGGAACTTAGCCTGCGAAAAGGATGGTTTATTCTCACTAATCGTATTGTCTTTCTCGGAGCAGCTATCTCAAACACATCTGGGCATACCGCCTCGACCACCATTGACCAACGAAAAGAGGACAGCAAGCACCCTTACACCGTCTATATCAATGGTCAAAAAGTAAATCTATCAGACAAGCTCGAAACGATTTCCGGCGTGCAGACCATCTTCCTCGAGTCAGATCAAGCCGATAGAAATATCGCTTATCACTTCACCAAGCCAACCGACCTGAATATTGGAAAGATTAGTCGCTCCGGCGCTTGGTCTGATATCAACAAAAACACCAATCAACCGACAACCAAATTCTCAAATCAATTTATCACCATCAGTCAGACCCATACGAATGATAAGGATAGCTACGCCTATACCTTGTTCCCAAATATCACTAAGCAAGAAGCAGATTAGCTGACAAGTTTTGCTTCTCTTGAAATTTTAGAAAATAGCAAAGCGAACCCAGCTTGTCTTTGACCGAGAAAGTCAGCCTTGGTACATCATCAAATACACGACTAACAAAACAACCATTGATGGACAAGTTGCCCTTGATAAAGCTGGATTATATATCATGACAAAGGATACCACAGCCCACACGATTCACTACTACAATCCCACAACACCTCAAAATGAGAGTGTAACCTCGACACAATCCCTCAAATCACACTAAAACCAGCATTGCTAGAAAATCCAATACCTCTTTAAGGGCTTAGTTCTGTATAAAATAGGCTAAGCCTTTTTGAGCAAACTTCTACTATTCAAGCAGCAACTAACTCATCTATTTCAAAACACTAAAAAACAAGAACTGTATCCGTTCTTGTTTCACTCATTACTCGGCTTCCTCGTCCACTTTTCTCCACTCAACCTGTGCTTGGGCGCGTAGTTCACCATCTGCGACAATGGCATGCTGGCTAGTTAAGTTGTCCAAGCGGTGCTGCGAATCAATCATGCCGCCTGGTGCTACTTCCTTAATGTACTTCAGCTGCAAGCGTTTTGGGACATGATGCAGTAAAAAATCATAATCCATCACATCAAACATCCACTCGAGATACTTACTGTTATTAACGTGACCATTCATATCAATGTCAAAATACCGAATGCGGTATACTTGCGAAATCAGGTCATCTAGAGCTGGTAATTTCGGTGCACGTTGTACTTTTTTTACCATCTCAGATTCAAATGGTGCCACCAAATCTGCTGGGACTGGGCTGAGTTTTCGGCTATCCAACTCCAGTAGCACAAAATAGCAGAGAATATCCATGATTTGATTGCCATCCGCATCATAGATATAGAATTTCCGATAACAGAAAAACTTATTGTGCGATACAGCTTCTGTTGCGATGGTAACCGTTTCTCCATAATGAGGCAAGCGGTCAATGGTCATTTCATAGTCTGTGACAATCCAGACCAGGCCATATTCTTCAAAAATGTAGCGGTCACTGCGTCCTAAACTGATAGCTTGTCGACCAGAAATTTCCAAGCAACGTAAAATCAAAAGTGATAATTTGACGTCTCTTTTCACATCGACGATGTCAAAGGGAATGGTGTATTGTTCTTGATAAGTTAAGCCCATGTACTCTCCTTCTGCTAATCTAAGATAAAGCGTTCTGCGACGGTATCTCCCAAGAAAAGTCCTTTCTTAGTCATCCGAACCTGATCTCCCTCTACTTGCAAGAGTCCTTCTTGGATCAAGTCTGTTAAAATACTGCCGTAGCGTTCCTCAAAATTCACTGCAAACTTGTCTTGAAAACGCTGGATTGAAATGCCTGATTTCTTCCGTAAACCCAGAAACATCTCCTCTTCCATCTGCTCGTTTTTCGATAAGATTTCCTCATGCAGTCGGGCATGTCCTTTTTCTGTAACCGACTTGAGATAATGCTGGATTGGCCCACGATTGCGATAACGCATGCCGTTCAGATAGCCCGATGCCCCTGCTCCTAGACCGTAATATTCAGCATTGTCCCAGTACATGAGATTGTGGCGGCTTTCAAATCCCGGCTTGGTAAAATTGGAAATCTCGTAATGTTCAAATCCATTTTTCTCCAATTCCTGCAAGATATATTCAAACATATCGGACTCGACATCTTCATTGGGCAGATGCAGGTTGCCACGGCGCTGACGATTCATGAAGACGGTATGATTTTCCAAAATCAGACTGTAGAGGCTCATATGGGGAATATCCAATGCCAAGGCCTTAGCGACATTATCCTCTACCTGTTCCATTGTCTGACCCGGTAAGGCGTAAATCAAGTCAATCGAAATATTGTGAAAATCAGCTTTTTTCAGCTCTGCAATCGTCTCGTAAATCTGAGCTTGATTGTGACTGCGGCCAATTTTTTTCAGCATACGATCGTCAAATGTCTGCACGCCCAGAGAAACGCGGTTGCATTTTGAATTTTTCAGCACAGCAATTTTCTCAGCTGTCAAATCTCCTGGGTTGGCCTCGATTGTGAATTCTTCGATTTCTGACAAGTCCAAGATTTTTTCTAGATGCGTCAGTAAATACTCTAGCTGTTCAGCCGACAAGGCCGACGGCGTTCCGCCACCGATATAGAGGGTTTTCAGCGCTGGTAGATCGTAGTATTTCACTTCTTCCATGAGCATTTTCAGATAGTCATCGACTGGCTGATTTTTGATAAAAACCTTGGAAAAGTCACAGTAATAACAAATCTGCGTGCAGAATGGAATATGGATATAAGCAGATGTGGGTCTTTTTTGCATAAGGATAGTATAGCACATTTCAGAGTAAATGGAAAAAGGCTGGCACGCGCCAGCCTTGATTAGGAATTGTATCCTAAGAATAGGAAAAATAAGACAAAATAGGTCAGAAATAGCCAAGTAACTAGGTAAAGGAATGCAAGCGATATTTTCAAACTTTTTCTAGTCTGGATACGAGCAATTCCCCTTAGCAATCCATAACCAAGAAAGCCTGAAATCACCAGATACATCAGAAATTCAATAATCCTGATAACTATTTCTGGTACTACTGTTACCATAACTACCTCCTTCGTATTTTATCGCTCCAAGTGCCAAATCTCATCATTATACTGCTGAATCGTGCGGTCACTAGAGAAGAAACTTGCCTTGGCAATATTAACAATCACCTTGTCCAACCAAGCATCACGGTCTTGGTAGTCAGCCAGCATTTTTTCCTTGGTCGCAATATACTCTTCCAAGTCAAGTAAGGTCATAAAATGATCCTGATATTTGAGATTGTCTTGCAAACGCCAGAGACGCTCATCAATCCCGCCTGCCTGACGAACGGCATCGCTGGTAATGAAATCAACCAGCGGACGAACCGTCTCTCGCTCATAGAAATCATGCGGGTGATAACTACCATGTGCATAGTGGTCAATGATGGACTGGCTATCTTGGCCGAAAATATAAATATTTTCATCACCAACCAGATCATGAATTTCTACATTGGCGCCGTCATCCGTTCCAATTGTTAAAGCCCCGTTGAGCATGAATTTCATATTTCCCGTGCCTGATGCTTCTTTTGACGCCAGAGAAATTTGCTCTGAAATATCTGCTGCGGGAATGATAAAGGAAGCCTCTGTCACATTGTAGTTTTCAATCATAACCACTTGCAAGTGAGGGCTGACTTCTGGGTCGTGCTGGATGAGCTGGGACAGAACCAAAATCAAGTGAATGATATCCTGAGCTGCTGTGTAAGCTGGCGCAGCTTTTCCTCCGAAGAAAACAGTCAAGGGACGCTCTGGAATTTGTCCACTCTTAATGACCAAGTATTTGTGAATGACATAGAGTACATTCATCTGCTGACGCTTGTATTCGTGGAGACGTTTGATTTGCACATCAAAAATAGAATCTGGATTCACATGCACACCTTGGCGTTTTTCCAGATGGCGTTGCAATTTCCGTTTGTTGTGAATCTTGATAGCCTCCAATTTTTCCTTGACATCGGCTCTATCTTTGAAGGCAAGCAGATTCTCCAACTGGCTAGCATCCTGATGGTAGTCCTGCCCGATCAATTCTTCAATATAGTGCGCCAAGCTCGGATTGGCATGCATGAGCCAACGGCGGAAAGTAATCCCGTTTGTCTTGTTATTGAATTTTTCGGGATAGAGGTCATAAAAGGCCTTTAATTCGGATGATTTTAGGATTTCTGTGTGCAAGGCCGCTACGCCATTGATGGAAAATCCGTAGTGGATATCCATGCGGGCCATGTGCACACGACCCGATTCATCAATGATATTGACCGATGGATCATCTTGGATGAGTTTTGCACGTCGATCCAATTCTTCGATAAACGGCACCAAGTGTGGCACCACACGATTGAGAAACTCAAGCGGCCATTTTTCCAGGGCTTCTGACAAGATAGTGTGGTTGGTATAGGCTGTCATCTTCTTGACAATTTCAACCCCTTCATCAAAAGGAATGCCACGCAATTCCAAAAGTCGAATCAACTCCGGAATGACCAGTGAAGGGTGGGTGTCATTGATCTGTACAACGGCATAGTCTGGCAAGTCATGCAGATTGGAACCTTTAGCAATGGCTTCATCAATCAAGAGCTGAGCAGCATTGGATACCATGAAATATTGTTGGAAAATCCGCAAAATTTTCCCGTCATCCGTCGAATCATCTGGGTAAAGAAAGAGCGTCAGATTACGGAAAATATCTTCCTTATCAAACTCAATTCCGTCGTAGACGATGTTGTCATCCACCGATCCTAGGTCAAATAAACGCAGACGATTTTTGTGCTCAGTTTGATAGCCCGAAACGTCAATGTCATAGAGCTTAGAAGTCAATGTAAAATTGGCGAAAGGCACCTGATAAGAAATCGGAGACTCGCTGAGCCACGAACGTGGTGTAATCCAGCCATTCGGGATGGCTGCTTGTTGGTGATACTGGAAAATTTGCTGGAAGAGACCAAAGTGGTAATTGAGCCCAACACCATCCCCATTCAGTCCAAGACTGGCAATCGAATCCAAGAAACAAGCCGCCAAGCGACCGAGACCCCCGTTTCCAAGAGAGGGTTCGAGTTCCATTTCTTCAATGGCAAGCAAGTCTTTTCCAGCAACTCGAAGCTGCTCCTTAACCTCATCATACAAACCCAGATTGATTAGATTATTGGACAATAGCTTCCCAATTAAAAATTCAGCTGAGATATAGTAAACTTTCTTCTTCTGCTCATTGGTACACTTGGCTTCACTACGCTGCTTGGTAAAGGCTAATAAGGCGTAGTATAAATCATGATCTGAACAGTCTTCAATTCGTTTGGCATACATTGATTGGACAAAATTTTGTAGATTAATCACAGGCGTTCCTCTTTTCTTTCACAACAAGTGATAAAATGACAGCGTTATCATCATTATTATACCAAATTTTCATGATTTTTCAAACCACAAAAAAAACAGCTTATTCAGCTGTTTTCTCACTATCATCTAGCAGGTGACGAATGGTTTGGTTGCAAGTGTCAAAATAAAATTCTGTCAAATAGGAAATGCCCGTCTGTCTTGCCAAGTCGACCAACAAATTGAAAAAGGTCTGCGAAGAAAACTGAGTCGTCCGATGCAATTCTTCTTCATCAAAAGGTTTAATCAAGTGAGCCAAGGGATTCCGGACCGTTCGCTCCAAATAGCGCAGCTGCTCCACCTTCTCCTTGACATCCTTAGGAAAATCAAGATTCTGAATGAGAAGAGACAGGCTGTTGGATGTCACAATCCGCTCAGGCTTAAAATGGCGCAAGACCGCATTGTCAGACTCCTGCAAGGCCGAACGCTTCCAAGTGTCGTATCGATGGTCCTTGGCATCATAGATATAGTCTTTCAAATTTGGAATTTTCTCCAGCACAATCCGCAGAAAAAGGCGATAAATCAAAGGAGAGACCGCACGCACAAAGTCAATAATCTGCCCCTTTTTCAACTTGACTTCCAAGTCCAATAAATAATTCGATAATTGCTCTGTTTCTTTGCTTGCATTTTGTACCTGACCACTCTCCACAGCTGGATCGATATTGAGCTCTCTTCTTTCCTTTAGAATATAAAGCAACTCCAGCACCTCTTTAGGGCAATGCTGGAGTTTTTGAGCTACTTTATAAGCGGTCGAATACTCATACAAGTCTAGCAAGAGCAACAAGAGCTGTTTGCTTTCCTTGTTCATGATAGTTCCTATTCCGCAATCAATGTTTCCAAACCAACCTTCATCATATCTGTGAAAGTATTTTGGCGTTCTTCTGCAGTTGTGTCTTCCTCTGGGTTGACCAAGCTATCTGAAATAGTCATAATTCCCAAGGCTTGCACACCGTGTTGGGCTGCCAAGTAGTAAAGAGCTGCCGCTTCCATCTCAATAGCATGCACACCCAATTTACCAAGGGAAATATTGCGGTCTGCCATATTTGAGTAGAATACATCTGAAGAAAGGACATTCCCAACGTGCGTTGTCATGCCGAGTTCTTTTGCAATGTGGTAGGCTTTGTCCAACAAGCCAAAGTCTGCAATTTGTGGGAAGTCATATTCTGGCCAGTCATTGCGGATAATGTTTGAATTTGTCGCAGCAGCTTGTGCCAAGACCAATTCACGGACATGCACATCTGGATTGATGGAACCAGCTGTCCCAACGCGAATGAGTTTCTTCACGCCGTAGTAAACAATGAGCTCACGCGCATAGATAGAAATAGACGGCATCCCCATCCCTGTTCCCATAACAGATACACGGTGGCCTTTGTAAGTCCCTGTGTAACCAAACATGTTACGAACAGTATTAAAACATTCTGCGTCTTCTAAAAAATTTTCCGCGATGAATTTGGCGCGGAGAGGGTCTCCTGGTAGCAAGATTTTATCCGCAATTTGACCTTGTTTTGCTTCGATATGAATTGACATAATTGATGATATAGAGAGCGAACTCTCTTCCTTTCTGGTTGATTCGTTTATCAGTTAGTGAGTAGGGAATGTTACAACTCCGCCAAAATTGCTTTGACAAATCCTTTGAAATCTTCTTTAATACGTTGTGTAACTTCAACTACTTCTTCGTGATTGAGTTCTTCTTGGAAGCCAGCTGCGTGGTTAGTGATCGCTGAAATTCCCAGTACTTTTAGTCCTGAGTGCACAGCAATAATTACTTCTGGTACAGTTGACATACCAACAGCATCCGCGCCTAAAGTTTGGAAGGCACGAATTTCTGCTGGTGTTTCATAAGTTGGACCTGAGCAACCAAGGTAAACGCCTTCGCTCAATTTGATGTTCAATTTTTCTGCAACTTCATAAGCTACTTGACGGTATTCAGGCGTATAGGCTTTTGACATATCTGGGAAACGTGGACCAAATTCGTCCAAGTTTTCACCAATCAACGGATTGGTACCCGTCATATTGATATGGTCATTGATGAGCATAAGTGTGCCTGGACCAAAACCGATACCACCAGCTGCATTTGTCACAAGGACAGAATGACAACCGAGCGCTTTCATGATACGAACTGGGAAGGTAACAACTTCCATTGGGTTTCCTTCGTAGAAGTGGAAACGGCCTTGCAAGGCAAGAACCTTACGACCTGCCAAGTCGCCGTAAACCAACTTACCAGCGTGACCAACAACGGTTGAGCGACCCCAGTTTGGAATATCTGCATAATCAACAACAATGGCATTTTCAATTTCTTCTGCTAATTCACCAAGACCTGAGCCCAAAATCAAACCAAATTCTGGTGTTGTGATGCCTTTTTCTTGCAAGAAATCACGTGTTTCATAAATTTTTTCTAAAAGTATCATATGGTTTCCTTCAATTTATTTTTATTTCTAAACTATAGTAGATGATAGACTGTCTCAATAGGGCGACAAAGTGCTGCTCCTTTATCAGTCACAACAATCGGGCGATTGAGCAGAGCTGGATGTTGTGCGATAGCAGCAAATAAAGCTTCCTCGCTTATGTGTTCGTCAGCCAAGCCCAAGTCGTCATAGGCCGGCACATCTGTCCGCATAACTGCACGAAGAGGCAAGTTTAATTGGCGGCACAAATCCTTCAACTGTTCTAGCGATAACGGTTCTTCCAGATAAGGAATGACCCGATAAGGACGTTTACTCTCCTCAATAATGGCCAGAACGGCTCGTGACTTGCTACAGTTCGGGTTGTGATAAATCGTCACTTCTGCCATGCAAATGCCTCACTTCTCTACCTTATACATCAATTCTACAAACTGACCATGACGTCTCATTTCCAAGAGTTGCAAATCCTGACTCTCTACCAAATCTTGGTAAAGTGAGATGCCTTGCCCGAGGATAACAGGTGCAAGTGTCACTCGAATCTGGTCAATCAATCCAGCCTTCAATAAACTTGAAAAGAGTGTTCCGCCACCACACAACCAAATATCTCGGCTTGATTGCAATTTCAAGTCTGAAACAAAGGCGTCAGCTGAGCTATTGACAAACTTAACAGTGTCCTGTTCATCCGCTTGTCGGCTGGTAAAAACGTAGTTGGTCTTATCGGGATACGGAAAGGGCTGCATTCGCTCTGCAATCCAGTCATAGGTAGTCCGTCCCATCAACACCGTGCCGATAGATTGGTAAAAGTCCCCATAACCATTGTCCCCTTCGCCTTCAACCGTTTCTAACCACTCAACACTTTCATCGACTGTCGCTAGATAGCCATCGAGGCTCACTCCAAAATAAGCAATGACTTCCGACATTAGATGAGTTCCTTCAAGAAACTCTCACCAATCATAGCTGTGTCTACGCCAAAGTTTTCAGCGATAGTTGCTGAGATGTCCGCAAAATGTCCTACTGGGATGATACCATTTCCTTTAAAGGCTGGTGAATAAGCAAGAAGCGGAATGTATTCGCGAGTATGGTCTGTACCTGCATAAGTAGGGTCGTTTCCGTGGTCTGCTGTAATCAAGAGAAGGTCATTGTCACGCATAGCCGCAATGATTTCAGGCAAGCGTTCATCAAATTCATGCAAGCAATCGCGGTATCCATGTGCATTGCGACGGTGTCCGTACAAGGCATCAAAGTCAACCAAGTTAGTAAATGAGAATCCTTTTTCAAACTCAGGCAATCCCATGGTCTTAATCAAGGTATCCATACCGTGGCTGTTTGATTTGTTGTGGCCCATATCATGATTGATACCAGAACCATTGAAAATATCAGCGATTTTACCAACAGAGTAAACATCTACGCCTGCTTCATCCAATTTGTTCAACACAGTTGGTTGGAATGGCGATACTGCAAGGTCACGACGGTTGGCAGTACGTGTGAAGTTACCAGGTGTACCAACATATGGACGCGCAATGATACGACCAAGTAAAGCTGGACGTTCCAAAGTGATAGAGCGGGCAAACTCACAGATACGGTAGAGCTCATCAAGTGGAATAATATCTTCGTGAGCCGCAATCTGAAGCACTGGGTCTGCAGAGGTGTAGATGATCAATTCGCCTGTTTCCATCTGACGAGGTCCAAAATCATCGATAACTGCTGTACCAGAGTAAGGTTTATTGGCTTCACGAATGACTTTACGACCTGAAAATTCTTCAATTTGTGTCAAAATTTCTTCTGGGAAACCATTCCAGAATGTATCGAATGGTTCAGTGATATTCAGTCCCATAATTTCCCAGTGACCTGTCATGGTGTCTTTACCAAGTGACACTTCTTCCAATTTTGTCACGTAACCTGTTGGGTTGCTTTCAGCAGGAACTGTTTTGAGGGCTTGTGGGCGAGGAATATTTCCAAGACCAATTTTCGCCATATTTGGCACATCGAGCCCAACTGTTTTTGAAATATGCCCCAAGGTATCTGAGGCACCATCTGGTACACCCGCATTAACAAAATTATTGGCGTCTGGTGCGGCACCAATACCGACTGAATCCAGAACGACTAAGTGAATACGATCAAAAGTTGACATGTTATTCTCCTTTGAATGAAATTAACTTTATTATATCATAAATCCGAACAATAGTCCGATTTGTTTTGGTAGCATTTTCATAAATTCTATTTTTAGAAAGAAAAAGCAGAGATTTCCTCTCTGCTAATGGTTCATTTCTTCTATTTTTTTGCCGTCAGATAAGCCCTTACTTGTGAAATAAAGTAAAGGGAACCCGTTACGACTGCAAATTGATGTTCAGCCAAGTTTTCCGACTGGTCAAGCCACAAACAAAAATCCTCGACTTGCTCAACCTGTGGCGGATATTGCTCGAGCACCACTGCATTTGGATAGTCAAAGCTGGTGACTGTCACCTGGCCAACCTGTGCCAACTGCTCAATCATCTGCTCGGTCGGCTTGGTATCAATGGCAGCAAATAAAATCTTCACTTCCTTGTCCGCATACTGCTGCTGCAACAAGTCACACAAGGCATGGATCGATTCATTATTATGGGCGCCATCAATCATCAAGTTTTCTCGCATGAGCTCTGTCCGACCAACCCAACGACTTGCTGCCAAGCCCTGTTTGATAGTCTCTGGACTAATCTTCTCATAGCCTTTTTCCTGCAAGATTCGACTAACTCGAATGGCAAGCGCAGCATTTTCAACCTGATGATGCCCTGGCAAACCAAGATGGACATTTTCCAGTTGGACTTGTCCATTTTCATGGTAAGTCTGACCATTTAGCTCAAAGTCTCGGTATAGCTGATAAGGCTGACTATTGGTTTCTTGGCATTTTTCCAGAAAGACCTGACGGACATCTTGGCGCTCTGTCACAAAGACAAAGGGAGTTCCGTCTTTGATAACCGCTGCTTTCTCCTGGGCAATTTCTACATAACTATTTCCAAGGATGTTTTGATGGTCTAGCCCAATCGAGGGACAGACAACTACCAAGGGCTGAAAGACATTTGTTGAATCGAGACGTCCACCTAGACCTGCCTCAACTAAAACAATATCTACCGGCTCCACTTCCGCAAAATAGAGAAACATCATGGCCGTGATAATCTCAAATTCTGTCGCTGGATCTAGACCAGTCTCCTCGGACAAGCGCTCGACGATTGGATAGATGCGTTGCACTAAATTCATCAGTGCTTCTTCAGAAATCATCTGCCCATCTACTGAAATACGCTCCCGAAAATCAACGATATAAGGAGACGTAAAACTGCCTACTTTATAGCCACTGGCCGTCAAAATATGTTGCAAATTGGCAACCGTTGAGCCCTTGCCATTTGTCCCAACAATATGGACACCTTTAATTTTATCTTGGGGATTGCTCAATTGCTCTAGCAACCATTCAATTCGCTTCAAGCCTGGTTTTATGCCAAACTTGAGCTTGCTATGGATCCAATCCAAACTTTCTTGATAATTCATTTGTATTATTTTTCTATAATTTTTGGTCCGTCAGAGTAGCCAACGATGACTTTTGAGATGAGTCCGATAAAGAGTCCGTGTTCGACAACTCCCACTGTCTGGTCCAATTCATTTGCCAAGGCGACTGCATCCGGAATTTTTTTCAAATCTAAGTCAATGATGAAGTTTTTCATATCAGTGATGTGACGTTGGCCATTTGTCACACGAAAAGCGGGATGATAACCTTTTTCTTCAAACTTACGGAATAGATTTTCAGCGCCGTATTGCACCACTTCGACCGGCAATTTGAAGGCACCAAGTGTCTCAACAACCTTTGACTCGTCCACAATCCAGATGCAGTCTTTGCTGTTTACAGCCACGATTTTTTCCATGAGGAGAGCCGCACCGCCGCCTTTGATACCATTGAAATGACCATCTACTTCATCCGCACCATCTACAGTCAAGTCAACGTATTCCACGTCATCAATGGCCTTCAGCGGAATGCCCAAACCTTCTGCCTGCGCATATGTGGCATGGGACGTGGTTACGGCTGTAATCTGCAAACCTTCTTCTTTAACACGACGACCAATTTCTTCCACAAAATAATAAGCTGTTGACCCTGTTCCCAAGCCGACAATCATGCCGTCTCTGACAAATTCAGCAGCTTTGATTCCAACTTGTTGTTTCAAGTTTGACATACGATTTCTTTCTCCTTTATTTTGGCTATTGTTATTCTACCACAAATAAAACTAGATTTCTACCGCTTGGTAAAACGGTTACAAAATCAATTTCTTGTGGTATAATCAGCTTGTAGACTAGAAAAAAGGACGGTCCCATGAATTTCTCACAAAGCATTTTTTCAACGATCAATCGACAAAAAGAGACCTTTACTGAGCTCGAAAACAGCATTGCTGATTATTTTTTAGAGGCTGGAAAACTAGAAAAAGACTTGTCCTCTCAAGCTGTTGCCCAGCGTCTGCATATTTCCCAAGCTGCCCTGACCCGTTTTGCAAAAAAATGTGATTTTTCAGGTTACCGTGCCTTTCTTTTTCAATACCAGAAAGAATTGGCAGATGTATCCAAAGCGTCCTTGCCCCAGATCGAAAAAGAGTTAACCCGTCGTGTTTTTTACGACTATGAGGAGTTAATCCAGCAGACTCAGAAATTAATTGATGAAGACCAGATCCAGCGTATCGCTACGATGATTGAGGAAGCAGAGCGCGTCTACTTCTTCGGACTTGGCTCTTCAGGCTTGGTGGCACGCGAATTTAAGCTCCGTCTCATGCGTCTAGGTGTTGTCTGTGAAGCACTGACTGATCGGGATAGTTTTTCCTGGACTATTAGTATTTTGGATGAAAAATGTCTGGCAATCGGTTTCTCACTTTCTGGCGAGACAAAAGCCATTATCGACAGTCTCTTATCCGCCCAAGAAATGAAGGCAAAAACTATTTTGTTGACTACCGCCCCACCGATTGAAACCCAGAATCTGACTGAGAATGTCAAGCTAGCGTCCGTTTATCACCTCAATTACGGAAATCGCATCTCCCCCCAATTTCCTATGCTCATCCTCCTCGACATCCTCTACGCTCACTTCCGGGAAATTGACCGACCACGTAAGGAAGAAATTTTTAATAGTTATTGGACAAAACCCTATAAACGAATCAAAAAATGAAGCCAAAGTGGCTTCATTTTCTATTTTCCTGCTGAATTTTGAAATGGTAATATGCTCCGAACATCCCTGCTGTATTGCGGTGATGAGCGAAAACAAGCTCGGTCTTATCTGCCAGACTAGAGACCAGATACTTATTGACCGCGACTCGAATTTTTGGTTTCAACAAGGCTTCTTGAGCCATGATACCACCACCTAGAACCACCTTTTGAGGGTTGGTCACATAGCAAATATTGGCAATTCCCTGCGCCAGATAATCTACCATGCGGTCAATGCCTTCAATGCAGTAAGGATTTCCCTCGGTAGCTTCTCTGAAAATCCGCTTGCCGTTCCAATGTTCCTTGCTTTGACCATGCTGGTCTGCGACATATTGTACCAGAGCTGAGGTAGATGCCAAATCTTGGAAGGTACCTCCTGGTAGGTGCATATAGCCAACTTCGCAGGCTGAATTGCTAAATCCATGAAAAACCTGCTTATCAATAACCAGGCAGCCTCCGATACCAGTTCCAATGGTTAGACAGATGGCAATATTCGCTCCCATAGCATTTCCAGACATGACCTCTGCCAAACCAGCACAGTTGACATCATTTTCAATCTCACATGGTATACCAAATTTTTCTTCCAAATCATGCTTGAAACGTGTGCCAGCATAATTTGGAATTTGCGGACCTGAGTAGAAAATTTCTCCCTTATCTGGGTCAACCATGCCTGCTGAAGAAATGCAAATCCCTAGCACTTCATGGTCTTGCTTATAGGAAGCAACAATGTCTGCGACCTTGGCAAGAATGTGCGGACCGCCTAAATGTGCCTGTGTTGGCTTTTCATGTCCCTCAATGAGATTTTCTTCTTCATCAATGAGACCGTATTTTATACTGGTACCGCCGATATCAATTGCGACGTAAACTTTCATGATACACCCACTTTCTAGCTTAACAGAAAGTTTCCTTTGCCTCGCGAATCAATCGAGCTGCTGTCTCAACGACTTCCTTATCTTCATCAATCAGATTAGCTAATGGCGAACGAACTCCGCCTAGTTCCAGTCCTTCATTGATCTTCAAAACAGCTTTAATGACACCATACATATTGCCATGACCACTGACCAAAACAGCGATAATGTCATTGATGGCAAATTGCAATTCACGCGCCTTATCCAATTCCTTATCGGCAATCAATTTGTTTAACATGAGGAAAAGATCTGGCATCGCACCGTAAGTTCCACCGATTCCCGCTGCTGCGCCCATGAGACGACCGCCCAAGAATTGTTCATCTGGTCCATTGAAGACAAGATGGTCAGGACCACCAATGCTAGCAAAGGTCTGAATATCCTGCACAGGCATAGATGAATTTTTCACACCGATAACCCGAGGATTTTTCAACATTTTCCTATAAAGCCTTGGCGTCAATGCGACACCTACTAGTTGTGGGATGTTGTAAATAACAAAGTCCGTATGAGGAGCTGCTTCTGAAATGGCATTCCAGTATGCGGCAATGGCATGCTCTGGCAAACGGAAATAGATTGGCGGGATAGCCGCAATCGCGTCTACACCTAAACTTTCCGCGTGCTTGGCTAGCTCAATACTGTCCTTGGTATTATTGTAGGCTACGTGAGCGATAATGGTTAATTTGCCCTTGGCTAAAGCCATGACTTCTTCCAGCACAATCTTTCGGTCTTCCACGCTTTGGTAAATGCATTCCCCAGAAGAACCATTCACATACAACCCTTGAACACCCTTATCAATAAAATATTGGGTCAAAGCACGTACACCTTGACGACTAATCTCACCAGCCTCATCATAACAAGCGTAAAAAGCTGGCAGGACACCGTGGTATTTGGTTAAATTTTTCATTACTTCTCCAATCTAATACTTAAATACAAATATTTTTCAAGCAGTCTTTCCATGAAAGACACGTAAACATACCCCATAGCTGAAAAAACTATGAGGAAAAGCAGACTCATTCCTAAAAGAAAGGCCAATAATGAGCTGTATAACAGGATAAACAACACTCCAAGAATCCCTATCATCAGAAATGACCAAGGGAAGTTTAAGCAAGTCAGAAAAAATGCTTTTTTAACCAGTTGCAGATTGGTAGATGGTTCTCTAAGAGCTAGAGGATAGAGATAAAAAGAAGTCATGACCGTTAGGAACAAAATAGCTGTGCAAACTAGACGCATTCCTAAACTTACATTGTTTTCCACCTGACCCAAAATCCTCATGTCAAGCAAACAAAACAATACGATGGCAACTTCTCCCAGTCCTAGGAAAAATCCCCGCTTGCTATTTTCTTTGACTGCAGAAAGATAGGCAGGAAAAACAGCAATATGTTGCTCTTCTTTCATTCTCAGCAAGACTTGATAAAGACTCATCTTTGCAATCCCAACTGTGATGATCGGTAGACAAGTCAGGACAAAAAGAATATTAAGAGTAAGAAGATCTAAAACTCGTTCACAGAAACGTACAAAACGATTATCGACTGAAAAAATTTTTTTGACCAATTTATCTGATTTCATATTCGTCCTTTCTTTCACCTATTTCTAATCTAAAAAGACCTTAAAGACACATTTTTCCACTTTTTCACATCCGTTTACACGCAAATTTGGTTGGTGAAGTTCCCCCGGCATAAACAGAGCAAAGTATCCTGAATCCAATTCAAAATCAACAGTGTAGTTACAAGTCGCTGAGGCAAAATCGCGCGCCGCATCATATGGCTGACACTGCTTCTCAAACTCCATACCAAACTTGACTAATTCTCTTCCCTTTCGTAAGAAATGAAGATCAATATAAGATTCATGGTATTCAAATTCTTGAGATGCATGGGTGTTGGTAGTATTCTCTTGCACAAAGAAATATACTAAATCTCCATCAACCTTGTAACTACCAAAATCTAAACTTGCTAAATCATGACTATCTATATAATCAATGGCTGTATCTAAATTAGGATGACGTCCTTTGTATATGTGTAGATTTTCTAAATTGTCAAATATCATAGCATCTCTCTTATCCCTTAACTGCTCCCATTGTGATTCCTTGAGTAAAGGATTTCTGGAAGACAAGGAAAACTGCAACAATTGGTACTGCCGCAAGCGCTGCTCCTGCCATGATTAAACCATAGTTTGTTGCCATCTCAGCTTGCATGGTTGCAACACCAAGTGAAATGGTCAAATTTTGACGAGAAGTCAACATAACCAACTGCATGAAATAGTCATTCCATGTATTGATAAAGGTAAAGATTGCCAAGGCAGCAAAACCAGGTTTAACAATTGGAAAGGCTACGCTGATAAAGGTGCGTAATTCGCCACAACCATCAATTTTAGCAGACTCTAACAACTCAGTTGGAATATTTTCGCTGAATTGCTTCATCAAGAATACACCGAATGGCCAACCAACAAGTGGCAAAATAACCGCTGCCAAAGTGTCATGAATTCCCATGAAGTTCACAATCCGTACTAATGGCACCAAAACAACTTGTTTTGGCAAAGCCATCGCTGCAATAAAAAGTGAAAATAGGAATTTTTGTCCATAAAAACGTTTTTTAGCTAGCACATAACCTGCCAATGATGAAGTAATACATACTAAAATCATGGTAACTAAAGAGATGAAAACACTGTTCCACAGCCATTGCCAAGCTGGATTTTGTACAATCAGCTTTTCAAAATTTTCAATGGTCGGTTGTGCAGGCCACCATTGAGGTGGAATAACAATCGTAGCAGGCTGGGCCTTAAAAGCTCCTGTCAAAATCCAATAAAATGGGAAAATGAAGAAGACTGTCAAGAGAGCCAAAATAATCAGTGAAACAATATCAAAAACAGATGTTTTTTTCTTCATACCTAGCTCCTTTCTAATATTCAACATCGTTACCCAAAATCTTGAATTGGGCAAAACTGATAAGGGCAATCAACACTGCTAAGAAAACACCCATAGTGTTCGCATAACCATACTCTGACAACTTAAAGGCTTTTTCATACAAATAATACATAAGTGTACTTGTTGAGTAGTTTGGCCCACCTGAAGTTAATAGTTGAATTAAGGCAAAACATTGGAATGAATTGATTGTCGTAATAATTGCGATATAAAGGGTCGTTGGCAAGAGACTTGGCCACTTAATATTCCAAAATACTTGACGTTCTGTCGCACCATCCACCCGAGCAGCTTCGCAAAGAGAATTATCAATATTTCCCATTGCTGCAATATAAAGAATAATCGGTTGCCCAACTGATGTCGTCAAGAGAATGAGGATAATCGCCATCAAGGCCCAATGTTTGTCACCCAGCCAACTAATATTTTGTGAAATGACTCCTCCTGATTTTAAGAGGAAGTTCAAGATACCTGACAAAGGATCATAGATCCATTTCCAAACTACCGTTACGGCCACACTACCTGTTACAACTGGTAAGAAGAAGACAAAACGATAGAAAGAACGGACAAAAATATTTTTCTCATAGGTTTGTGATGCCACAAAGAGAGAGAAGAATACAACAATAGGTACTGAACCAACAACAATAATCAATGTATTTTTTAACGATTTAATAAAAATCTCATCGTGAAACATTCGAGTATAATTTTCAAAACCGATAAAGGTAAATTCCGTCATCGTGTATTTGAAAAAACTTGTTACAAACCCCATTACCATCGGAGCTAGAACAAATACTGTGAAAAAAATTAAGATTGGTGCCAAAAAGGCATAGGATACAATTGTTTCTCTTAATTTTATCTTACTGATATTCACAGGGAAACCTCCTTATTTTAGGAAAACCCCTTTCCTATTAAACAAGAAAGGGGGAATAGGATTACTTAGCTTTTATAGTTTCATTTGCTTTTTCTGTAAATGTCTTCAAAGCTGACTCCGCTTTTTCATCACCATTTGATACAGATTGAAGCATTGGGAACCAGAGAGTACGCATTTCTACAAAACCATCAACTGTGTTGTAGTATGGAGAATAGTATTTTGTCCAAGTATTGATGGTTTCCATACGTTCAGTATCATACAATTTGCCATATGAAGTACGAACCGGGAAAGCTCCTGTACGAACTACGTCTTTTGGACCCCATTCTTTGTCATCTGCGATAAACTGAATAAACTTCTTAGCGGCTGCCACTTTTTCTTCTTTACCATTGTTAAATACTGCAAAACCATTGATTAAGTATTCAAGTGCTGGTTTACCTTCGTCAGATGGATAAGGCACTTCTACCACTTCAACTCCACTAGCTTTCAATAATTGACCCTGAGTTCCAACAAAAGCTGGCGCCCAAAGAATTGTAAAGGAAGTTTGACCATTTGCAAAGTTTTGAATATCTGCAGAACCATCAAATTGAGAACCATTCATCAATAATCCATCTTTAATCCAGCCTGCAGCCGTTGACAAGGCTTTAACCATATTTGGTTCGTCAGTTGTGTATTTAGTCACTTCTACATTTGTAATTATGCCACTGTAAAGATTTGCCAAGAAAGCACGTGAACCTTGGTCACCACCTTGACCATTACTGAAAAGTGAACCTGGAGTGTAACCTTTTTCTTTCAATGCCTTTAAGACTTTTTCAAAGTCAGCTGTTGTCCAACCTTCTTTTACCAAGTCAAGCACACCAGCATCTTTGAGCATTTTCTTGTTCATTGCCATATAGAATGGAGCAGAACTGATAGGGTACATGTACGCTTTATCTCCAGCTTTAGATGCTTGGATAATATTGTCATTGTTAACATCTTTGACAAATTCATCTGTAAAGAGATCATTCAATTCTGCCAACTTACCATTTTTTCCGTATTGAATAATCCGTCCTGGTGCATCAAAGAGAACATCTGGCGCTGTACCTGCTTCAATGGCTGTTGTAATTTTTTCAGGACCTGATGTGAAATCAATTGTTTCAAGTTTGACAGTAATGTCTGGGTTAGCTTTTTCAAAAGCTGCAATGATTTTCTTTTCGTAAGTACCAACACCATCCTCAGCCTTTTCTTGAGTGAAAGTCGGGAATGCCCACCAAGTAATTTCTGTTTTCGAAGAATCTGAAGAATCAGATTTGCCACCTTTGGTAGCGTTTGACGAGCTACCACAAGCCGCCAAAGAGAGAGCCGCAACACCTGCTAACAGTGATAAAACAATCTTTTTTGTTTCCATGTTAAACTCCTTTTATATTTTGTTTTTTGACTAAAATGTTAAAAATTAGTAGGTTCTTCAGACAAATGAATGTCCTATCCTACTTCAACCCTGCTACAAAGCGCTGGGTGATTTCTTTTGGTCGGGTAATGGCGCCGCCGACGACGACTCCACAGACACCGAGGTTTTGAATTTGTTTGGCTTGCTCAGGCGTATGGATTTTTCCCTCTGCAATCACGTCAAGCCCTACCTGGCACAGTTGCTCAATCAGAGTAAAGTCCGGCCCGTCTACTTGAGTACTGTAGGAAGTGTAACCGGATAAGGTTGACCCTACGAAGTCAACGCCTGCTTCAACAGCAGCAAGACCTTCCTCAAAAGTCGAAATATCTGCCATAATCAACTGATCAGGATATTTTCCCTTGACCGCCTTGATAAAGTCTGCAATTGCTAGTCCATCATAGCGTTCCCGTTTGGTACAATCCATAGCAATGACAGCGATATCCAATTGAGCCAATGTATCCACCTCTGCCATGGTAGCGGTGATAAATGGTTCTTGTGGCGGATAGTCCTTCTTGATAATCCCGATGATTGGCAAGTCCGTTACCGCTTGAATTTCCTTGATATCCCGAACACTATTGGCCCGAATACCTACCGCTCCTCCTTCCTCAGCTGCCTTGGCCAAAAGTGGAATCACTCCACCAGCTTCCGTATACAGGGGCTCGCCTGGTAAAGCCTGACAAGAAACAATAATGCCGCCTCGGACAGCTTCTATCAGGGCTTCCTTGGTCCATTTTTTCATGAGCGCCTCCTTATTTTTGTTAGCGTTTACATTTTTAATTATAAACAGACGCCCCCAATCCTGCAAGAACTTTCAGCGTTTTAGATTTTAGTTTTACAATTTGTCTCATCTGCCTCATTCCTTGAAAGTACTTTCAGCCCCAGCTTCAAAATCTTGCAGACGCCGTCCTTTTGCGTTACAATGGAAAGGATAAAGTAAAGGAAACATTTATGAGTATTACAAAAGAATTTGATACAATCACTGCTATTTCAACCCCTCTTGGTGAAGGGGCAATTGGCATCGTCCGTTTGTCAGGTAGCCAAGCCTTTGATATCGCAAATAAGGTGTTTAAAGGCAAAGACATCCATAGTCTGCCGAGCCATACCATCAACTATGGCCATATCATGGACCCCGACAAGCAAGAAATCCTTGATGAAGTCATGGTTTCAGTCATGAAAGCACCGAGAACTTTCACACGCGAAGATGTCATTGAAATCAACACACACGGTGGGATTGCAGTAACCAATGAAATCCTCCAACTGCTCATCCGTCAAGGTGCTCGCATGGCAGAACCTGGTGAATTTACCAAACGCGCCTTTTTAAATGGACGTGTCGATTTGACGCAGGCCGAAGCCGTCATGGACATCATCCGTGCCAAGACCGATAAAGCCATGAACAATGCCGTCAAGCAACTAGACGGTTCCTTGTCCAAACTCATCAACGATACTCGCCAAGAAATTCTCAATACCTTGGCTCAAGTCGAGGTCAACATTGACTACCCTGAGTATGACGATGTTGAGGAAGCAACAACTGAAATTGTTCGAGAAAAAACGATTGAATTTCAGACCTTATTGGAAAATCTCTTGCGCACCGCGCGCCGAGGAAAGATTCTCCGCGAAGGTATTTCCACTGCAATCATCGGACGTCCCAATGTCGGCAAGTCTAGCTTGCTCAACAACCTTCTCCGCGAAGACAAGGCCATCGTGACCGACATTGAAGGAACCACGCGCGACATCATCGAGGAATATGTCAACATCAACGGCGTTCCACTCAAGTTGATTGACACAGCAGGGATTCGCGAAACGGAAGACGTCGTTGAAAAAATCGGTGTTGAGCGCTCCAAAAAAGCCCTCAAAGAAGCCGACTTGGTGCTCCTTGTACTCAATGCCTCTGAAGCATTGACCGACCAAGACCGCATTCTTCTGGAAATCAGCCAAACTAGCAACCGCATTATCTTGCTCAACAAAACAGACCTTGAAGAAAAGATAGAAGCGGATCAGCTACCAGAAGACATCATCCGTATCTCCGTCCTGAAAAATCAAAACATTGATAAAATCGAAGAAAAAATCAATCAACTCTTCTTCGAAAATGCCGGATTGGTTGAGCAGGACGCTACCTACCTCTCCAACGCCCGCCACATTTCTCTCATTGAGCAGGCTGTTCAAGCCCTGCAAGCCGTCAACGATGGACTTGAAATGGGCATGCCTGTCGATCTACTCCAAGTAGATATGACGCGCTGTTGGCAAATTTTAGGCGAGATCACAGGGGATGCCGCACCAGACGAACTCATCACCCAACTCTTTAGCCAATTCTGTCTTGGAAAATAAAAAAAGCAATCACTTTGTGATTGCTTTTTTGCTGCTATTCGCACTTATTTCCCATTCAAATCTACTTTTGGTACTGTTGTAGCAGCATCTTTTGTCGCTTCAAACAGGTCTACTTTTTCAAATCCGAAGGCTGCTGCATAGAGACTAGCTGGGAAACGACGGATTTTTTTGTTGTAACTTGCGGCGACTGCATTGTAATCCTTGCGGGCTACCAAAATCCGATTTTCAGTCCCTTCCAACTCTGTAATCAAGCCAGAAACTTGCTGATTTGATGTCAATTGTGGGTAATTTTCCGTCAAAACGAGAAGTCTAGAAACAGCCGAATCCAACTGGGTTTGTGCTTCTTTGTAGTCTTTTGAGTCGCGACTGCTTGAAGCAATTTTTGAACGCGCATCTGCAATGGCTGTGAAAACTTCTGTCTCATGCGCCATAGCTCCCTTGACAGCAGACACCACATTTGGAATCAAGTCATAACGCCGTTGCAATTGAGTGTCAACATTTGCCTGAGCTGTTTCTACCTCTGTTTGGCTATCGACTAACCCATTGTACTGTCCAATTGCTCCCATTCCCAAAAATACAAGAAGTGCAATCGGCACTAAGATATACCATAATTTTTTATTCATTTCTTTTTCCTTTCCATTAGTTACCAACCCGATGAGGCGCCGCCTCCGCCGCCTCCACCTCCGGACCATCCGCCTCCACCAGACCAAGTGTCATGATCTGAGTCATTGGAAGAACCTGAAGAATTGCTGGCTGATAGCAATAACCACCATAGTAGGTCAGAACCTGACCCGCCTCCGCCACGACCGTTTCCACCACCTTTACCCATAAAGTAAATGACAATGGATACGCCCATAATAATCACAAATATCACCATTCCCAGACTATCATCGCTACCATTCGCTTCTTCAAACTTTTTCAGCTGAGTCTGGGCACGATCCGTGCCGTAAAATTTATCACCAATGGCATCCACGATAAAGCTGACACCAGCATCATAGTCTTGCTCACGGAAGAAAGTCCGTGAATCATCTAATATTCGCTTGGCCTCTACATCTGTCAAGACCGTCGCAGCATTGTCAGAAGACTCAATCCGAAACTTCCGATCCCCCATTGCAATAAAAAGGAGAATCCCGTTATTTGTCCCTGAAAATCCAACCTGCCACTTGCGGAAGACTTCGTTGGCCTGACTTTCTAAGCTACCATCAATATGATCCGTGATATAGACCCCTACCTGCAACTGCTCTTTTGTCGATTCCCAACTGCGATTTTCTTGGTCAATCCGAGCAATAGTCTCCTGAGAGAGAGAACCTGTTTCATCCAAAACTGTTGTCCCGACCGGTCTGTCTGCCACCTTTGCCTCTACATGAATAAAGGAAAAGGCAAAGCAAACTCCGAGCAAGAGACTACAAAACCATATCCACTTCTTTTTCATCGTCCCTCCTTACTAGCGACTAAGAATAGCCGCAACACGCTCCTTCAAGACGGGTAACACTTCTTCTTTGAACCAAGGATTCTTGGCTTGCCAAATGTTATTCCGTGGTGATGGGTGAACGAGTGGGAAATACTCTGGGAGAAAGGCCCTAAAATTCTTCACATTGTCTGTAACCTTGACCGACTTCTTCTGATGCAGATAGTAATGTTGGGCATATTGTCCAATCAAAATCGTCAACTCCAACTCTGACATTTCTTGTAAAATCTGCTGGTGCCACTTATCCGCAAAACCGCTACGAGGCGGCAAGTCTCCCGACTTTCCACTACCCGGAAAGTAAAAATCCATGGGCACCACTGCAATCAATCCCGACTGATAAAACGTCTCCTCATCTACACCCAGCCACTCTCGCAGATTGTCCCCCGATGGGTCCTGAAAATACATCCCAGACTCTTGCGCACGAATGCCTGGAGCCTGACCAACAATGAGAATCCGAGCAGTTCTCGGAGCCTCAAAAAGAGGAAAAATCCCATCTTCTGTAAACAGACGATTCTCTGGATCTGCAATGATGGCTTGCCGAATACTTTCAATGGTCATAACAGCACCTCCAATCTTCACAAAAAGCCAGGCAAACAACCCAGCTTATTGTGCTTATAAAGAACCTAGACTAGGATTGGCTTGCTGAAGACCAATCACTGCCTATTTAATCAATTCGTAAATAGCTTCGGCATAGATAGCCGCTGCACGGTAGAGCTCTTCTACATCGATAAATTCATTGGCTTGGTGCATAGTATCTGTATAGCCTGGGAACATAGCGCCGTAGGCAACTCCACGTTCCAAGAGACGTCCAAATGTTCCGCCACCGATGACTTGTTCAAAACCACGAAGACCTGTTTGTTTTTCATAGACATCAAGAAGTGTCTTCACAAGTGGATCTTCCATTGGTACATAATGCGGTGTGTGCTCGTGTTCAGACAAGGTTACTTCAACTACACCTGCTAATTTCACAAGAGCTGCTTTGATGGTTTGAGCATCGGTACCTTGTGGGTAACGGAAGTTAAGAGCAATGGTATTATCCGCTTGTGCTTGGTCAAATGAGAAGACACCCGCGTTCATAGAAAGTGTCCCCATACGCTCATCTGTATGAGCTACACCAAGTGCTTGACCTGCATGGTCTTCAAAGAGAACGTCAGCAGCAACAGCGATGTAGGCCTTGGCAGCACCAGCAAAGTCAAATTGGTTGAGGAATTTCGCCAAGTAGGTTGCCCCATTGATACCTGCTTCTGGGTGTGCACCGTGGGCTGACTTACCAACTAGGGTCAATGTAAAGTGGTCAGCTTCTTGAGTCAAGCTAGCTGACACACCATATTCTGCGGTAAATGCGTCCAATTTAGCCTGTAATTCAGCCTGAGCTCCTTCTGCTGAGAAGACTGCAGTTGCTGACTCAGGAACCATATTTTCACGTAAGCCACCTTTGAATGAATGCAAGGTGAAGCTGCCACCGTTGTCATTTCCAAAGTGAAGGTATTCTGTGATATTTCCTTTTTCACCGTTGATGATAGGGAATTCTGCGTCTGGAGAGAAGCCAAAGTCTGGTTTTGGAAGTCCTACATTTGCAAAGTAGTAATCCATGTCGCCCCAGCCTGATTCTTCATCTGTACCGACTACAAAGCGGACACGTTTTGAAACGGGTAAGCCGAGCTCTTTGATGATTTTCAAACCGTAGTAACAAGCCATTGTTGGACCCTTGTCATCTGATGAACCACGCGCAAAGAGTTTGCCGTCCTTGATGACCGGTTGGTATGGATTCGTATCCCAGCCTGAGCCAGCAGGCACAACGTCCATGTGGGCAAAAATTCCCAACTCTTCTTCACCTTGTCCAAAGGTAAAATGACCTGCATAGTTGTCTACATTGCGTGTTTCGTAGCCATCACGTGCAGCAATTTCCAAGAATTTTTCCAAAGCCTTAACAGGACCAGGACCAAATGGATGTGCAGCATCTGCTTGACTATCATCACGTTCTGAATTGATTTCCAAAAGCGAACACAAGTCTGCCATTAAATCTTCGCGGCGTTTTTCTACTTCCGCTTTAAAATCGACTGTCATAAAATCTCCTTTTCCTAACATGTAATTGATATTATTTTACCATAAAGAAAGCGATTTTTCATGATTTGGTTGCAAAAGATAAAAATTGTTCGGTAAGAAAAAACTCCCACTTACCCTTGCGTAAGCAGAAGTTCTTTTTATCAAATGATACATTTTCATTCTGCCGAGAGAACAAACCTAGTTGGCAACCTTACGGTTGTACTTGTAACCCCAAAAACAAGTACAACGGTAAAGCTGTCAAACATTGCTCTGATTCATCATAAAGTTGCATCATTCTATATCTTTAACCGACAAATGAAATTATATCAAATTTTTTCCAGTCGGTATTACCGGTTTCTTAAATGGTTAATCTGATTTCCTAAACGGTTAAGTATTTTAAATTTTCATTATTTTCCATAAATTTTTCAAAGAAATCAAAAAAACAGTATCGTCTGATACTGTCGGATTTAGTTCTTATCGGCATCTTCCAATTGGATAACCAAGGTTTGACAAAATTTGAAATCTTCACTAGTTGTACGAAGTAAGATTTGCGGATATTTTTCTAAAATAGTTTTGACGTTCACAAGACCAATCCCTCTATCATGTCCCTTGCTGCTACTGCCGTATTGATAAATCTGAGCAATATTTTTTGACTCTGTCAGGCAGGAATTTTCAATAACAACAATTTGCTGGCTTCCTTTTTGAAAAAAAGCAAAGGCGATTTTCTTTTCCTCTGTCAGCATAGCTTCTTCAATGGCATTATCAAAAAAGCTAGCCACGATTAGGATAAAATCAATCAATTCCATCCCTTTTGGTTGGATTTCAGCTGGAATTTCTAAGGAAATTTCAACCCCTTTTTCTCGAGCCTGCATAAACTTAGAAGCCAAGAGACTCTTAAAGGCATTATCCCCTATGTTGACCAATCTTCCTAACTCAAAGCGGGATTCTTGAAAGGGTTTGTTTGAATCTTTCAAGACCCGATTAAATACCTCTTCTACCGTAGCCATATTGTTTTCTGTAATGCCTAGAGTCAGAGTGCGCAAAATATTTGAGTAATCGTGGCGAAAACCTCTCACTTCCTTGTAGAGAGTTTCGATTTGCTTGGTGTAGACATTGAGCTGCTCCATTTGGAGTTTCTTTTGAAAGGACAATTGCTCCTGAATCCGTCTACGGTAAACACGGTCCAATTGATTGACAAAGGACATAAACAAGAGTAAGTAAGCCACAACCACCAGCTGACTATGAATAGTCGTATCTCGACTGTATTTATGAGACACATAGAGCAGGTGTTGGTCTAACATGTAATAAGCAATCATGGAAAAATTCATCCATCGTAAGAATTTATTGCGCTTATCATCGGTAAAGACGGAAGCTACGAGCGAAAAGTCATACTGCCCCAGATGCAAGAAGACAAATAAAAATACCGTCGATAAAATAGAAATCAGTAGGCTAATTCCACCATTCTCCATATAAAACTCCCGTGGCAAGCCAACCGCCGGCAAGAGAAAGAGATTGAAAATCTGGTGCACCAAACTATAAAACGTATAGGGAAACAGGGCTGAAAACACGATTTGACTCCGACTTGAATGTGGCTCAAACAAAGAAACAAAGAAAGAAATTTCCAATGGAATCGAATAAATCGGATACCAATCCATCGGAAAAAATACATCCAGTCCCTGATAGACAAGACTAGCAAATACTCTGATTAAAAGCCCGATCACATAGTGCTGAAAAGTATACTGCTTTTTCATGACAGTTGCAATTAAAAAAATCGGGATAATCGTATTGACCAGTAAACTAATATAGGCTAACAGAAGCAACATAATCCAATTGACCCTCCTAACTTTGAATCAGTTCTACCATCTCTGCTAGCTTAGTCCTAGAAACTAGGCAGGAAGACCCGTTATCAAAATACAGCAATCGACTCTTCTTATCAAGAGATCGAACATTTTTGGGGTTTACAACAAAAGAACGATGGCACTGAAGCAATCTTGGCTCGTTGGCAGCTATATCGGCTAATTTCCCCCAAAACTCCAAGCGCTCTTTCTTGGTATACAGCACGAGGCGGTGGGGCAAGGGAGAGGTTTCAATATAGAGAATGTCATTGATTGGAATTTGAAATTTTGCATTTGGAGAATCAATTGTCAAGGAATGGTCGGACAAGGGTTCTGCGATGTTGCTTGCCACCTTTAGCAAGACTTTTTCCAGACGGTCCACGAAGTCATTTGGCGCCAAATCTTTATCAATATAATCCAATGCTGCAACCTGGTAACGAAAAGCCAAGGGCATCAACTCCGTATGGGTCGTGACAAATACAATCGCTGCGTATGGGTCCATTTCCCGTATTTCCTGCGCCACTTCAAGTCCTTTTGCAACATCTGATTGAAGCTCAATATCCAAGAAAAACAACTGGTGCTCCCCTTTTTCAACGACCGCATCCAATAACTGACAAGGTTTACTAAAAATCTCTATCTTATTATAGAATAAATTATTCTTCCCCACTAGCTCTAATAAGATTCTCTCCATCGCATGCTGCTGTAGAAGATCATCTTCTAAAATAAAAATATTCATACTATTACTAACTCATCTCTAAAATATCTCATACATATATCACTCTAATTTCTCACTTCGAATAGACGCAATGTTTATCATATCACACAAATACATATTATTAAATAGTAAATTATATATTTTTATAATTGAAGTAGTATGCATGAGCATCGCTTAAATAACAAAAACTCCCAAATAGCTCATTTATTCACTACTTGAGAGTTTCGTCTGGAATAATCTGTCTTGCTAATCTAAGCTTGTTTCTGTTTAAGTTAATTCGTTAAAGTCCCAAATATCATCTACCCAACCTCCATAGAAATCTGGCTCATGGCAGACCATCAGGATTGAACCTTTGTACTCTTTAAGAGCACGTTTGAGTTCATCTTTGGCGTCCACATCCAAGTGGTTGGTTGGCTCGTCAAGGACCAGAACATTATTTTCACGATTCATGAGGAGACAGAAACGGACCTTAGCCTGCTCACCACCAGAAAGCACCTGAATTTGACTCTCAATGTGCTTAGAAGTCAAGCCACATCGTGCCAAGGCTGCGCGGATCTCTGCCTGATTAAGAGCTGGAAATGCATCCCAGACCGCTTCGAGCGGCGTCTGACGGTTTCCTCCAGGAACTTCTTGTTCAAAATAGCCCAGCTCCAGATACTCACCACGCTCAACTTCCCCACCAAGAGCTGGAATCACTCCCAACAAACTCTTCAAAAGAGTGGATTTACCGATACCGTTAGCTCCGACAATGGCAATCTTCTGGTTGCGTTCAAAGGTCAAATTGAGCGGTTGGCGCGTCAAGACACGGTCGTATCCAATTTCCAAATCCTTGGCTTGGAAGATAAAACGACTTGGTGTTCGTGCCATCTTAAAATCAAAACTTGGTTTTGGTTTTTCAGCCTGCAGCTCGATAATGTCCATCTTGTCCAATTTCTTCTGGCGGGACATGGCCATATTTCGTGTTGCAACACGTGCTTTATTGCGGTTAACAAAGTCTTGCAAGTCTGCAATTTCCTTCTGCTGACGCTCATAGGCAGCTTCCAACTGAGCACGCTTCATGGCGTGCACTTCTTGGAATTGCTCATAATTGCCAGAATAACGCGTTAACTGCTGATTTTCCACATGGTAGACGATGTTAATCACGTCATTCAAGAATGGAATATCGTGAGAAATCAAAACAAAGGCATTTTCATAGTTAAGCAAGTAGCGTTTTAACCACTCAATATGCTCGGCATCCAGGTAGTTTGTCGGCTCATCGAGCAACAAGATATCTGGCTTTTCAAGGAGCAACTTGGCCAAGAGAATCTTGGTCCGTTGACCACCGGATAACTCGGTCACATCCGTGTCCATACCATAATCCATGACACCCAAGGCACGCGCAACTTCGTCAATCTTAGCATCCAAGGTATAAAAATCACGGCTTTCCAAACGGTCTTGGAGCTCGCCCACCTCTTCCATGAGGGCATCCATATCCGCACCTTCATCCGCCATAGACATGTAAATCTCATTGATGCGCTCTTCCGTTTTGAAGAGTTCGTCAAAGGCCGTCCGCAAGATGTCTCGAACAGACTGCCCTTTTTCCAATTTGGCATGCTGGTCAAGGTAGCCCGCAGTCACATAACGCGACCACTCAACCTTACCCTCGTCTGGCAAAAGTTGACCTGTCACGATAGACATGAAGGTTGATTTTCCCTCACCGTTTGCACCGACCAAACCAATGTGCTCTCCCTTTAATAGTCGGAAGGATACATCTTCAAAAATCGCACGGTCGCCAAAACCGTGACTTAAATTTTTAACTTCTAAAATACTCATATTTTCCTCATAAAAGAGGCTGGACAAACTGTTCCAGTCTCTTATTTTTTGTCGCTAGTCAATTCCAATCGCAGCACGGACAACATCAGCAATGGTGTCGACATAGTAGTCTACTTCTGCATGAGTTGGTGCTTCTGCCATGACACGCAGAAGTGGCTCTGTACCACTTGGACGCACGAGAATACGGCCATTTCCTGCCATTTCTTCTTCCATCTTCTCAATGATCGCCGCGATTGCAGGGACTTCCATGGCCTTGTCTTTCATGCTATTTTCCACACGAATATTAACCAATTTTTGTGGGTAAATAGTCACTTCGGCTGCAAGTTCGGATAAGGTTTTCCCTGTTTCTTGCATAATTTTTGTCAATTGAACGGCTGTCATTTGGCCATCCCCAGTCGTATTGTAATCCATGAGAATGACGTGGCCTGATTGCTCACCACCAAGATTGTAACCAGACTTACGCATTTCTTCCACCACGTAACGGTCACCAACTGCAGTGACTGCTTTGCCGATATTTTCTCGGTCAAGCGCCTTGTGGAAACCGAGGTTTGACATAACAGTTGTGACAATAGTGTTTTGCGCCAACAAACCTTTATCAGACAAATATTTGCCGACAATGTACATGATACGGTCACCGTCAACCAAGTCGCCATTTTCATCCACAGCAATCAAACGGTCGGCATCTCCGTCGAAGGCGAGACCAATCTGACTGCCTGTTTCTTTAACCAATTCTTGAAGAGATTCGGGATGAGTTGAACCAACTCCATCATTGATATTAAGGCCATCCGGCAAGTCAGCGATAACGGCTAATTCAGCTCCCAAATCAGCAAATACCTGACGGGCAGAAGTCGATGCAGCCCCATTTGCTGTATCAAGAGCAACTTTCATTCCCTCCAAAGGAAGTCCTGTAAATACAAGAAACTCTTGGTACTTACGGAGACCTTCAGGATAGTCAACCACATCTCCTAGACCAGTTGCTGATGGACGAGGAAGTGTATCTTCTTCAGCATCAAGAAGCGCTTCGATTTCCAACTCTTTTTCATCGTCCAATTTAAAGCCGTCACCACCGAAGAACTTAATTCCATTATCCTGAGCTGGATTGTGACTGGCAGAAATCATAACACCAGCGCTAGCATTTTCCGTGCGAACCAAGTGTGCCACACCCGGAGTAGCTACGACGCCCAGTTTGTAGACGTGAATCCCAACAGACAAGAGACCCGCAACCAAGGCAGACTCCAGGAGTTGACCGGAAATACGTGTATCACGCGCCACGAACACTCGTGGTGTTTCCGTTTCATGTTGACTGAGGACATAGCCTCCAAAACGACCTAGTTTAAAAGCCAATTCTGGTGTTAATTCTACGTTTGCTTCACCGCGGACACCGTCCGTTCCAAAATATTTACCCATAATCATTTCCTTACTTTGTTCTATTTTTTAATAAATGTTGCATCAATTGATGTGGTTTCGGGTGAGAATACAACAGGCAAAATATTGCCCTCTGCGTCCACCGCTTGCAAGGTTGCTGTTCCAGTATACCGATCTGCCAATTTACTTGCATCTGGCACAACCGCCTCAACGTGGTCAATCGAATTGATTGTTTCTTCGTCAGATGTGACTTTGACCGAGCTATCTCCTAACACAATCTTCGAAACGACGTAGCCACTAGCCAGCTGCGACTGGGTAATTTTCCCCTCAATCGCAAATATCTTGCTAGTACGATTCCCAATTTTCACATTGAAAGAGGTAGGAATAATCGTTGCATTGATACCACTTGGTAGGCTAGAAATCTGCAGTTGTACCGAGTGAGTCCCCGGCTCCAAGTCCCGTAAATCAGCGGTCACTTCAAAACTTCTAGTAGATTCATCTACTTCTTTTTGAAGTGCAACTTTATTAGATCCAATCAATTCAACCGTGATAGAGGGCGCAATCCCTGTCACAAAATATTTTTGCTTATTGTACTTGACATTGACAGTGACATCATTGACCGAGTAGGTATAGGTCTCTGTTGCCGAATTTGGTGCTGTTGCTGTTCTTGCATTTTTATAATTGGTTGTCGTGGCATAGAAGAACAAAAAGACAGCTACCAAGCTAGCCAAGGCAACTTGACCAATTTTTTTAATCTTATCTTGCATGTCTCTTATTTCCCTCCAAATCGTTTCCACCAATGTTTTGTCTCTGGTTCATTGGAAACCAAGACCTGACGCAATTCTTCTTCAAAATCTTCCAGACTCAGATTATGCTTGAAATTCCCATTGTGGGCTATTGAAATAGTTCCCGTTTCCTCGGATACGACAAAGACAAATGCGTCTGAAACTTCTGACAAGCCAATGGCTGCGCGATGCCGCGTGCCGAACTCTTTTGAGATTCCTGCACTGCCTGTCAGCGGGAAGTAAGCACAAGACACAGCGATTTTATTGCCATTGATAATGACAGCTCCATCGTGTAGAGGGGTGTTTGGAATAAAGATATTGATCAGTAATTCACTCGAAATATCTGCATCCAAGGGAATTCCCGTTGAACGATATTCTTGTAAAGTACGTGCCTGCTCAATGGCTACTAGTGCTCCAATTTTACGCGGAGACATGTATTTGGCCGCTTTCAAGCAAGCCTGAATCAAAGACTCTTCTGTACTGGTATTTGTATCGGTAAAGATGTGTGTTGTCCGACCCAATTTTTCAAGGACCGACCGTAATTCTGGCGCGAAAATGACGACACCCGCAATCACACCATAGGTGATGACTTGATTCATGAGCCAAGAAATGGTCTGCAAGCCCAACAGACTAGCTACCACCTGAGCCAACAAGAACAAGAAAACCCCTCGAATCAAGGTCATAATCTTGGTCCCGACAATGGCTTTACTCATCCGATAAATCAAAAAAATAACCAGTGACAAATCCAACAAATTGATTAGAGCAACTCCTGGACTGGAAGCCAAACTGGACCAGTAACCCGAATCCAGTAATTGATGTAAATTTAGCATAATTCTAACAGTATCCTCTTCTATTCAATGTCAATCACTCTATTATACCATTTTTTCAGGTCTTTGTCCGACTTCCATTCTAGAAAATCCCTATTCTTTGTGATAAAATGGGAACATGAAAATAAATACTTTACTAGGAATTCTAGCGGGAAAATCCTCGCAATTCATCCTTTCAAAATTGGGACGAGGCACAACTTTGCCTGGAAAAATTGCCCTTACATTTGACAAACATATTCTGGACAGCTTGGCAAAAGACTATGAGATTGTCGTCATCACAGGAACAAACGGAAAAACCTTGACAACAGCTTTGACAGTTGGTATTTTGACAGAAGCATTTGGTCAAGTGACCACCAATACTAGCGGTGCCAATATGATCACAGGTATCACCGCAACTTTTTTGTCTGCTAAAAAAGCCAAATCTGGCAAGAGAATTGCGGTGCTTGAAATCGACGAAGCCAGTCTGGCACGAGTAACCGACTACATCAAACCAAGCCTCATCGTCTTTACCAATATCTTCCGCGACCAGATGGATCGCTATGGAGAGATTTACACAACTTACCAGATGATTTTAGACGGTGCTGCCAAGGTCCCTACAGCAACTGTGTTAGCAAATGGAGATAGTCCTCTTTTTAACTCGACTAAGATGACCAATCCTGTTCAGTACTATGGATTTGCTACCGAGGAAACCGAGCCAAAATTGGCCCACTACAATACGGAGGGAATCCTGTGTCCGCATTGCCACCAAATTATCCAATACAAGCTCAATACCTATGCAAATCTGGGAAGCTACGTCTGCCTCAACTGCGGTTTTAAACGTCCAGAATTGGACTATAAACTGACAGACCTAACTAAGATTACCAATACTTCTTCTACTTTTGTCATCGACGGTCAAGAATACACCATCAATATTGGCGGACTATACAATATCTATAACGCTCTTGCAGCAGTGTCCGTTGCCCGTTACTTTGGCATTGAACCAAGTGTTATTAAAGCTGGTTTTGACAAGAGCAAGGCTGTCTTCGGTCGTCAAGAAACCTTTAAAATCGGGGAAAAAGATTGTACACTCGTTCTGATTAAAAATCCTGTGGGCGCTACTCAAGCCATCGAAATGATGAAGTTAGCCCCTTACGATTTTAGTCTCTCAGTCCTTCTCAATGCTAACTACGCCGACGGAATTGACACCAGCTGGATTTGGGATGCTGATTTTGAACAAATTACTTCCATGGACATCACACAAGTCCAAGCTGGCGGAGTTCGCTCCTCTGAAATCGCCCGTCGTCTCCGCGTGACAGGCTATCCAGAAGATAAGATTACAGAGATTTCCGACTTGAAATCAATCATTGAAGCTATCAAGCACCAAGATAGTCAGCACGCTTACATCTTGGCGACCTACACAGCCATGTTAGAGTTCCGCGAGTTCTTAGCGCAAGAAAACGCTGTTGGAAAGGAGATGAAATAATGGTCTACACATCACTAAAAAGTTCTGAAAATGGTGCCACATTGACTCTCCACATCGCCCACCTCTACGGTGACCTCATGAATACCTATGGCGATAATGGCAATATTCTCATGCTCAAATACGTCGCTGAAAAACTCGGTGCTCAGGTTCAGGTTGATATTGTTTCCATGAACGATGCTTTTGACGACAATTTTTACGACATTGCCTTTTTCGGTGGTGGTCAGGATTATGAGCAATCTATTTTGGCCAAAGATCTACCAAGTAAAAAAGAAAACCTCAGTCATTTCATCGAAAACGACGGCGTAGTCCTCGCAATCTGTGGTGGTTTCCAACTTTTGGGGCAATACTATACCGAGGCTAGCGGACGAAAAATTGATGGGCTTGGCATTATGGGACACTACACTCTCAACCAAGTCAATAACCGCTACATTGGAGACATCAAGATTTATAACCAGGACTTTGACGAAACCTACTACGGTTTTGAAAATCACCAAGGCCGGACCTTCCTAGCGGAGAATCAAGAGCCACTCGGAAAAGTTGTCTATGGAAATGGAAATAACAAAGAGGATGGCGGAGAAGGCATGCATTACAAAAATGTATTTGCGACCTATTTCCACGGCCCAATCCTCTCCCGTAATCCGAAACTCGCCTATCTCTTGGTCACTACTGCACTTCGCAAAAAATACGGCCAAGACCTAGTGCTAGCTAACTACGACGACATCCTCAGCAAGGAAGTCGCTGAAGAATACGGCGATGTTAAATCCAAGGCTGATTTTAAAGAATAAAAGAAACCCACTTTTTGGAAAAGTGGGTTCTTTTTATTTCTTCTTAGGCAAGAAGTCGGTTACTTTTTTGAAACTTTCTTGGATTTTACGGTTCTGCTCTTCTTTTTTCAAAGCGTCTATCTCAGCCATATGCTGACTAGCTCGCTTTACTTCCGCCGTCAAGTAATAGAGTTTTACAATACTAGCTGGCACAACTTTACCTGATTTTGGAGTCATGTGAAGAACTTCGTCGGTATCTGCTTGCGCATATTTCAAAGCTGGCTTGACCGGAATGGTCAACACAACCAAAATCCCGTTCCTCCAAGAGACGCTTTGCTTCTTTGACTGGAATATCAAGAAGATTGGGTACCTGGATTAACCGCTCCTTGTAGGCACGATTGTATTCCAAATGCTTGTCTACTATCGGAGCAGCCTTAGCAGTAATATCTCCTACAATCGCTACAGTATCTGGAATAACCGAGAAAACTGTATTGAGCACACCGGCAGCTTTTCCTAATTTCCCAGCTGCCTTCTTTGTTACTTCTTTTTTTACTTGAACCATGTGCTTCCTCCTGCCCTTTTCTACCATTATACCTTTTCAAGCATATTTGAGCAAAGAAGACCTCCGAAATTAGACGAGTTTCATGACAATTTGGATACCATTCTCATCTCTCACACTGGCTTCTTGTTGACCAAGTTGCAAGGCTAGTCCCATTTCTTGTGCACGCTTCAAAGCCTCTTTGTAGGCAAATGCATCCTGATATTCTACAACAAAATAAGCCAGCCCGCGCATACCCGATTCACGAACTTGCAAAAATTTTCCGCCCCACTCATTGACAGCCAAATGATGATGGTAATCGCCCGATGCTAACCAGTAACCTGTTGGAACCGAGAACTTCACTTGAACATGTAAGAGTTGCTCAAGAAAACTTGCTGTTGAACGACTATTTTTCCCCGCAAGGTGAACATGTCCCATCCGACTTCCAACTGGCATATGGTAGGTCTCTTCACTCACTTGCCCCAAGCGGTAAACAGCCTCCGAATCCATCGGCTCTGTAATCCCAACGATACGACCATCTTCACGAATATCCCATTCTGACACAGGCAAATCACGATAGATTTCGATACCATTTCCTTCCGTATCTTCTAGGTAAATTGCCTCACTGTAACCATGATCTGAAGCACCAACCAAGGGAACCTTATTGTCGATAAAATGCTTGAAAATCTGACCCAAATCCTCACGACTTGGCAAAACAATGGCCAAATGACATAGTCCATAACTATTGGCCACAGTCGTCTCATCATCTGTTTGAATGAGACGAACCAAGACTTTGTCTCCCACTCCCAAATCAACCTGCTCACCTGACTGATCAAGTACTTCCAGACCTAAAACTTGTTGATAAAATAAGGTTTGCAACTCCATATTCTTAACATTGATTGCTACCAAACCCAACTCAAATTCTGATTGATACATAACTATTCTCCTTCAATTGTTTGATTTATATTACCGCTAATTAGTGCATATAGCAAACAGAACAACTTAAAAAGAACCCCGAAGGATTCTTTTAATTTTCTGTACGTTTATCAATAATATAGCGCGGACGACGCTTGGTTTCAAGGTAAATTTTCCCGATGTATTCACCAATAATCCCAATGGAAATGAGTTGGATTCCTCCGATAAAAGCGACCACTGTCACTGTACTTGCCCAACCTGAAACAGTTGTTCCTGTGAAATGACGGAAAATTGTCCAGATGATAAATAAAAAGGAAATCACGGAGGTCATCACACCAAGACTTGTAATGAATCGAATCGGCTTAATACTCAGACTTGTAATACCATCAAAGGCCAAACCGAGCATTTTACTAAGCGGATAATGACTTTCTCCCGCAATCCGTTCAAAGCGCTCGTACTCCACTATTGCATAATTGAAGCCAACTAACGGAACCAAACCACGCAGGAAGAGATTAACTTCGGTAAATTCAGCCATTGCGTCTAAAGCTTTTTTAGACATGAGTCGATAATCGGCATGATTGAAGACAATTTCAACGCCCAATTTTTCCATCAAATGGTAAAAACCTTCTGCTGTAAAACGCTTGAAAAAGGTATCTGTCGTCCGTTTCTTACGAACACCGTATACGACTTCCGCGCCATTCTTATAAGCCTCAATCATCTCATCCATGCAATTGATATCATCTTGCCCATCGCAATCAATGGTAATCACAATATCAGCAACATCCTTTGCTTCCATCATACCAGCCAAAACCGTACTTTGATGGCCTCTATTACGAGACTGGGCTAGCCCCATCACATATTGACTTTGACGAGCGTATTCTTCAATTAGCTCCCATGTTTTATCCTTGCTGCCGTCGTTAACATACATAATTCGGCTTTGATTTGAAATAAGATTTTCCGTCATCAACTGCTGTAATTTTCCCAAAAACATCGGATTCGTTTCTGGTAAAACAGCCTCCTCATTGTAGCAAGGAATCACGATATAAAGTGTCGGTTGCATTATGCTTTACTCCTACTCTTCCATTTTAATTTCTGACTAATATAATTTATATTGATTGCTACAACTGGCAATAATAAATAGATATATGGCCACACATAGCGTGATTTTGTTTCCCAAAATAGATGGAAGATAAATCCACCAATGAGATAGAGAAACGGATACAACTGTACCAGTTCAATTTTTTCCCTAAAAATGACAAATTTTAGGAAAAGATAGAGGAATGATAACAGATAAATAGCGGTCAAAAAGACACTCATATATTTATTGTAAAGATGATAATAAGAACCTTCCTGATAGAGATTTTGTAAAAAATCAGTATGAGTGTATTGTTCTCTTGTGTAGAGCGGACCAGCGTAAATAGATTGCAGAGTTGACTCATTCCAAGTAGCAGCAATCTTTTCTTCAAAGAACTCTTTTGCATAGGTTGGTGAAGCTGTAAAAGCACTTATACGGGCTTTCAAATCTTTTTGCACCACTTCTTCTACACGTTGATCATCATAATCATTCCATTCCCTAATAAGCGTTGTGTAGGTATTAAAATACCCATTATTTGCCGCGTTGTCGCTCAACCCCATCACTATCCAAGCAGCTTGCGGAGGATAGGTGATACTTTGATTGATTTTTCCCTCATAGTAGCCTTGGACCACTATGTTAGATAATTTTACAGTTGGAAATAGCAACAGTAAGATAAGCAGTTTTTTGTAATTGAATTCTTTTAAAAGCGAGAGCCCCTGTAAAACAAGCAATACAACCATGAATATCTGGTAATTATTCCGAACTAAACAAGCCAAGCTAATGAAAAACAGAAGACCAATTCCAAATAAAATATGGTTCGATTGACTAAAGTGAAGATAACAATATAAGGCTAACAGAAGGCAAAGTAATCCAGGAATATCGCCGTATACCCAAAAAACAAGGAAAAAATTCGGCAAGAACAAGAAAGAAAGTAAAATCACTAGATTATTTAATTCTTGTTTTTTGAAAAGAAGATTACTGATTCGCCACAAAAGCAGGTTACAAACGATGACCATCGCTACCTGTGCAAAAAAAAGATAGCTTGTATTGGTAGTAAAGTGGGCATACAGACGAAAGAGGGATAAAAGTCCCATCTGAGTTGGAAAAGTTGACATATAATTAGCAGAACTAATCTTATCAAATGATGAATAATCCCCCATATTCATCTGAATCGCAGCCTTAAACAAATAATGTGGATCTGCCCTCAGGAGCCCATCTACATTCGGAACCACATAAGCAGCAAAAATAGCAAAACTCCCTGCTCCTACCAAAAATAAAAGTATGGACGGCACCTTGGCGAGAAGCTTATGAGCGGTAAAAAATAGTAGGATAATCAGCGCTAGGAAAATATAAAATACAGGACTATTCTTAAAAAAAGTAATCTCCTCTGCACTTGTCATATAGATATAGCCTCTTGTACTGAGTGATAAATACGACAAATAAAATAATATGACCATAGCCAGAGAGAGTATAATCCCTGTAGAGTATTGAACAACCCTATTTCCTATATTTTTCATAAATTTTACTAATTGACATCCTTTCAAGGTAAAAATTGAGAACCAAGAGGCGGTCTTTCCTCTTAGTTCTCATTCATGATACTTATTACAATACTTCTTGCGTTTTAGCGTAGTTTGCTTCTACAGCTTCTTTTTCAGCTTTCCACCAGTCTTGGTTATCAGTATACCAAGCAATGGTTTCTTCCAAGCCTTCTGAGAAGTTAGTAAATTGTGGTTCCCAGCCTAATTCTTCACGAAGTTTTCTTGAGTCGATAGCGTAACGCAAATCATGTCCTGCACGGTCTGTTACGTGATCGTAGGCATCTTTTGGTTGACCCATTTTTTCAAGAATCAATTCAAGCACTTCTTTGTTGTTTTTCTCACCGTCAGCACCGATCAGGTAAGTTTCACCGATACGGCCTTTTGTCAAGATAGCCCAAACACCTGTTGAGTGGTCATTGGTATGAATCCAGTCACGAACGTTTTTACCTTCACCATAGAGTTTTGGTTTGATACCTGCCAAGATATTAGTGATTTGGCGTGGAATGAATTTTTCGATGTGTTGGTATGGTCCGTAGTTGTTTGAACAATTTGAAATAGTCGCCTTCACACCAAATGAACGCACCCAAGCTTTAACGATCAAGTCAGAAGCTGCTTTGGTAGATGAGTAAGGCGATGAAGGGTTGTATTTTGTTTCAGCAGTGAATTTCTCTTCTGGTCCTTCACCATGTCCTGGCAAATCTTCACGAAGCGGAAGGTCACCGTAAACTTCATCCGTTGACACGTGGTGGAAACGAATGTCATATTTACGAGCGGCTTCCAAGAGTGTGTAGGTACCGATAAAGTTTGTTTGAATGAATGGTGATGGGTCGTTCAACGAGTTATCGTTGTGACTTTCAGCTGCGTAGTGAACGATGGCATCAGCTTTGGCAGCCAATTTGTCCACCAATTCAGCGTCAGCAATATCACCAACAACTAGCTCAACACGGTCACCCAAGATTGCTTCGATGTTGGCCTTATTTCCTGCATAAGTCAACTTATCAAGAACAGTCACGTGGACATCTGGGTGGTTATTGTAAACGTAGTGCACAAAGTTTGAACCGATAAACCCTGCACCACCAGTAACGATAATGTTTTTAAATTCAGTCATGTTTTTTCCTTATTTTTACAAATCTTCTTTTTTGAGTGGTTTGACATCTTTTAAGAAAGGATGATTTTTATCCGCTTCTGAAACCTGTGCTTCATCAAGATTTTCCCATTTGATGCCAAGAGCTGGGTCAGCGTAGTTGACAAAGGCGTACTTTGGTTTCAACTCAAGTGCCCAGTAGTCATTGACCAAGTAGGTATAGGCTGCAGTGTCAGAAAGCACTTGGAAACCATTGGCCACACCACGAGGTACAAAGATACCTTTTGAAGCATCAATGATGGTTTGGTAAGTATTCCCAAAAGACTCACCTTCACGAAGGTCAACCCAAGTTCCTAAGACACGTCCTTCATCTGCGATAGAAACGTATTTGTCCCAAGGCTCTGCGTGAAGACCGCGAAGGCTGTGTTTCTTGTTGAAAGAAATGTTGTTTTGCAATTTTCCTGCTTCAAAAAAGCTTTCAGGGAAACCAAGCGGCACCATTTTTTCTTTTTGGAAATTTTCTTTAAACCAACCACGGTTATCCCCACGCACTGGAATATCAAATTCCAAGAAACCTGGAATGGCTTCTACTTGACGACAAACCAATTCTTTGTCAAAAAAGTTTTCAGTCATTAAGCTTCTCCAATCAAACGGAGCAAGTATTGTCCGTATTCATTTTTCTTAAGCGGTTGTGCCAATTCAAGGACTTGTTCACGAGTGATGTAACCCATACGGTAAGCAATTTCTTCCAAGTTTGCCACTTGAACATTCTGCAACCGTTGAACAGTCTCAATGTATTGCGCAGCTTCAAGAAGGCTTTCGTGTGTGCCTGTATCAAGCCATGCAAAACCACGTCCCATGAGCTCAACTGACAAGTCTCCACGCTCTAAATAAGCCTTGTTGACATCTGTGATTTCAAGCTCACCACGAGGTGATGGTTTGATATTTTTAGCAATCTCAACAACATCATTATCGTAGAAATAAAGACCGGTTACGGCATAGTTTGATTTTGGCTGGTCTGGTTTTTCTTCAATCGAAATAGCGTTCATGTCTGCATCAAATTCAACAACACCAAAACGTTCTGGGTCTTTTACTTGATAACCAAAAACGGTTGCCCCTTTTTCTTTGCTTTCAGCACGTTGCAACATTGCAGAAAGACCTGCTCCATGATAAATGTTATCACCTAAAATAAGGGCAACACTATCATCGCCGATAAAGTCTTCACCAATGATAAAGGCTTGTGCCAAGCCATCTGGGCTTGGTTGCTCTGCGTAAGATAGTGAAATTCCAAATTCTGAACCATCTCCTAAAAGGTCTTCAAAACGGGGAAGATCTTGTGGAGTTGAAATAATCAAAATGTCTTTAATACCTGCCAACATGAGAGTTGAAAGCGGATAATAAATCATCGGCTTGTCATAAATTGGCATAAGTTGTTTCGATGCAGCGCGAGTCAATGGATACAAACGAGTACCTGAACCGCCTGCTAAAATAATACCTTTCATTTTAGATACCTTCCAAAAAAATATTCATATTATTATATCATAAAATAGGGATACTGTCACATCAAAAAAAGCCCGCAACTGCGGACTTTCCTAGCCTAAGGCAACATCCATAATCATCATGATAGTAAAGCCAACCATCAAACCCATTGTCGCCAAATCAGTATTTCCATTTGTCTGCGATTCAGGTATCAACTCTTCCACTACGACGAAAATCATCGCCCCTGCTGCAAAGGACAAGGCATAAGGTAAGATTGGCCCCATATACATAACTGCAAATGCACCAATAACAGCACCAATCGGCTCAACAATGGCTGATATTGAACCCCAGTAAAAAGCCTCGAGACGGGACTTGCCGTCCGTCCGAATTGGAATGGACAAGGCTGCACCCTCAGGAATATTTTGCAATCCAATTCCCATAGCCAATCCTAAAGCACCAATAAAAGCAGCCTGTGAAAAATGATTGGACAAGGCGCCAAAAGTCACTCCCACTGCCAATCCTTCTGGAATGTTGTGGATAGTGATGGCTAAAAACAAGAGTGTCGTCTTGGATAAATGTCTCCGTTCTTGAGCACTTCCTCCCTCAGCATCCTTGCGGTCATTTCCCAAATGCAAATGAGGCACCAGCAAGTCAACCATCCGTAAAAAGATACCACCAACTAAGAAACCAACTGCTGCAGGAACCCAAGACCATTTCCCATAGAGAGGCTCCGCATAGCTAATCGACGGCTCCAACAAGGACCAAAATGAGGCTGCTATCATGACACCTGCCGCAAATCCTTGCATGGTATCTAAGAGTCTACGACTAATTTTCTTAAAGAAAAAAACGATGGCTGACCCAAAAATCGTACAAGCCCAAGTAAATAGTCCTGCTAAAAACGCCTGTAATACAACTGGTTGTTGAGATAACCAAGCCATATATGCCCTACTTTCTAGAGATGTCGGAAAGGATTGGTTGAAACAGTTGACGGAATAATCTCTAGTTCCCAACCTTCATTTTTCTTCCACTCTTCTAACTTCTCAGCAATTTTTTTGACAAATAATACTTCAATGTGGTGACCAGGATCGATGGCTAAAAGCCCCTGAGTCAACATCTCTTGCCCTGTATGATAGTAAATATCACCGGTAATCAAAACATCTGCTCCTTTTGCCAAAGCATCGGGATAAAAGGATTGGCCACTACCGCCACAAATTGCCACACGCGAAACATATTGCTGGGCTTGATGGCTGTAAGATACCAACCGCACGCTATCCAATCCAAAAACAGACTTGACTTTCAAGGCTAGATCTTGGACCGTTTGCTCAGGAATATTTCCAATACGCCCAATCCCCTGACCAACTACTGTTTCACGCAAATACTCAACTTCTTCAATTTCAAGCATTTCACAAAACCAATCATTGAGCCCGCCATCGACCACATCGATATCTGTATGACTGACGTAGACCGCGATATCGTGCTTGACCAAATTCAGCAAAATCTGCGTCTGTAAATCATCCGCAACTAGCTGCTTCAAGGGACGAAAAATTGGTGCATGTTTGACAATGATCAAATCCACTTTCTTGTCAATGGCTTCTGCCACTGTTGTCTCGCGAATATCCAACGCTACCATGACACGATTGATTTCCTTATCCAACGTCCCAATCTGCAGACCCGACACATCCCCTTCCAGGGACAAAGTCGGTGGACAAAATTCTTGGTATCTTGCGATTACATCATTTGCTCTCATGCAGCACCTCATCGATATCCTTTATTTTTTGAGAAATGGCAAAGCGGTCAGACCTGTGCGTCTCTGGCACTTGATCTAGTGCCCAGCTGAGCTTACTCCGTTCTGACTGCCATTTTTTTTGAAAAATAGTCGTTCCTTCTTGCTGTAAGTAGAGACCAAATCGCAATTCTTTTGCAGATAAGGTCATTTCCCCTGGCTCAGCAACCAGAATTTCATAAATTTTCTCATTTTCTTCCAGAATAGCTTCTGCAACCAGTTGATAATCATGCTCTTGTAGCCACATGCGTACGTCGTCTTCACGGTTATTGGGTTGTAAAATCAGACGTTCCACACCTTTTAGCTTGTCTTGACCAGCTTCCAAGATAGCTGCAATCAACCGACCGCCCATTCCTGCAATGGTTACGGCAGTAATCTGATCTTGGTCTTCCACCGCTGCCAAGCCGTTAGCAAGACGAACTTGAATGTTCGACGCCTGCCCAGCTTCTTGAACATTGCTCAGAGCCGATTCAAATGGACCTCGAACAACCTCCCCGGCCACTGCATAAGCAATCTTACCGGCCTCTACTAAAAAAAGTGGGAGGTACGCATGGTCACTCCCCACATCTACTAAACGTGCCCCTTCTGGCACAAAACCTGCGACTGTCTCCAGCCGTTTTGATAATCTTGTTTTTTCCATTCTAATCTTTCCAAAGATTCATTGCATTTAAAAAATCATCCGATGTGCTGACCGTTTTTGCAGGCATTTGTTGCACTTCACGTTCTGCATTTTTTGCTTCAACTTGCGCTGGTGTCGTAATACCTTCTCGACGCCAATTGCGTAAAATCGCCTGAATATAACGCCAGTTAGTCTTATTGTTAAAAACTGCTTCCCGCAAGGCTGTACGTACCAAGTCAACGGACACTCGGTCTTCTGAAATGGTTTTTTGTAAATCTTCAATCTCAAAAGGCGATAAGAAACGTCCCAACTCGCGTTCAAAATCATCTACCAAAGCCTTTAGGTCATTGATTTCTAAGGGCTCAACAATTTCTTCTACTCCTGCATTTCCAAGCTGGTCCAGCTTCTCCAGTGCAGGCATTGCGTCAAAAATCATCTCGATTTCACCAGCTAGATTAATGGTTTTGAACTCCAACAAGCCACTTTTTTGCAACTTTTCAATCGAACGATTGATATCCGCAACTGTTTTTCCAGTCGCTTGCGCAATCTCGCTAGGTGCTACACTTTCTAATTGACTTGTATTTTGGAAAAAGAAAAATTGCCAGACTAAAAAATCGTCGGCTGACGGAAATAATTCTTGAAAATGAAACAACAAGGCACTTGGAAAAACCACGTTGCCCGTTTGAAATTGCTGTAAATAAGTCATAATTCCTCTTATAAACTCGCTGAAAATGCAGACTGCTCAAATGTCTCCCAATCATAAGGGGTCTCTTGATAAACCGCATAGTTAATCCAGTTATTGAAAAATTGTGCTGCCGCTAGATTCCAAGACAAGGCCGGTCTGGTTGTCGGATCATCCTGTCTAAAGTAATGCTCAGGCACATGAGGCGCTTTCCCAGCCAACAAATCGCGTTCGTACTCTTTTTTCAGCGTATCTCGATCATACTCTAAATGCCCAAAACTGTAGACTTCGCGCATGTCCTTACTAGCTACAATCGACAAACCAACATCTTGACCATCCGATAAAATTTCCAAATTAGAAAATTGAGCAATATCCTCAGCCAAAACTTCCGTATAGCGGGAATGTGGTGCCGAAAACACATCATCAAATCCACGCATCAGCGGACTATCTGTTTTCACAACTTCTTGCTGATAAACACCAGACAATTTGCGCGACTTGCTATGTTTTTGAACGCCATAGCGAGCATAAAGGCCTGCCTGCGCCCCCCAACAAATATGCAAGGTCGAATAAACATGGCTCTTCGACCACTCAAACACGCGCTGCAATTCGGACCAGTAATCTACTTCCTCGAAGGATAAATTCTCAACAGGAGCCCCCGTCACAATCAATCCATCAAAATATCGTCCCTTGATCTGATCAAAAGTCTTGTAAAAAGTCTCCAAATGATCCGTACGAGTATTCTTTGACTGATGACTGACCATATGAAGAAATTCCACTTCTAACTGCAGAGGCGTGTTGGCTAATAGCCTCAATAACTGCGTTTCGGTGACTATCTTTTGCGGCATCAGGTTGAGAATCAGGATATTCATGGGACGAATATCCTGGTGCTGTGCACGGTTATCATCCATTACGAAGATATTTTCCGTGCGCAAAATCTCAACCGCTGGTAATCCTCTATCAATCTTAATCGGCATAAACTCACTCCTATTCTAGTTACTACTAGTATATAGCAGGAGGTCTGTCAATTCAAGTTGCTAGATTTTAGGACTGGTTATAGCTATTAGCTATATTAACCTGGAAAATTCATCAATACCTTCATGTCGTAGTCGCCAACTGCTTCACGTCCTCCAAGACCGTCTAACTCGATCAAGAAAGCACATCCAGCAACAACACCGCCCAAGCGTTCGATCATTTCAATGGTTGCTTTTACAGTACCACCTGTCGCCAAAAGGTCGTCAACAATCAAGACACGTTGTCCTGGTTGGATAGCGTCAGCATGCATGCACAGTGTATCCAAGCCATATTCTTTTTCATAGTCAGCTGAGATAACTTCACGTGGCAATTTACCTGGCTTACGAACAGGTGCAAAACCAATTCCCAACTCAAAAGCAACAGGGCATCCTACGATAAAACCACGGGCTTCTGGTCCGACAATCATATCAATCTTTTTATCAGTAGCATACTGAACAATTTCACGAATAGCATAGCTATAGGCATTTCCATCGGCCATCAAAGGAGAGATGTCTCGGAAAGTAATACCCTCTTTTGGATAGTTTTCAATGGATGCAATATAATCTTCAAGTTTCATGTTTTTCTCACTTCTTAAAATAGTTTTTACAGTCTATTATAGCACATTTTAAACCTAATGTACGATTTTCTCTAGCTATTCTCCCATCAACCAGTCATAGATTTCTTGGACGTTGCCCAAAGCCATGAGTTCTTGGTAGATGACTTCTTCTTTAAGCTCTTGGTAAATCTGACTTTCAGCAATTTCCCGTTTCTCTGCTTCTTTGTTGACCGTCATAACTCCTTCATTTATGGTCACGAAACCAAGCTCTTGGAAAATTTGAATCATTTTGATCAAAAGTGGTTGCTTGATTTTCAAGTATTGGCTTAATTCAGCTAATTTGTAGCGGACATCAAATTCTGGGAACTGGTAAATGGTCTTGTAGAGCTTAGCAAATTGTTCACGACTACCGTAACCGTCCAGATAATAAGGCTGGTCAATGGTATTTTTGAAGTAAATTGCTTGGAAATCGTGTTCCTTAAAAACTTGCTTTAAAGCTGTCTTGTCCACAGGAAGCTGGTTTATCACAATAGCAGATTGCTCTGCTAGTTCAGACAGATCCTGATTCACGTCCAAAACTGGAACTCCTTTTGGTAGCGCAGCATTTTTCCCACGGATATTGTACAACTGAACTCCGTTAACACGGGCATCTTCTAGCATGAGCTGTAGACTGGTATTGCCGTTCCATTGGTTAACAGAGAGGCTAACCGCCAATTCCATGCCCTTGACTTGGGAAAACTCAGTCGCCAAATGGCCCTTACCAAACGCAACCACATCAAAGCCTGCTTTTCCTTTGCTAATGCGGAATTTGAGATGAGCATTATTTTGTCCCATAGTACGAGCTGACTCTACTTGGAAATCATTGATATAAAAGATGGGCTTAGGATAGTCCATGCCATAAGGCTTGAGCTTATCAAAAGACTTGAGTGTCTCCAAGGTCAATTCTTCCAAGTCTAGCTCTTCATCTAGGCGCAGACTTGGTTTGAGAGCCTGGTCCAACTGATTTTCAAGGATATAGGATGAAAGAATATCTGACAGAGCTGGTAAATTTTCGACTGGCAAGGTCATCCCCGCCGCACCCACATGCCCTCCAAAAGCAATAAAAATATCGCGGTGGTCAGTCAAAGCCTCAAAAATATTGACTGCTTCAACCGAGCGAGCCGATCCTTTTGCCTTACCGTCTTCAATATTGAGGACCACCACGGTCTGCCCCAATTCTTCCAAAAGACGTCCCGCTACGATGCCCAGCACACCAGGATTCCATCCTTCTTTTGCCAAGACTTGAGCAGGCTTAGACAGATCTATCATGGTCTTGGCTTCATCGTAAATAGCCTGAACAATATCTTTGCGCTCGATATTTTTCTGGTCAATCATCAGAGCAATAGCTTGCGCTTCTTCCTCATCAAACCCAGTCAACAATTCGATAGCAGGATTGGGGTCATCCAGTCGACCAAGAGCATTTAAGCGCGGGGCAATCTGAAAGCCAACTGTCTCTTCATCCAAGGTCTCTGTTTCAATTCCCGCAATTTTCATCAATTCTTGCAAGCCCAGACGTTCGCTCTGCTTCAAAAGAGACAAGCCGTACTTGACCATTACACGATTTTCATCCGTCAAGGAAACCATATCCGCAATGGTTCCAATAGCTACCAAATCCAGCAATTCGACCTGAACAGTCTCTAAAAGAGCGCAAGCCAACTTAAAGGCTACACCACACCCCGCCAAATGTTTAAAGGGATAGTCCGCATCAGGATGTTCTGGGTGAACAACGGCGTAAGCATCAGGCAAGATATCTGGCATAGAATGGTGGTCTGTCACAACCACATCCACTCCGACAGACTGGGCATAGGCAATGGCTTCATTTCCCGCGACACCATTGTCTACAGTCACAATCAAAGACACACCCTGTTGCTCGATAAAGTACTTATAGACAGAAGCGTTAGGTCCATAGCCATCTGTAAAACGATTGGGCAAATAAACTTGACACTCCGCACCAAGTTCCTCCAATGCTTCTTTCAAAATAGAAGCCGAAGTCATGCCGTCTGCGTCGTAATCTCCATAAATCAGAATCTGCTCATAATCCTCGATCGCACGACGAATCCGCTCAACAGCCTTATCCATATCATGCAAGAGGTAGGGATCATGCAAATCATCGAGACTAGGCTGTAAAAAGGCCCGCAATGCCTCTACAGACTGAATTCCTCTTTCAAATAATAAATTGGCAGCTAACTTATCCAAACCTTCTTTTTTGGCCATCTTCACAAACTCTTCATTAGCAGTTTCTGTGACCAACTGCCAGTCATAACTCGAACTAATCACTCTTTGACTCCTTTTTTCAAACATTCCCATTATACCATATCGAGATAAAAACAGGCCGTCATAGACCAAACCATCCCCAAAAGTTAAGCAAAAAGCTAAAAAATTCAAGAATGGAACAAAAGAAACATACTAAGATTAGTAGTGAAAAAATCTCCGATGGGAGAAAGTATTCACTACTTTTCTTTATATTTAAGTAATGATATCTTGTTAAGTCGTGGGCGTTTTAGAGACTGGATGTCATATAAGAAACTGGCAAGACACCTGTTTTAGTTAAACCTGTTCAAAGTATGTAGGACAGCTAACGTCGAGTATTGAAAATGAGATGACTAAAACAAGGAATCAAACAAGATAAGCGAGGCAATCCTTATGCTAGGAAAATTCTATTCACAACATCACTTCAGCTAATCATAGCAATCTTCTTCATATAGCAAATTTCTACGAGAAACGAAAAAGGCAATCGCAAGTAGGTTCGACTAAGCTCCACACGATTGCCTCTCTATACATCGTCTCATTCGGACAATGTTATTATCTTATAACGCATAATAAACTGTAGGGTTACCATTTAGCCAAAAATCAATAAAGTCAACTATGCCATATTATTAATACCTTATTTTAAAAATGGGAATAAGGCGTTGATTTGGTGTGTTCTATTTTTGAAAAAATATCTACTTCACTCCCAAAAATAAAGACGCAAAGCACTTTCTTTCTAAAGAGCTTTGTCAGGCTTGACAAATGATAGACCGTCAATTTGAAGAAAACAAAGCTTCTCTTATGATTCATTAGATAGAAAGACATAAACTAGATAGTATCCGTAGAAAATCAGTATTACTTAACTGAATTAACGAAAAGAAAGATAATCAAAATCCTCATAGGTGGAACTCATCAAGTAACAATTTTTCATAACGACAAAGGATGACAATCCCAACAGTCTTTCTACCATCAACTCTTAAAATAAAACGGATGAAACATTACGTAAAGGAAATAGTTTAGGCAATAGTATAATAACTGAAACTAAAACTCAACAATAAAGGCCTCAAAAGGTTCAATGCGTGGGGTTAGTTCTTCACGGGCTGAATTCTTTATTCTAAAACGATACCCTTGTTGAGGTAGTCCCTCTACCTGCAAGTCTTGTATGTTCGTAGACAAGTTCGCAACCACGAGCCAAGTCTTTTTCTCAAAAGTTCTTTTATAGACGAAAAGATAGGGATGATTAGGCATCAATAACTCATAGTCACCCTCCAATAAAATATCCTCATTGTGTCTCAGTTCAATTAATTGTTGATAATATCTAAAAATTGATTGAGCCGCCTGTAAATCTTTTTTAACATTGATAGCTGTATATCTTGGATTGACCTTAAACCACGGTTTTCCTTTAGAAAAACCCGCATTGATGGTTTCATCCCATTGCATAGGTGTCCTTGCATGATCTCGACTCACTTTGGAAACTGCATCTATAAAACTCTCTTCATCAATCGTTTGTTGTTCTTCCACAAAAAACTTGTAGTTTCCCTTTAATTCGATGTCATTATATTCTTCCAGCTTATAGTCAGCATTAACCATACCAATCTCTTCACCCTGATAAATAAAGGGAGTCCCCTGCAATCCATGAAGTATCGTTGCGAAAGCTGTTGCTGACTCAAAATGATACGTTTCGGTATCGCCCCATCTTGAAATGACACGAGCTCGATCGTGATTTTCAAAGTATAAAGCATTCCATCCACAATTGCTCAATTCAGACTGCCAATCACTTAAAATTCTCTTTAAAGCCACGAAGTCTGGTTCTTGTAAGGCCCAGCGACCATTCTTGTCTCCCTTTTTCCGATCAATATGCATATGTTCAAACGTAAAAACCATGTCCAGTTCCTCACGTTTAGGGTCAACGAGCCAATGAGCATCATGAGCTTTGGCTGCTGGTGCTTCCCCTACGCTCATCATATCGAAAGGACTGAGGACCTGTTGATTTAACTCATGCAGAAACTCATGCATACGTGGCCCATTTTGCTGATTAGAAGTTGTCATCGGAAGGGGATTATCTGGAAATGAGAGATCTTTGGAAATCGAAGTAATGACATCCAGTCTCCAGCCATCTACTCCTTTTGATTTCCAGAACTTCATCACCTCATAGATCGCTTTTCGAACGGCAGGATTTTCCCAATTTAGATCAGGTTGTTCCTTCGCATAATAGTGAAGATAATACTGCTGTCTATGTTCATCCCATGTCCACGCCGAACCTCCAAAATTTGAGCCCCAATTATTTGGTTCCTTCCCATCTGGACCAGCATCTTTCCAGATATAAAAATCACTGTATTGGTTATCTCGCGATTTTCTACTTTCTTGAAACCAACATGCTTTATCTGATGTATGGTTTGCCACAAAATCCATTATCACCTTTATCCCCAGTCGGTGAGCCTCATCAATTAATTGATAGAGGTCTTCATTAGAACCAAACACGGGATCAACTGTATAGTAATCTTGGACATCATAGCCATTGTCTATCTGTGGCGACAGGTAGATAGGACTTAACCAGATAGCATCTACTCCAAGCTCTTTCAGATAGGGTAATTTTTTCTGAATGCCGTTTAAATCTCCAATGCCATCGCCATTTGAGTCATAAAAGCTTTTGGGGTAGATTTGATAAATAACCGCTTTTTTCCACCAAGTATCTCTCATAAGTGCCTTTCATTTTTCTATGCAATGCCTAACAATGATAGTACAATACCCAAGATAATCATTCCCATAATCAACATATTAACAGAAATATTCTTCTTTTTCATTAAATAAAAGCTAAATAACGTAATAGACAAAGGAATTAAACCAATAAATATCTGATCCAGCATTTCTTGGCTTTTCATAACAACTTCGCCATCCATGACCATATTCCATTTCAGTTGAAATTGCACCATACTGCTTGTCATAGCTCCAACCATAGCAAGACCTACAATACTAGCTCCCTTGGTTAACACATTGATTAAGCCGTTTTCATATAAGTTAGAAATATAGGTTGACCCTAATGTATAGCCTATTGTACCACCGTACCATCGTAACAATTGCACCGGAAGGTTGAACAATAGCAGGAAAATAATAGGGGCTAAGATATTGCCAGATTGGGCCAAGCCTACTGCAATCCCTGCAGAAATTGTACGCAGAACCCCCCAGAAGACAGAATCTCCGATACCGGCCAATGGTCCCATTAAACTTGTTTTGATGGCATTGATAGATTCAACATTAAACTGTTTTTTCTCACTATTTTCTTTTTCCATGGAGGCTATGACACCCAATACGAAAGGGTACATAGCCACATTGGTATTAAAATAGGACATCTGACGGAGCATTGCGTCTTTTCGTTCCTGCTCACGATTCCTATAGAACTGATTTAAAAATGGTTGGATAGCATATGAAAAACCGGATGCACCTTGTTTGGAAGGAGTGACCGCAGCATAAAGAGAAAATGATCTCCAATACATTTTACGCAATAGCTTTTTTTCTTCTTTTGATAGATGACTCACGTTATGCATCATTCATCTTCCTTTCTTAATTAAAAAAATTATCTAACTCTACATCATCCGACACAGTATGATGTGTAGGCACATTTGTACTGATATTATCCTGAATTTTTTTCAAATCTAGGTCACGCCCCACGGTCACAACAGCTATGATAGTAGCAAGTACCGCTATTGCAATCAAAGGAACATTTAGATAGGCTAATAGAACAAATCCTAATAGGAAATAGACGAATAATTTATTATCCCAAAGGATTTTAAGCAGCATAGCCATACCAACTGCTGGTAAGAGATTGCCCGCAATGCTCAATCCATGAACAAATACTTCCGGAATTTTTTCCAAAACTTGCCGTGTGGCCTCTGATCCGAATAAGATAGCAAAGAAAGGAATCAATGAGTAAAGGAACCACTGTGTAAACCATAATCCAAAATGTAATTTCGCAATAGCTTTCTCATTCCCTTCAGCCGCGAACTGATCAAATTTCGTCACGAAAGGCCCTACGAGACCAACATAGATTAAAGTTTTTATTTGTAATCCTATAATCCCTAAAGGTACTGCAATAGGAATAACTACCTCGACACCAGCATTCATTTGAATGGCAAAGGCAGTTGCTAGCGCTGTAGCTAACCCCGGTTCCGCAGAACTAGCTCCTCCGATATTAACAACCCCCATGAAAATGGTTTCAAGAGAGGCTCCAACAATTAAGCCTGTTTGGATATCTCCTAACAACAAGCCTAGTAGTGGACCGATGACAATCGGTCTTCCTAGCATCGTAAACCCTAATAATTCTTGTCCCCCAACTGTTAAAAATACGACCAGCGCAACAATAAAAGCCTGACTTAGCATTCTACTCTCCTCCTTTAATTAAATCTTTTGCAAGAATCTTTTTATCTGATGGCAAATTTTGTAAAGCAGCATTTGGATACAATTCTAACAGACTCTTCAAAGACTGCATTTCTTCATCAGTAAGCATCACGAATTGACTTAGAGTTGTTTTTTGACCCTCAACAGATTTACCAACATTCCCGATGTTTACCATTTCAATATCAGGCATCTTCCGAACAATACGACGTGCATCTTCTATCGTTCGAACAAGCACCAGTAATCTCCTAGTGCGAGAGCGTGGGTCTTTTAAAATCTCTGAAACTTCATCAACTGAGCGAATTAAAACCTTAATGCCTGACGGAACAGCCATTTTTAGAGCCATTTGCTGCGTTTCATTTACTGCAGCATCATCATTGGCAACCAGTATGCCATGGAGTTTCAATTCACGAGACCAAACCATCGCTATCTGCCCATGAATTAAGCGTTCATCTACTCTGATGGTTGTAGGAATAGTACCATTCCAATCATCAATAGCAGAATCGCTACCTGCAATCGGATTATTTTCCACTTTAATTTCTGTTTTATGTTCTACACTTAGCAGATTCTCATCAAAATTCGACAATCGCATTGTTTCTCTTGAAGATGCAATCATTTTTTGAATATTTTCAAATGTGAAATGTTCGGGACTTAATATTAACTCGATAATCAGAGGAATGTTAAATCCTGCAATAATGAATACATTGTCTCGCTCTCCTAGTTTCAGCGCCATTTTTTGATTGACGCTTCCTCCGTATAAATCGGTAAAAATGATAACTTGATCGTCGCTTGTTATTTCTGAACAAAGCGTATCAATTTCTTGGTCAATATCTGGGTACCTATTTGTATAAGCACAAAAATAACGAATATCATAATCTTTACCAACAAATAACTCCAGTGTACTTTGTAGACCAGCAGCAGTTTCTCCATGAGAAGCAATTACAAATTTTTTCATTTCCCTCTCCTTTTTGGAACGTTCCAAAAAAATAAATTAATTGAAGAGCGTTTTTTGAACGCTCCATTTATAGTTTATATTATAATCTAAAAAAATATTAAGTCAACACTTTTTTTACAAATTAGCAAATAAAATTGCATTTCTAACTTCTCATAGTTAGTCTTAGGTAAAGAAGAGTTGCTACGTTGAGCCACAGGAGCCTGCTCAACCGTATCAGGAGGCTTCAGATTGACAAGGGTATTAAAGAGTCCTAAATCAAATCAACTTTGTCTATCCCCCTCGTCTTGTAAGACAAGTGATTTTATCTGGTTGTTTTCCCTTGAATAAATGATACAGGTAAAAACGTAATGCTTTTTGTATCAAATACTTTTTTATTTAGTACATCGGTTAATTGATTAACACATTCGTTTGCTATCTCCGTGACGGGTTGTCTAATGGAAGACAGGACAGCATGTTGTTGTGGGTACATTTTGCTTCCATCAAAACCGATAATTTGTACTTCATCAGGTACACTAATATTCTGATTTGACAAAACGGTATAAATAAAGTCCGCATATTGATCTGAAACTGCGAAGATGCCATTTATACCAGATTGTTTGAATTCGTTCAATAAATAGTTTTCTAACTCACTAAAGAATCGATCATCGTGTAATGAGCGATTAAAAATCGTAAACTGTATCCCATTCTTTTTACAATAACTAATAAATCCTTCCATTCTCTGTCCGTAATTATATATGGTTTTGTTTGTTGTTCTGGTAACTAGCAGGAGATGGTCTGCACCATGTTTAACCAGTTCTTTTGCTGCTAATCTACCCCCAGATGAATTTTCTGAAGAAACACAAGGAATATCCTCCAATAATTTTTTTTCGATGGAGACAATAGGCACGCCAGTTAGTAATTCTGCTGGAAGCTCACTATATGAAATCGTGATAATACCAGCAACTTTTTGCTCTTTTGCCATTTGAATGTATTCTAATTCTTCTTTCATTTCATTATTTGAATTGCATAGTATTGTCTTAAAATTATTTTTTTTAAGAGCTTGTTGCAGTGCGTAAATGAGTTCTGAAAAAAATGGGGATTTCGTTGTAGGTAATATCAATGCCACTAAATCTGAACGATTTCTCTTTAAGTCTCTTGCTGTAACATTTGGAATATATCCCAACTCGTCTATTGCTGCTTGTACCTTAAGCTGCGATATTTCCTTTATTTTAACACCATTTATATAGTTTGATACCGTTCCTCGGGAAACACCTGCCAATTTAGCAACATCATTCATCGTAGCCATTTTCTTTCCTCTTTTTCCTTCACTTTTAAATATAAATCATATCCTGTACAAATACATACATCTAACGAACAGAGATTATTAGTGTCCATACACTATCCATAGTGATTGTAGTGCCAACAAAACAACCTGCTCTTCTTAAAATAAAGGTGCAAACATAGCCAATACTGAACCAGCTAGTCGCTTATACCATGGATAGTTCGAACGGAAATCAAACAAGGTTACTGGCTGAGATAGGGCGAAAGATTCTTGAAAATCTGTCAAAATATCTGCCGCAACTTGTTTGTGATTGTAGAGGTAAACCCCACACTCGAAGTTGAGATAAAAACTTCGAAAATCCATATTTACCGTGCCAACACAGGCTTTTGTTCCATCCACCAAGACAACCTTGGAATGGACAAATCCCGGAGTGTATTCGTAAATTTGAATGCCAGCTTCTAGGTAGGTTTCAAAATTTGTCCGAGCCGCTAAATAAGCTGTCTGCTTATCATAGATATGAGGAAGAAGGATTTTCACCGCTACTCCTCTCTTGGCTGCATAGGTTAAATTGTCCAACATCTCATCATCCAAGACCAAATAAGGTGTCATGATATAAATGTAGTCTGTGGCGGATTGAATCATATCCAGGTAAACCCGCTTGGCAACATCATCACCGTCGAAAGGATTTTCCCCATACGGAAGAAAGAATGAATCGGTCTCGACAGTCTGCTTTTCCAGATGCACATACTCTTCCAGATAATGAATATCTTCATTTTCAGACTTCTCATTGAAATTCCACATCTGCAAGAACATCAAGGTGAAATTAGCAACAGCTTCGCCTTTGACCATGATGGCAGCGTCTTTCCAGTGCCCGAATCTTTCCTTTTTATTGATGTACTCGTCTGCAATATTTACGCCACCTGTAAAGGCGACTTTTCCATCAATAACCGCAATTTTCCGGTGGTCACGATTGTTTTGGACAGTTGACAGGGCTGGGATGATCTGCGAGAAGACCTTGGCTTTGATGCCGTAGGAACGCAGGGTTTTATAGTAATTGTAGGGAAGAAGAGTCAGGGAGTTCATCCCATCGTACATAAAGCGTACTTCCACACCTTGCGCTGCTTTTTCTTTGAGAATGGTCAAAATCTCATCCCACATATAGCCAAAATCCACGATAAAATATTCCATGAAGATGTATTTCTCAGCTTTACGAAGTTCTTCTAAAAGGGCCTCAAACTTGGCTTCACCTGATGAAAAATACACAGCATCTGTATTTCCGTGCAAGGCATAGCCAACATGTCGGTTCATATAATGAGCGAGTTTGAGTTGGTCTTTGTCCTCTTTTTCCAATCGATGCAAAATCTTTTTAGAAGTATGCCCATATTCACGAAGTCGTTTGGCCTGAGCCAGAAAAGTTTTTCTGTACCGGCGGGTTTCAATATTGGACTGAAGAATGAAGTAAAAGAGAGCGCCAAAAACTGGTACACCCATGACAAAAATCATCCATGCTAGCTTGAAGCTTGCATTCATGGGGCGATTAATGATATGGATACCAATGATAATGGAAAATAACTGAAGCACCCCCACCACCCAAGGGACGGCGGATGTCGCAAAGGAAACAGCCCACAAAATCGCATAGACCGTAATGGCTAGCAAGACAAAAATGATAAAAGTACGACTATAAACCAGACGCCAAAGTTTTTTCATATACTCTCTCTTTTGATAATTTTTAATTATTATAGCAAATTTCCCCTCGTTCTACTAGTAAAACTCCTATATATGTATAGAAGTTTGTGTTTATTTATAATTAAATACAGTTCGAGCTAGATAGTCTGCTAAGCTAGGGAACAAGCTGTAAAATTTAGACGTAGCAGCCAGTGAAAAAGGCAGATTGATTTCTCTTTTACGAGTCTTCATGGCTTTGACAATCTGCTTGGCCACGACCTGCGGCTGCAAGGTAAAGGCTTTGACACTTTCCTGATAGGAGCCATCAGGGTCTGCTAAGTCAAAGAAAGGTGTAGCGACTGGTCCCGGATTGACTGTTGTAACTGCCACTTGATAGGCAGCTAATTCCAGACGAATGGTATTAGAAAAACCAATCAAGGCAAACTTGGTCGCAGAGTAAACTGAAGACTTAGCAGAGGCCACTAATCCAGACATACTAACTATATTGATGATGTGACCAGCACGAATTGCTTTCATCCGCTTTCCAACTTCTCGGCAAAAAGTCATGGTTGCAAAAGTATTGACCGCAAACATATCTTGGACTTCTTGGGCTGTAAACTGTTCAAAGTCATTGTATAGGCCATAACCAGCATTATTGATCAAAATATCAATTTGACCAAATTCTTGGTAAATATGGGCAATCAATTCTACCACTGCTTTTTCATCACAAATATCCAGTGAAAAAATTGCCTTATTGGCGTGAAATGCATAAATATGGTCTAATTTTTGCCTATCACGTCCCAAGAGAATCAAGAAATCATCTGGTAAGAGTTTGACAATTTCTTGCGCAATTCCACCCGACGCACCTGTTATGAGGATTTTTCTCATACCTCAACCTCTTCTAGGTCTTTGACAATGGTTACATTTTCAAAAATCGTAGCGGCATCGCGGCGCAACTGACTGACATCACGTGATAGAAAACGAGGACTGATGTGATTGAGCAGAAGGCGTTTGACACCCGCATCACTGGCTATCCGCGCAGCTTCCATATTGGTCGAATGCCCATGCTTTCTAGCAATCCGCTCATCCCCGTTTCCATAGGTGGATTCGTGGACGAGAATGTCTGCGTTGACTGCCAATCGGATACTGGCATGACACTTGCGCGTATCTCCTAAAATCGTCACAACCTTACCTGGACGAGGCGTTGACAAGAAGTCGCTGGCCCTAATTTCCGTCCCATCTTCAAGAACAATATCCTGACCGTTCTTCACTTTTCCAAACAAGGGACCAAAAGGAACACCTGCCGCCTTGAGAGCCTCCGCATCCAAAATACCATCCAAATCCTTTTGAATGACGCGGTAGCCCACACAGAAAATGGTATGATCCAACTCTTCCGCATAGACCTTAAACTTATCATTTTCAAAAATCAAGCCCATATCATCTCGGTCAAATTCATGAAAAATAATCTTGTAAGGCAGGCGAGAACCCGATGCTTTCAAGCTACTGAGGACAAAACTCTTAATACCAACCGGACCATATAACTCCAAGTCGGTCTGTTCTTCATTACTTTGAAAAGAACGGCTGGACAAGAACCCCGGTAAACCAAAAATATGGTCTCCATGTAAATGGGTGATGAAAATTTTGCTGATTTTCCGTGGACGAATGCTAGTCTCTAAAATTTGATGCTGAGTACCTTCCCCGCAGTCAAAAAGCCAAATTTCATTGAGTTCATCTAAGAGTTTAAGGGCTAAACTAGAAACATTGCGCGACTTTGAAGGTTGACCCGCACTTGTCCCTAAAAATTGTATGTACATGTATTCCTATTACTTTCTAATTTGAGATATAGTTGATTCGTTTACTTTCGACACTAAATTAAATAAGGATATAAAGAATAGCTGAGCGACCTGACCAGGCGTAATATTTTTTTCCAAGATAGTTCTGGCTAGCTTGCTCCACCTCTTCTTGGTTAAAACCTGAAATTTTGACATAGTCTGCATTCTGACTAATTTCGGTCAAGAGATATCGGTCTTGTGCCACCACTTGAAAATCCTCTCCGGCAAGCAATTCTTGCATGAAAATCTTTTCATTTTCTACAAAAATCACATACTGCGGAAAGATTTGTGCCAATTCAAACAGCAGTTGGCTGGTCACTGAATCATCTTCCTCAGCAAACACTTGAGCCACTTCTTGGTCAGACACGTAGGCAAAGCCGAATGATTTACCAGACAAATTCAAGCGGACAAAAGGCTTCTCCTCAGCAAATGATGGACTGTCCTGCAACAAACCAAGCTTGACAGACAAATCAAAATAATAATCTGTCGCCGCTTTCGGTGTTTGCTTTTGATAGAGTTCCGCAAAATAAGCATTGATAACAGACGGCGGTGGTGTGATAAAATCTAGCTTTTCTTGGTCTGTTCGTGTGGCTAATTTTTTCTTCAGATAGACCTTATCTAGACTGGTAAAACCACCATATTTCATCGCTAAATCAAGATAGTCCGTCATAAAATTCTTCCAACTTCCATTTATTATCTGGCGAGATGTAGCCTGAAATCACTTCTACATCCTCTTGATACTCCCGCTTGTCAATCAGCGCAATTTTTCCTAAGTCATGCAGGCGATAAGACTGGGCAAATGGCACACGCAAATCAAATCTCTCAAACATGGTTTTGATTTTAGCAAGGACCATCATCTGAATGTGTGCTCTGGCTTTTTCATCCTTAGCAGAAATCATGACGTGTGGAAATTGACTAGGCGTAAAGTCCTCACCCGTCTTGTCCAGTTTATTATAAACAGCCAAACGAGGAATATCCAACATATCCAAATCTTTCAGAATGTCCAAGACCACCTGCTCCTGCTCTGAATGGTTTGGATCACTGGCATCAATCACATGAAGCAATAAATCCACATTCATAGACTCTTCCAGTGTCGACTTAAAGGCTGAAATCAGCTCCGTCGGCAAATCTTGGATAAAGCCAACCGTGTCCGTCAGCGTCACCTGAAAGGTATCTGATAAACTGATTTGCTTGGTTGTCGCATCCAGGGTCGCAAATAATTCATCCGCTTCATACTGCGTCTTCTCCGTCACGGCATTCATGATCGTGGACTTCCCAGCGTTTGTATAGCCAATCAATCCAATTTTAAAGACACCCGACTGCAGGCGACGTTCACGCACAGTCGAGCGATTTTTTTCAACCACTTTTAACTGCCGTTCAATATCATGAATTTGATGGCGAATGCTTCGACGATTGAGTTCCAACTGACTTTCACCTGGACCACGCGATCCGATTCCACCAGCCTGACGGCTGAGCATAATTCCTTGCCCCACCAACCGAGGCAGCATATACTTGAGTTGGGCCAAATGCACTTGCAATTTTCCTTCGTGACTACGCGCCCGCATGGCAAAAATATCCAGAATCAACTGCATCCGGTCAATGACCTTGACACCAAGCATGGTTTCCAAGTTGGTATTTTGCCGAGGCGTCAAGCGGTTGTTGACAATAACCGTGTCGATTTCTTCTGCCTCCACCATGTCCGCAATTTCTTCCAGCTTTCCAGAACCAACAAAGGTCTTACTGTCGTATTTTTCACGTTTCTGAGTATAGGTATCCACCACAACTGCCCCTGTCGTTTTGGTTAGGCTAGCCAACTCTTCCATGGACATGGCAAAATTTTCAGTTGTTTGTAATTCCACCCCAACCAGCAAGGCACGTTCTTGTTCTTTTTTCGTTTCAATCATGTAAAAACGCCTCTACATCTTCTATTATCTGCTCCTTCATTCCTGGCTCAGAGATGTGGTAAAAATCCACCTTCATCCGATTTCGGAACCATGTTAGCTGCCGCTTGGCAAATCGACGCGTCGCCTGCTTGAGGGTATCTGTCACTTCCTCCAGTGACTGCTGATTTGAAAAATAAGGAAACAGCTCCTTGTAACCAATGCCTCTAGCTGCTTGGCAGTCTGGGTCGGCCTCATAGAGCCACTTGGCCTCCGCTAACAATCCTGCCTTCATCATCTTGTCCACACGCTCGTTGATGCGGTCGTACAAGACCTGACGTTCATCAGACAAACCTATTACAAGCGCATCGTAAGCAGGTTCCCGATTTTCCAAATCTTTGCCAAATTTCTTCAATTCTAAACCACGGATAGCCCGTCTGCGATTGAGTTGAGCAATGAGAAGCCCTTCTTTTTCAACCAATCGAAACAATTCCTCATCAGCCAGTTTTTCTAATTCACCACGATAAGCCAAAACCGCTTCTTGATCAATCTCACCACCCAAGTGATAACCTTCAAGCAGGCTTTGTAAGTAAAGACCAGTCCCTCCTACAATGATGGGCACTTTCCCGCGCGATACAATTTCTTCAATAAGAACCTGGGCCTCTTGTACAAAATCAAAAGCCGAATAGCCGTCCGTCACCTCCCGAACATCAATCAAGTGGTGCACTGCTGCTGTCTGTTCTTCCTGGCTAGCCTTAGCCGTCCCAATATCCAGCTGACGATAGACTTGCTGGCTATCTCCGCTGATGATTTCCCCATTAAAGCGCTGAGCCAAATCAATCCCTAATGCAGTCTTGCCCACAGCAGTTGGTCCCAAGACCACAATTATCTTTGTTTTCATCTTTTTTCCTTGAAAATTTCTGAGTTTTTCGCTAAGATTATTATAACATAAGTCATTGGGTGCATGCCAAACACCGTGCTAAAACTTGCACACTTGAGCTTGTCGCACTCATCACTATAGAGAAAAGAGGTTCCATTATGGCTAAAGGTTTTGGTAAAGGTTTCTTCACTGGTGTTGTTGCATCTGTAGCTGCTCTTGCTGGCGCAGCATTTGCAGTTCAAAAAACAATCATTGAACCAGAAGAAAAGAAAGAAGCATTCATCGAAGAAAATCGTAAAAAAGCTGCACGTCGTCGTGTATCACGCTAAAAAACAGCCTGCGGGCTGTTTTTTTGTATCGTGTGATATAGTTTATAACTATATATATTGACCATTTTTAACTATTTTCCAAATGCATTCAACTGGTGTATGATAGTTTCATCAAGTAAAGAGGTATAATATTATGACAAAATCAAAATTTCAATTAGTTGGCTCACTCTTGCGTCCTGCAAACCTTCGTGAATACAAGACAGAAATTGAACATCGTGATGATATCCAATATCCATTCTACGATGCGCTTCCAGGCTACCAAGAAACTGAAACAGCTGACATCAAACAGTCTGTTGCTGACCAAAAAGAAAACGGGATTGATATCCTGACTGATGGCGAATTTGGTCGCTCTATGTGGCACCTCGACTTTGTTTGGGGATTAGGAGGTGTTGAGCGTTATATTGCAGAGCAAGGCTATACTTTCCAAGACCATGAAGAAGGTGCATTTGAAACTCATAAAGACATCGGCATTCGTATCACTGCTCCACTTTCTGGTAAAAATCACCACTTCCTAGATATTTACAAGCAAGTTGTAGCAGCTGCTGACGGCCAAGATACCAAGCAAACTATTTGGGGACCTGCCCATGCCTATACTGAATTGGCTATTTTTGACGGTCTTGCCGGCGAAGGACAAGTTTATAAGACAAATGACGAACTCAAAGCAGGACTGATCAATGCCTATAAAGAATTTTTGGCAGAGTACAAAGAAATAGGCGGAAAAATTGTTCAATTTGACGATTGGCTTTGGGGTTGTTTGATGAAACAAATCCATTAACTCCATTTGCTAGCCTATCAAGTACTGACTTGGCTGGATTGGCTGACGAATTTATCGCTATCAATAATGAAGTTGTAGACTACGCACACTCTATCGGCCTCACTGTCTGGACACACAACTGCCGTGGTAACTACGAAAGCCGTTCTGCAACAGGTGGTACCTATGAAGCCATCGCCAAAAAATTCTTGGCTGATCAACACTACGATCGCTTCTTCCTTGAGTGGGATAGCGATACTTCTGGCGACATCAAGGCTCTTGAAGCTTTGAAAGACAAGGATGCTGAAGTGGTACTTGGACTTCTCTCATCAAAAACTACTGACCTTGATGATGAAGCTCGTGTCCTTGACCTCCTCGAGCAAGCTAGCCAAATCTTGTCAAAAGAACGTCTCCTTCTATCACACCAATGCGGATTTGCATCTTGTGACTCAGGAAATGAATTGGCAATCCCACAACAATGGGCAAAAATCAAACAAGGTCAAGATATCGCAGCTAAATTCTGGAACTAAGCTAAATACTCCTCTATTCAAAGAGGAGTATTTTTATAATGTCTTCTTACGAGGCAGTTGACGGCTAATCACAACATCTTTTGGACCTGTCAGTAAGATTGTATCCATCATTTCCTTGTCAGATACGGACCTGTCTACCTGCAAAAGATACTCCAATACCAGACGGTCTTTCTTCGGTTTGTAATGTAAAGAAGCCAGCTCTGCTTTTTTCACCGTAGAAGAAAACTGCTTTTCAAAAAATTGGTCATAATCAAAGTCCGTCGCCACGGTAAGTAAAACATGTCGTCTTTCCTGATTAACTTGTACAAAGTTACTGCGTTCTATGATGAAGATCAATAGGCTTAAGACCAAACTAAAGGCCACAGCTAAGGTCAGATAGCCCATCCCCGTTGCTAGACCAATGGCTGTCGCCATAAAGACTGCAAGCAGCTCTCGCGCACTACCAGCAGCCGAACGAAATCGGATCAGGCTAAATGCTCCCGCAACTGCCACACTGGTTCCTAGATTGCCATTGACCAGAAAGATAATCAAAGCTATCAGACTCGGTAGAAAAATCAAGGTCACTACAAATTCCTTACTGTAACTGGCCCCAAACTTGTAGACGGCTGCTAAAAGCAAGCCTAATAGGAGACTGGTAGCAAAAGTTAAGCCCATTTGTCCTACCGTCACACTAGTTGAACTGGTTGAAAATAAACTATCAAATAACAGCGTCTGCATGACTTTCACCCTCTTTATCGGCCATGGCTAACTGATAGGCTCGACCGTATTTTGAAAAGGATTGCTTCTCAATCTTGTACTTGGTCAGCAACTCCTCTAGCCACTCAGGCCTTTCTCCTGGCACCTTCACTTCCATGATGACCTTATTTGGATCAAGCAAGGGTTGTCCAAACTTCCCAGCCAAAGCATCCACTTCTGTCCAGCGATAAAGAAGTTGCTGGTCAATGGTAATGCGAATCTTACTATCTGTCTTCCCCTTGAAAGACTCGCGATCATAATAGATATACATCATGGGCTGAATGCGCCCATAGCGCTTACGAAGCTGACTCAATTCATCCGTAACGGTCTGGTCTGTAATGGTCGAGTCCACAATCCCGTTCTCAATGTAACGACCAATCGAAATCGGATTGGACGTCAAACGAAACTTGTAGCCGATTTTATTTTCTTTCTTCTTGATTTCCAAAAATGCTTGACTGCTAGCTTCAGGATGGACTGCATAGAGACGCATCCGCACCTTTTCTCGGCCATTTTTCTTGGCAATCGAATCTTGAATCATCTGAAAGTCTTGATTATCAAAATAGATGTTCGTGATGGTAGAGGTTGCAAACTCATCCTGGGTCATATAAGCCGCCATCTCCTGAGAAAATCGCTCCCAAACCACCTTATTCAAGATATACTTGCTCTCTTTTCGCTTAAATTGTTTTTGAATAATTCGCGTTTTCATGTCTTACCTCTGCTTTTTTATGATGGTTTTATTGTACCGACTGAAAATTAAATGAAACTGAAAGAAAAGTTAAAGAAAACTTAATTATCATTGCAAATAAGTTGTGTCGCTACTCGAATCAAGGAAGATATGATAAAATGTAAGCAAGAAAGTGAGGTCCTCATGGTTTACGAATTTTGCTTAGAATATGGAACTTTCCCTGTTAAAGAACGCAATGGCTTCTTCCTTACCAAAGAAACTATTCCTGAATTTATGAAAAACGATACAGACTTAATTGACCGTCTACAAGAAATGAATAGCCTTTTCCACGAATTATTCATGATTGTTGAATGCAAGTTTGACTATATCGGTGGAGAATCCCCAGAAAAAATTGACCAGCTTCGCCCGCTCTATGCTGAGCTAAGCCAAGAAGTCATTCAAAAATATGGTGAACAAGAAAAAATCATTGTTGAAGACTTTATATTATAAAAAGAACCGAGGATTTATTCCTTGGTCCTTTTTCATTTTAACGAATTTCTGCTCCCAATTCTTGGAGAGATTTGCTGATTTTAGCCATGTAGCCTGTTACTTCTTCATCCGTCAAGCTATCGACGGGATTTTGGAAGGTCAAACTGTAGGCCATTGATTTGTGCCCCGGCTCAATGTTGCTACCTGCGTAGACATCAAAGAGAGTGATGTCAGTCAAGCGTTTCACATTTGCCTTAGCAATGGCTTCTAAGATGTCTTGGTGTTGAATTTCTGCCTTAACCAAGAGGGCAATGTCACGGCTAACAGCTGGGAATTTGCTAATTTCAGTAAATGGTTGAGTTGGCTGCAAGGCTGCTTCTAGCAAGTCCATATTCAACTCTGCCACATAAGTTTCTGGGATAGCATAGTCTTTTGCTGTCTGCGGGTGTACTTGTCCTACAAAACCAAGTAAATCTTCACCGAGGTAGATGGCTGCTGTGCGTCCTGAGTGCAAGGCTGCAACCTGACTTGTCGCACGGAATTCAGCAGTCAAGCCATACTTCGCTAACAAGCTTTCCACGATTCCTTTTGCATGGAAGAAATCAACCGCCACGGCTGGTGTTTGGAAGTCTTTTTCCGCTACCAAACCTGTCATGACAAGGGCAAATTTGCTAACTTCTTGTGGCAGATCTTCTTTTGCATTGCCTGTTTGTTCAAAGACTTTTCCGATTTCATAGAAAGCCAAGTTTTTATTTTTACGAGCAACGTTGTATGCAACTGTTTCCAGCATACCAGACACCATATTTTGACGAAGTGCAGAGCGGTCTACTGTCATCGGCCACATAAGCTCGGTTACTTGAGTTGGTTCAAGTGTGAATTCAACTGCTTTTTCTGGAGTAGTCAGCACATAGGAAATGATTTCAGTCAATCCTGCTCCCTCAGCCAAACTACGCACTTGACGACGAAGTTGTTGGCTACGTGTCAACTCACCAGCAGTACCGTCTTCTTGTGGCAAGGTTGTTGGAAGATTATTATAGCCATAAATACGAGCAATTTCTTCCACCAAATCAGCGGGAATAGTAATGTCCCAACGACGACGTGGTACTTGAACAGTGAAGGCTGTGTCGTCTCTTGAAATTTCCATTCCCAATCGACGGAAAATAGCTGCAATTTCTGCGTATGTAAGGGCTGTTCCCAATGAACGGTTGACATAATCGACTTGAGCTGTCACAGGAAGTGCGTCCGTATCGACTTGACCGGCTACCACACGACCAGCCAAGACTTGACCACCAGCTAATTCTGCAATCATTGCTGCTGCTGCATCCAGGGCTGCACTCAAATCCGCCACATTGATACCTTTTTCAAATCGTGAAGAAGATTCTGAACGCAAGTTGAGACGACCAGATGTTTTACGGATTGATTTTCCGTTGAAGAGGGCTGCTTCCAGAACAACATTTGTCGACGTCGCATCGATTTCCGTAGAAGCACCACCCATAACACCACCTAGGGCAACTGGTTTGTCTGCAACGGTAATGACAATATCTTCTTCTGTCAATTCACGCTCTACTTCGTCTAAAGTCACCAAGGTTTCTGCTGACTTGGCCTGACGCGCTACAATTTTCTTGTCTTCAAACTTGTCCAAATCAAAAGCATGCATGGGTTGACCAAAGTAGAGCAAGATATAGTTTGTCACGTCAACTACATTGTTAATAGGACGGATTCCTGAGTTCATCAGAAGATTTTGCAACCATTGTGGACTCGGTGCGATCGTGACATTTTCCACCACACGCGCCTGATAGGCTGCTACACGCTCAGAATCAATGGTTACTTCAATGACATCGCTGGCTTTTTTCTCCACTTCTGTCAACTCATAGCTTGGAAAATGCGGTTTGCTGTCGTAGATAGCCGCCACTTCGTGCGCCACACCACGCATAGACAAAGCGTCCGCACGGTTTGGAGTGATGGACAACTCAATAATCTCGTCATCCAAATCCAAGTATGGGAAGATAGAATCGCCTGCTACTGCATCCTCTGGCAAGTAGTAAATTCCATCCGCATACTCTTTCGGTACAACCGAATCCGAAACACCGATTTCTGCCAAGGAACAAATCATTCCTAGTGACTCTACGCCACGGATTTTTCCTTTTTTGATTTTATGGTTTCCTGCAATACGTGCACCTGGCAAGGCAACAATGACCTTGATACCTGGCTTGACATTTGGTGCACCGCAGACGATTTGTGTGGTTTCTTCACCGACATTTACTTGACAGATATTGAGATGAGTTTCAGGAATTGGCTCTGTCGAGAGCACTTCTCCCACTACTAATTTTGAAAGACCTGCACTCACTTGTTCTACGCCTTCCACCTCAATACCAGTTGTTGACATTTTTTCCGACAAGTCATGGCTAGTCGCATCGAAGTCAACTAATTGCTTTAACCATTTATAAGATACTAACATACTTTCCTCTTTATACTCTCTTTACCCATTCTATTACAGCGCGATTGGACTCTCTATCAGCCTCTTTTTCAAATCCCATTGAAGCAGCCAACTGCACCAATTGAGAATCCTGTGATGGCAACTCTAGCAATAAAATATTCTTCCCTAGTTCCTTTGCTTCATCTACCGCAAATTCTAGATAAAATTTCTCCAAACCCTGACCCTGTACGCGGTTAAAAATAAAGAAATTCTCAATTTTTACTGTTGCATCATTCATATCAGACAGCTGCATACATCCCGCTAATTCATTATTCAACAAGATGACTGTGAAATTTTCATCTGCCTCTTTTGGAAGGTGGAAGAATGCCTCCATATACGTGTTTGGGTCACTCTCAGAGAAACCTTTCCCTGCCAAATACTGCTGCATTTCAGCTACAATTTGCGAAAATTCCGCCTCATAGGCTTTTCGAATTCCAATCGTCTTTACCATTTTTATTTCCTATCTAGCTCCCAAGAGACAGCTTACTTGAACTGTTCTGAGAAGCGAACATCACCTTGATAGAAGCCGCGAATATCATTGATACCATAACGAAGCATGGCAATCCGTTCTTGACCCAAACCAAAGGCAAAACCTGAATACTGAGTTGAATCAATACCAGACATTTCTAGCACGCGTGGGTGAACCATACCGGCACCCAAGATTTCAATCCAACCAGTCTTCTTGCAGACATTACAGCCTTCTCCACCGCATTTGAAGCAAGAAACGTCCACTTCAACAGATGGCTCTGTGAATGGGAAATAAGATGGACGAAGACGAATCTGACGCTCTTCACCAAACATTTTCTTGATAATCATCTCAAGCGTTCCTTTGAGGTCACCCATTGAAACATTTTTACCGACAACCAAGCCCTCAATCTGGTGGAATTGGTGCGAGTGCGTCGCATCGTCCGTATCACGACGGAAGACACGTCCTGGGGAAATCATCTTCAAAGAACCTTTTGAAAAATCGTGCTGGTCCATGGTTCTAGCCTGAACTGGACTGGTATGTGTACGCATCAAAATCTCTTCTGTAATGTAGAAAGTATCCTGCATATCACGAGCCGGGTGGTCTTTTGGCAAATTCATCCTCTCAAAGTTGTAATAATCTTTTTCTACTTCAAAGCCGTCCACAATCTGGAAGCCCATACCCAAGAAGATATCTTCAATTTCTTCAGAGGTCTGCGTCAATACATGACGGTAACCAGTTTTTACCGCACGGCCTGGCAAGGTCACATCGATAGACTCCGACTCCAGCTGTGCTTGAATTTTTGCTGCCTCAACAATTTTCACCTGCTCTTCAAAAGCACTAGTCAAAATATCTCGCACTTCATTGACTTGTTTTCCGACAACTGGTTTTAAGTCATTTGACAAGTCTTTCAGTCCCTTGAGCAAATCTGTCAAGGAACCTTTTTTACCCAAAACAGCCACACGCAAGTCTTGCAATTCCTTGCTGTGGTTGCCCGTCATTTCCTTCAACTGAGCCAATGTGGATGTTTTTAGCTCTTCTAATTGTGTTTGTAAGTCCATATTTCCTCCATTTTTGCAAACAAAAACACGTGTCCCTCCCTAGCGGAGCGTTGACACGCGGTACCATCCGTTTTTCATTTACAAGCGTAAATCTTAATTCTAAGTCCTTGTATGAGTGAATTCGCCACACTTTCCTCTAGCCGACTTCCAGTCACGGTCAGCATTCCCTGATAGATTTCCACATGGTTACTAGTCTCACAGACTCCTATTCAATTATTCTTCATTTTAGCAAAATTTCTGCTATTTGGCAAGAGAATCAACTAGTTGAAGTTGGTAGCTCCATCCCTTTTCTGTTTTCCTAACCGGGACAAAACCAACTGCTTGAAAACACTTCTGCGAAGCTAGATTGTAGTCATAGATTTCACGAACAGCAAGACTTGTCCAGCCCATCCTTTTAGCCTCTTCAATCGCCAATTGCAGAACTTGCTTGCCAAGACCTCGACCTCTATAAGCTGCGTCTCCAATCACTATCGGTAAATCCTCCTGAGACAAGGTCACATCACCAATCGTCTTCCAAGAATCATTTTCCCATACTTCGATAAAATAAAGTTTCCCATGTTGCGATAAATATCCATACATGCGCACCAGCTTCTCCACGGAATACAGCTCTTTCACCCCATCAACCATATAAACCAGCTCCCTATCCTGATACCAAGGCAGGGCAAACAAAACATCTTCTCCCTCCAGATAAGGACGAAGTCTGATCTGCTCAGCAACATAGGCCTCTGACTTCATTTTCCAGCACACACTTCCTTTTTTTCTAAAAATGGCATAACAAATAGCTGAAAATTTATCCCTACGACCACTAGATAAATCAAGGGATTCTGGTCATAGGCTCCCACGAAATCCAACTGCATCAATTTGACACTAGCCCGAGTCAATCCCGCACTCCAAAACTGCAAGCCAAAAGGGGATAATAGTAATCTTAGAGGAGTTGGCAGTTGAAAATAATAGACCGCATACACCAACACAATTAAAATTAGATAAAGCCAACTATATTTTTTATGGTAAAAATACAGTTGGCTCCAAAACGTATGTTTCATTATAAAAGAGTTGCTAAACGAGTAAAGTTCAATTCTTTCGTGCGGTTTATAATGAGGAACCAGTCAACAATTGTCCAGATACCACATCCTCCAGCAGTCAATAACTTCAGAACACCCAAACCAGTTTCACCGAGCATGAAGCGATCCACGCCCAACGAACCAACAAAGATAGAAATAATCAACATTGTCGTCGGATCTTTATAATCAATTGTACTCATCAACAATTGTTTTTCTGTTGGCAAATTGTCCAATTTTTCTTTGATAAACGGAATTTTATCGTTTGGAAAATATTTTGCGTTTGCAACGATGAATGCATCTGAAAATTGACTCATGATTATCTCCTTTAACTTTTTCTATAAAGTTTTCCTTATTATAATATGCCATTCTCCCTTTGTCAATGCATTTTCAGAAAATTCGCACCTATCTACTGACGATTTTCATTTATCGTTGACGTGTATTTCCCCAGTGGTATAGTTGATACTGAGACCAGATTGGACATTTGGAATAAAGACGTTAAATTCTAGGCTACCATCAGATGATTTTGCTTCTAATTGCCGTCCGACAGCCACCAAGTCTCGGTCACTGGCATAAATCAAGGTTACACGATACCGTACCTTTTTGTTGTTATCAAGCGCTCGCCGAATCAATGTTTCATAATAGTTCTGACCAGTTGAATAGGGATCATCTGCTTGATTTGACCAAGCTGTCTGCGTAGCCACATTTTTTGGATTACTAGTCGACGCATCAAACGTTTTTAGACCACCTGCAATCGCATAACCCAGTAGATGCCCTCGGTCAACAGCATGGTCATACTCTCCGGATAAATCATGAACTTGGTGCCATCCAACAGGTGTCCACGAATCCGAACCATTTCCAGTTGCATTTCTGTCTCGATATTGACGAGTTGCCTTGGTTAGCAGGGCATTGGCCACTGTTGGTAGCTGCTCACCTGCCACTTCTTTAGTTTTATTTTCAGCATAAGGTGCACTCGCTACAGAAGCGTTCAAATTAGTTTTATTACCATTGACAATATAAGCCCCCGCCTTGTTCCACTCTAGATCAGAACCGATTTGCTTTGTCACACTATCTAGTAAGGCGCTTGACGCCAATTCTTCTGAGGGAACGGACTGACGCGAGCTAGATTGATTGACCAAGTAGGTCGCCTGCCCCGTACCTGCCTGCTGATTACTTCCAGCTTCCTTGTACAAATATGAACCAGCTAACACTACGATAGCAACTACGACACTAATCCAACTAGCCGATTGTTTTTTTCTATTTTTATTTGTCATCATACTCCATAAGGAAAAAAGTAGGTTCCCCTACTACTCCCCTGTAAATTTACCAATAATTTCCTGCCATTTATCCATATGTAAAATAGCCCACGGATTACTCCCGTCACCAATCACTGCATACCCAATCATCATACCAGCTGCAAAGAGAATGAGCGCCAGAATGACCACGATTAAAATATACAAAAGTTGCTTTCCGACAAAGGTCAAGTTTTCCTTATCCATCGTACTCCTCACTGTCTACACGTTTGATGTCTGCACCCAACGCAGCCAATTTCTCATGAAACTTGTAATAGCCACGATCCAAGTGCGTTAATTTTCCAACTAGAGTTTCACCCTCAGCTACCAAACCAGTCAAGATCAAGGCTGCGCTAGCACGAAGGTCGGTTGACATAACCTTTGCCCCCTGCAATGGAGTGCCACCTGTAATAATGGCCGTATCACGCATAATTTCTGAATGCACATCCATCCGACGCATCTCTTCCAAGTGCTGGAAACGATTCTCAAAAACCGTTTCAATCATAGTTGATTCGCCCTTAGCAACAGCCATCAGAGCTGTAAATTGAGCCTGCATATCTGTAGGGAAACCTGGGTGTGGCAGGGTTTTAACCATCACAGGTTTTAAACGAGACACATCCGATTGGATGCGAATACCTGCATCCTCCTCCGTTACAGAGACACCCATTTCCAGCATCTTCGAAATCAACGGACGGTTGTGCTCCCATACAGCATCCTTGACCAAGACATTACCACCAGTCATGGCAGCTGCCACCATAAAGGTGCCTGCTTCGATACGGTCTTGTACAACTTGATGTTCTGCACCATGCAGTTTGTCAACACCCTTGATTACCAGCGTTTCCGTACCTGCACCTTTTATTTGTGCACCCATTTTATTGAGCAAAATAGCCAAGTCCACAATCTCAGGCTCACGCGCAGCATTTTCGATAACAGTCGTTCCTTCAGCGAGGGTTGCCGCCATCATCAAGTTTTGCGTCGCACCGACACTTGGGAAATCCATGTAAATGGTCGCACCTTTCAGCTTATCGGCACACGCTTCAATATTCCCAGCTTTTTGTGTAATCGTCGCACCCATAGCTTCCAATCCCTTGAGATGTAAATCAATCGGACGACTTCCAATGGTACAGCCACCAGGCATAGAGACAATGGCATGACCATTACGCGCCAAAATCGGTCCTAAGACAACAATAGAAGCTCGCATCTGGTTGACATACTTGTAGGGTGCTTTACTGCCAATCTCCCCACTTGCATCCACACGAACTGTATTTGCCGCCTCATCGAAACCCACTTCAATATCCAAACCACGTACCACATTGTTCATTGTAAAGACATCAGATAAGATTGGCACATTTGTCAAAACAGTCTGCCCTTGGTCTGCTAAAATCGTAGCTGCCAAAAGAGGTAGGACGGCATTCTTTGCACCTTCAATCCTCACTTCACCAACTAAGCGATTGTCGCCACCTTTTACAATAATCGAATCCAAACTTTCTTCCTCATTTCATATCTATTATTGGGTCACTGCTAACGCCAAGGAACGGCTAATGGTCAACAAATCTAAGAAAAATGTTGATACCATATAACCTAAACCAATAGCTACAAACAAGAGCAGGAACTGAATTTTCATTTTATTTTCTGCTGTGCCCCGTAGAAATTTTGACCAATCTACGACGCTAGTCAGCAAATCATGAGCCAGATAGATAAATAACAAATGGCTCAGTAATCTCAAAATATTTGCAATCATAAAAATATTATACCAAAAAATCAGATAAGTCGCCCCGTTTTGATACAGAAAAAGAGACTCAGTATTCTGGTCTCTCCCTCATTATTTATTTCCGACACGGATACGGTTGATTGCACGTTGCAAGGCAACTGTTGCACGACGTTCCATATCAATGTTTTGAGCTTTTTGAGCTTCTTCCATCGCACGTTCGGCACGCAATTTAGCCCGCTCGGCACGACTCACATCAATATCACGAGCTCGTTCAGCTGAGTCCGAAATGATGGTAACAATATCGTTGGCAACTTCTAAAATTCCACCATTTACTGCAATCCAGTCAACGTGATTTTCATCATCAATCCGACGAACTTTAATTTCATCAATGGCCAATACCGCAACCATGTTAATGTGGCCCGGAAGAATCCCCAACTCTCCTTCTTGCGTCTTACAAAGCAAGAAAGCAGCGTGGTGATCGTAGCGGATACCGTCAGGTGTTACAATTTGTACTGTCATTTCAGCCATGTCACACCTCTAAAACTTCATCTTAGAAGCTTTTTCAAGTACATCCTCAATACCGCCTACCATACGGAAGGCATCTTCTGGAACGGTATCGTGTTTACCATCAAGGATTTCCTTGAAACCACGAATGGTTTCCGCAACTGGTACGTATGAACCTGGTTGACCCGTAAAGGTTTCCGCAACGTTGAAGTTTTGTGACAAGAAGAATTGGATACGACGTGCACGTCCAACCAAAGTCTTTTCATCATCAGACAGTTCATCCATACCAAGGATAGCAATGATATCTTGCAACTCTTGGTAACGTTGAAGAACGCGTTTTACTTCCATGGCAACAGCATAGTGTTCCTCACCAACAATCTCTGGTGCCAAGGCACGTGAGCTTGAAGCAAGAGGATCCACCGCTGGATAAATACCAAGCTGCGTCAACTTACGTTCCAAGTTGGTTGTTGAATCCAAGTGAGCGAAGGCTGTTGCTGGCGCAGGGTCAGTATAGTCATCGGCTGGCACGTAGATGGCTTGGATTGAGGTAACAGAACCTTTTTTAGTTGAGGTAATCCGTTCTTGCAATTGACCCATTTCAGTTGCCAAGGTTGGTTGGTAACCAACAGCTGATGGCATCCGTCCAAGAAGGGCTGATACTTCAGAACCTGCTTGGGTGAAACGGAAGATATTATCGATGAAGAGAAGTACGTCTTGACCTTCTACATCACGGAAATATTCAGCGATTGTCAAACCAGTAAGGGCAACACGCATACGTGCTCCTGGTGGTTCATTCATCTGACCAAATACCATGGCTGTTTTTTCAATAACGCCTGATTCCTTCATTTCCCAGTAAAGGTCATTCCCTTCACGAGTACGTTCCCCAACACCGGTAAAGACAGAGATACCACCGTGTTCTTGTGCGATATTATGAATCAATTCTTGAATCAAGACGGTTTTACCAACACCGGCACCACCGAAAAGACCAACCTTACCACCTTTCAAATAAGGGGCAAGCAAGTCGATAACCTTGATACCTGTTTCCAAAATATCAGTTGAAGTTGACAATTCGTCAAATGTTGGTGCTTTTTTATGAATTGGTTGACGCTCTGCTTCTTCAGCAAATGGCTCTTCCAAGTCAATGGTATCACCTAAAACGTTGAATACACGACCCAATGTTTCTTTTCCCACTGGAACGGAGATAGGACGACCTGTGTCCAATACTTCCATTCCACGAGTCAATCCATCCGTTGATTCCATAGCGATAGTTCGTACGACACCATCACCAAGTTCTAGGGCAACTTCAAGAACGACTTTTTGTTTTGATTCATCGTTTTTGTAAACGACAAGTGCATTGTTAATCTCAGGTAACTTGTCTTCTGCTGCAAATGCAACGTCAACGACTGGTCCAACTACCTGAGTAATTTTGCCTGAACTCATCTATTCTCCCTTCATAAGATATGAGAGCGTCCAAAGCGACTGAAGATCAAAGCTAGGCTTCCATCTTCTCAAACTTTTAGCTCGAATTCAATTTCTACTAAACTATCTAGCTTTCTTGATAGCTTGTCATTTTTTAATCTAATGCTGAAGCTCCCGCAACAATTTCCGTAATTTCTTGGGTAATGGCTGCTTGACGAGCTCGGTTATACTGAATGGTTAAATCAGAAATAACATTTTTTGCATTGTCCGTTGCTGTTTGCATGGCTGTCATACCAGCCGCACTTTCAGCTGTTTTTGCATCAAGAAGTGCACCGTAAATCATGGACTCGGCATACTGTGGTAATAATTGATCCAAAATCGCACTACGGCTTGGCTCCAACTCAAAGCTGGCAGTGTAGCCGTCTACTTCATTGTGGTCCAAATCTTCAATCGGCAACATCTGTTGGACACGAACTTGACTAGTCAAGCTATTGACATGGTGATTGTAACACACGTAAAGCTCGTCAAAAATCTCGTTCTTGTACATCTCAACAGACTTGTAGATGATTTTTTGTACTTCTTCAAAGTTTGGATTGTCAGCAATACCACGCAATTCAAAAATCGGAGTCATGCCACGATTTTTAAAGAAGTCCGCTCCCATCCCACCAATAGCAATAATTTCAAATTCATCCTTGCTTGTGTGATCCTGTTCAATCATTCCCATCACAGCTTTTAGAATCGTTGAATTATAGGCACCTTTCAGTCCGCTATCAGAAGTGATGACGATATAGCCTGTCTTCTTAATCTCCTCACGGCGAATCAACATGGGATTGGTTGAACCCTTCATCAATTCGGCACGAAGTAAATCTGTTGTGATATTCCGTACCTTGTCAGCGTAAATCTGAAACGACTTAGCCGCCTGTTCAGATTTTGCTAATTTAGCTGCAGAAACCATCTGCATAGCACCTGTGATTTGACTGGTTTTCTTTGTCGATGCAATTTTATTTTTAATTTCGTTTAGAGAACCTGCCATTCCTCACACTCCCTTATTTGAAAATAGACTGGTCTTTGAATTCTTGGATAGCAACATCCAACAAACTTTCTTCAGGCAAGTCTTTTGTCACTCGAATTGTATCCAATAAATCATTGTGATGCATATCAAAGTAAGCATACAATTCTTGCTCAAATGATAATACATCTGCTAATGGTACTGAGTCAAGGAAGCCATGAGTCAAAGCATACAGAATCAACACTTGTTTTTCAACTGGTAATGGTTTGTGAAGTGGCTGTTTAAGTACTTCTACCGTACGACGTCCACGGTTCAATTTTGCTTGCGTTGCTGCATCCAAATCTGAACCAAATTGTGTAAAGGCTTCTAATTCACGGAAGGAAGCCAAGTCGATACGAAGTGTACCCGCAACTTTCTTCATGGCCTTGATTTGCGCCGCTCCACCTACACGAGATACAGATGAACCCGCATCAATGGCTGGACGAATCCCTGAGTTGAACAAGTCATCTTTCAAGAAGATTTGTCCATCAGTGATAGAGATAACGTTGGTTGCAATGTAGGCTGAGATATCTCCAGCTTGTGTTTCAATAAATGGCAAGGCTGTGATGGAACCACCACCCAACTCATCTGAAACTTTCGCAGAACGTTCCAAGAGACGGCTATGAAGATAGAATACATCCCCTGGGTAGGCTTCACGACCTGGTGGACGACGAAGCAAGAGAGATAATTCACGGTAGGCTACCGCTTGTTTTGACAAATCATCATAAACAATCAAGACATGTTTGCCTTCATACATGAACTCTTCGGCCATGGCAACACCTGCATATGGCGCCAAGAAGAGCAATGGTGAAGGTTGAGATGCTGAGGCTGTTACAACGATGGTATAATCCAAGGCACCATATTGACGCAAGGTTTCAACCTGTGTGCGGACAGTTGATTCTTTCTGACCGATAGCCACATAGATACAGATCATATCTTGGTCTTTTTGGTTCAGAATCGCATCAATGGCCACAGATGTTTTACCTGTTTGACGGTCACCGATAATCAACTCACGCTGACCGCGACCGATTGGTACCAAGGCATCAATCGCCTTCAAACCTGTTTGCAAAGGCTGGTTAACAGATTTCCGTTGCATAACACCAGGTGCAGGTGCTTCAATCGGACGTGTTTTGGTAGTCCGAACTTCACCCAAGCCATCAACTGGCTGTCCAAGCGGGTCAACAACACGACCAATCAATGCAGGACCAACAGGTACTTCCATGATTTTACCAGTACGGCGAACAATGGAACCTTCCCGAATATCTGTAAATTCGCCAAGGATGATAATCCCTACATCTGATGTCTCCAAGTTTTGAGCCATCCCAATTGTGCCATTTTCAAATACAAGAAGCTCACCACTCATGGCATTATCAAGACCATGGACACGAGCAATCCCGTCACCAATATAGGTTACAACGCCTGTTTCGGTATAATCGAAGTCAGGCTGATAATCTTCAATTTGTTTTTTTAGTAAAGCGCTTATTTCTTGTGCATTAATCACCAAAAGAACACCACTTTCTATTTCTACAGTTTCTTTCTAATGTCTTTCAATTGTGAACGGACACTAGCGTCAATAACATGGTGGTTAATATTGACAATGAAGCCACCAAGTATTTCTCGATCAATATGTTCGACGACATTACGTACCCGGATATCAAAACGTTTTTCCGTCAAGGTAGCAATGCGTTCTTTCTGCTCATCCGTCAAGGGTTGAACCGATGTCACGACAGCGTCGAAAGCATTTTTGTGTTTGCTAATTTTGAATAAAACTGTCTCCAGAATTTCTTTTAGCAAACCAGCTTGGCCATTTTGAATGACCGCTTCTACCAAGTCGTTGACAAAACGATATTCTGACTGACGAAGAGTCCGTAAAAATTCTTCTTTATCTTCCAAAGAAACGGTGGCTGAATTCAAAATCCGACCTAAATGAGTTTCCTTAATGATGTCAAGAATATGCTCTACTTCATCATAAATGTGCCAAATATCTTCTCGGTCATAAACCTGTTCAACAAATGTCTGAGCAATTTTTTGCACGAATGCATCTTCTCTTGCTGCCATTATTTGTCTCCCAATTTATCAATATAACGGTCAATTAAATCGCTATGTGCTTTCTCCCCGAGATCTTCAAGAATAATTTTCCCAGCCAAATCAACTGCCAATTGAGCAACTTGTACGCGGAGCGTTTCTTGTGCTTCACGTTGCTCAGCAGCAATTTCCAATTGAGCTTTTTCTTTCAACGTCGTCACTTCAAGATTTGCTTGTTCTACCAAGTGTTTTTTCTCGATTTTCCCACGTTCAATCGCATCTTCTACAATGCGTTTTGCTTCAACTCGGCCTTCTGTTAATTCTTTTTCGCGTTGTTTCACTAATTCTTCTGCTGCTTGATTTTTATCAGCTGCCTCATCCAAGTCGTTAGCGATTGTTTCCGCACGCTTTTCAAAGATTCCAGTAATGGCATCCCAAGCAAAGCCACGGATCAACACTAACAGAATCAAGAATGACGCAGTTACTAAGATAAAGTTACCAAGCACAGCAGCTGTTGTATTCAATACTGTAAACATGAATTATCTTTTCCTTTCCTCTTAATTCCCGCCTGAAATTTTCTTGTCCAAATACATGGAAACCAACATCACATACACATATGCTTGCAAGCAAGAAATAAATGCAGAAAATGCTGTCCAAATAATATTTAACAACAAGGCGATTGGATAAGCATAAGGTTTATAATTCGCCATTTGCAACAAGAGAGAAACAAGTACTTCCCCTGCAAAAATATTACCGTAAAGACGCAATGCCAAAGAAGCTGTATTGGTTACCTCTTCTAAGATGTTCATTGGTGTCATAGCGGCTGGCGTTACAAAACCTTTCAAATACCCAAGAAATCCCTGGCGTCGAATTCCTTCAATATGACAGAAAATCACTGCCATAAATGCCAAACCAAAGTCATAAGCCATATTGGCTGTTGGTGATGTCCAAAGATTGTATCCGTTGATCTCAATTTTTGTCATCAGACCCAGGTTATTTGCAACCAAGAGGAATGTTAATAAGGTAAAGAAGAACAAGCTATAGTGTTTTGCTTCTGTCTCACCAAGATTTCCCTTCGTGAAGTTGATAGCCAATTCATAAAAGAATTCCAACACATTTTGCTTGCCCTTAGGCTTGAGTTGCATGTTGCGACTCGCCCAAAATACCAAGAAAAAGATTGTTACAATCGTAACAGCTGATACTAACACAAGTGTTAGATCAAAACTTACTGGTCCAAGGTCAAGGGTAGGATTTACACTCTCTTCCATTGAAGTTTCCCCCTTCTTTTAACTATCCGTTATTAGCCACGGAACAAGAAGGTCATACCCAAGGTAACAAAGAATGTACCTTCGATAAAGGCTACTCCGAGGAATACCCCTGTCAGTAATTTGCTTTGCAATTCTGGTTGACGAGCTGTTGAGTTCAAATATGCAGAAACCAACAAACCTTCACCGATACTTACGCCTAATGTAGCCATACCTAATGCCAATGCAGACAAATCCATTTTGAAATTCTCCTTTAAAATTTAATACCTAGTTAGCATACTCCTAAAAATGACGTTTGTCAAGAAAAGTTAGAGTGAAAAGTGTTGCCTTTTCAGTTCATCACTCAATAATTTTGCATCCATTCTATTCACTTCATAATCAGCAAACCATTTTTTGATAAATTGAACGAATGATATCGTTATATCGTTCGTTTGTTTGCTTTCTAATAAATAAAATGAGCGTTGATAATTCTTACCAAGTGAACGAAACGGCAAACCACCGCACAAACTTTCAGATACAATTGAACAACCAAAACCATTTCGAATAAGTGCTAGAATGACCTGATTACTCCCGATTTCTAATCGAGGAAGTTGAATATCTTCTTCATCTAAATATTGAGCAGTGTAAAAACGTAAACCAGAATCAACTTCGCGAATTAACCATGGCCCATTCTTCACATCACCAGCAATCACTAATTGATCAGTGATTAAATTATGACGGCGCACACTTGTATCAGATAAGGGCTTTTCGATAAGTCCCAACTGAATATTTTTATTTTTGATATTCTCAAAAACATCTTGAGAATTCATAACGTCAACAGAGAAAGATATACTTGGAAAGTTTTTGTATAACTCTGGTAATAGCTGCGGTAAAAGTTCTGTTGCAAAAGTATGTGAAACAGCTATACGACACTGCTGCACATATTTAGTGTTATCTTGAATCTGTAGGCAAACTTCTTCCCAGTCTTGCAAAATATGAATACAAGTTTGATACAATAAATCTGCTTGAAGCGTTGGAATAATATTTTGCCGTCCATTTCGAATAAATAACGACGTATTTAACTCCGTTTCCAATCGCTTAATTTGAACAGAAACTGTAGATTGAGAAATGAATAGAATATCTGCGGTCTGTGAAAAATTTTTCACTTCATAGACTGTTTTAAAAGTTTTTAATAATCGTAGCAATTGTCTCTCCTTTATTATTAAAAATTTTATATTTATTATTATAACACTTAATAATAAATATAAAAATGATATGATATAATAATGAGCAGTAACGGAGGAATAATATGAAAACAATAAATAAACATATCTTACCTGGACTGATTTTATCAGTCGTTATTGCAGTACTTGCCAAATATTTGGCAAATTTCATCCCGAGTATCGGGGCAGCTAGTCTTGCCATCTGTATCGGTATTATCTTAGGTAATACAATTTGTCGGAAAAAAAGTTTAAACAAAGGAACAAAATTTTCGGAAAGCCAGTTATTGGAATATTCAGTTGCTTTACTTGGTTTAACTGTTACATTCCAAACCATCGCTCGTCTTGGTTTGGCTGGATTAATTTATGTAGTGATTATAATGACAAGCATTATTTTATTCACGGTCTTTTTAGGAAAAAAATTAGGATTTAAGGACGAAATAGTTTTAATGATTGCCGGAGGAAACGCGGTATGTGGATCATCTGCCATTGGGGCAATCGCTCCAGCAATTTGTGACGAGGAGGACAGTGAAAACAATAAAGATAAAGGACAGTCCATCGTTTTAATCAATTTATTAGGTACTATTTTAATGTTTGTTATTCCTTTATTAGGAGTGAAAGTATTCGGCTTTACAGATTTAGCCAACAGTGCCTTTACTGGTGGTATATTACAGTCTGTTGGACAAGTTGTTGCATCCGCTAGTTTGATCAACGAAACAGTGACTCAATATGCAATGTTATTCAAAATTACACGGATCCTCTTCTTAGTTGTTGTCGTATTCGTATTTGAAAAATGGATGCTAAAAAAATCTGATGTAGATACTACTTTTGCTACTACTGATTCCGCTAAAAAATCAAAATTAAAAAGTATTCCATGGTATATCTTAGTCTTTTTAGCCTTTTGTTTAATAAATAGTTGTGTATCATTACCAGATGCTATCGGTTCAACTTCTAAACTGATCTCTGGTTGGTTTGAAATTACAGCATTGGCAGCTATTGGTTTACGCTTAGATTTTAAAAAGTTTTTACACGAAGGACCTCGTTTCCTAATTTACATGGTACTCATCGGTTTATTCCAAATAGGTATTTCTGTTCTATTAATTTTTGTATTTAATATTCGATAATAAAAGAGAAGTGTAACCCTTTTGTATAATCCTATCCATTTTTGTAACTATTTAAATAAAATATCTGACCTGATTGATTAAATTCAGTTGGGTTTTTTTAGTCTTGAATATACAATATAAATGCACAATAAAAACTCATAAGAAATTCTAGTAAAGAGGAAAACTTATGAGCTACCACCATTTTACTATAGAAGAACGAGAAAGTATTCTGATTTATTATACGCAAAGGTTAAACCTAACTCAAATTGCTAAGTTATTAAATCGTCATCCGTCCAGTAGTGGGAGGATAAATTGAACTAGAAAAATCAAGAAAAGGCTCGAAACGAAAGGCTTCAGACTATCTCAACGTCGCCATTCGTCGGATCATGAAGAAATTAAAATTGAATTCCCTCTATCAGAAAGCTAGCTTCAAACCTCATGCTAGAGGGAAAAATGAGGATCCAATCCCAAATCACTTGGCGAGACATTTTCACCAACAAAGGCCACTGGAAGCTATTGTGACAGACTTGACCTATGTGCGTATTGGTAGCGTTGGGCTTATGTTTGTTTCATTATTGATCTCTTTAATCGCGAAATCGTTGGCTCATCTGTTGGTTGGCACAAGACAGCATATGCTATAATCCGGCTCAAAAGACACCCAAACAAAAGGATGTTTTAAACGCTATGACGAAGAGTTTAAACAATCTCTCGTCAATCTCTACCAAACAGGGAATCCCCTGTAAAGATTACGGTATTTCTCATTCCGCATTAGCTCGTTCTCTACCTATTATATAGCATCCTCAATTTGCGAAATTTCTTCTACAAAATGTCTAGCCATATCTTCAATATTTTTATCCATCGTGTCAATCGTAATCGCATCATCTGAAACCTTATCCGTATCTGCAAAGAATTCGATATGGTTCCGTAGGTTGACGAGTTCAACTGGAGCATCTCCACCATACTCACCATCCAAGTTCAGCATTAAGCGATTCTGATCATCCAGAGATTCGATTTGTAGCTTCTTGGTTTTGAGATACTCAATCTTATCACTATCAACGTGTTTCCCACCGTCTAAGACCAAACGAATCAGATGTAAGATTTCAAAGAGATTGCCCGTTTTCACGATGATAAGGGTAAATAGTCCATCATCTAACTTGGCATCTGGGACAATTTGCTCAAAGCCTCCAATCGAATTGGTCAAGGCCGCAAAAATCATTGAAGTCTTCCCTTCAAACACACCCTTGTCATGTGTAATACGAACTGGAGTAAATTGTACACGAGGCAAGAGCTCTGCTCCCTTTACTACATAGGCGAGGTAGCCAAACATGGTTTTCAACTGGCTGGGCACACTATAGGTCAATTCTGTCAAAGTTCCCGCTGCTGCGATGTTGATGAAGTAATTCTCAAAAGCCTGATGATTTTTCATAGTTCTGGCATGTCCGATATCCATCAAGACGGTCTGATTTTTTCCAATCATCCGGGCAGCTTCAACTGGATTTCCTCGAGGAACTTTCAAGGCACGAGCGTAGTCATTGGTTGTCCCAGTTGGAATAATAGCCATTTTCGGTCGTTTTTCCAAGGATGCAATCCCGTTAACCACTTCGTTGATGGTGCCATCCCCACCAGCAGCAATAATCAGGTCAAAACCCGCTTTGGCTGCACGTGTCGCTTCATTTTTAGCCGAGTCTTTTTCTGGCGTCGTCTGAAAGGCAGAGGTTTCGTAGCCAAATCCTTCTAGAATATCCAAAACTTCCGCCACATTTTTTTTCATGATTTCTTGACCAGATGTTGGATTATAAATCAATCTTGCTCTTTTTCTATGCTTCATGTGTCTTCCTTACAAACTTTCTAACCATGCTTCATCTTGGATTTCGATTCCTAATTCTTGTGCCTTGGTTAATTTGCTACCCGCATCTGTCCCAGCTACGACAATATCTGTTTTTTTCGATACAGAGCCTGCGACATTTGCACCTAAACTTTCTAACTTAGCCTTAGCATCACTTCGTTTAAGGCGTTCCAATTTACCTGTTAAAACCACCGTTTTCCCTGATAAAATAGTACCTTCTACTGCCACCTGACCAAGATAGGCCAAGTTTACTTCCGCCTCTTTCAATTCCACAAGCAATTGCTGGGCACCTGCTGATGAGAAGAAGGTCGTCAAGGACTTGGCAATGACTTGTCCCAAACCATCTATGCTTGCAATCTCATCCATCTCTGCTTGAGCCAGATTTTCTAAATTGCTGAATTTTTCCAACAAAATCTTGCTAGCCTTACTGCCCACATGGCGGATTCCCAAGCCAAACAAGAGCCGTTCTGCGGAATTTCCCTTGGATGTTTGAATCGCCTGGTAGAGTTTCTCGGCTGATTTTTTTTGGAAACCTTCAACCGTCAGCAAATCCGCTTCTTCCAATCGGTAAATATCCGCAACATCTTTGACCAATCCAGCTGTAAACAGTTTCTCAACAATCGAAGTCCCCAAACCAGCAATGTTCATAGCATCTCGACTGGCAAAATGTTCCAAACGACTCATAATTTGTGCAGAACAGATTGGATTGATGCAACGCAAAGCCACTTCGTCTTCGTAATGCAGAAGCTGGCTACCACAAGACGGGCAGAACTGCGGAATTTCCATTACCTCTTGGTCTGTACGCTTGTCCTGAACCACACGTAAAACCGCTGGAATAATATCTCCTGCCTTATAGACAATAACCGTGTCTCCGATACGAATATCTTTTTCAGCAATATAGTCCACATTGTGCAGGGTAGCACGGCTCACGGTTGTCCCAGCCAGCTGAACCGGACTAAGATTAGCCGTTGGTGTCACAACCCCCGTACGTCCTACTGTCCAGTCAACCGACAAAATCTCTGCCTGCTTTTCTTCTGCTGGAAATTTATAGGCAACTGCCCAGCGTGGCGCCTTGACTGTGAAACCTAGTTCTTCCTGCATGGCCAAGTCATTGACCTTAATCACCACTCCATCGATATCGTAAGGGAGTTCCTCTCGCATGGCAGCGATTTTTTCAATAAAGTTCCACACATCATCCATGCTCTGGGCAAAATGGTATTCATGATTGGTCACAAAGCCCAAGTCATCCAAATGCTGCAAGACATGTGACTGGCTGTCCGTTGTAGTCGGGCTAGCCACCTGATACAGGAATGTAGCCAATCCACGACTGGCTACAACTCCAGTATCCAACTGGCGCAGCGTCCCAGCTGCTGCATTTCGTGGGTTTGCAAACTCGCTTTCTCCCGCTTCTTGACGTTGCTGATTGACCCGAGCAAATGAAGCACGTGGCATATAACACTCTCCACGAACAGTAATGGTTTCAGGGCGGGTTAGCGTCAAGGGAATGCCTTGTACCCGCTTTAAATTTTCAGTGATATTTTCTCCAACAGAGCCATCACCCCGAGTTGCTCCAACAACTAAGTGCCCATTTTCATAGGTCAAAGAAATGGACAAGCCATCGATTTTCAACTCACAAATATAGGTTGCTTGTGGAAATTCCTTTCGGACACGCGCGTCAAAACTTTCCAACTCTTCACGTGAAAAAGCATCCTGCAAGCTAAAAAGAGGATACTCATGTTGGTATTTTTCAAAACCTGATAAAATCTTCCCGCCGACACGATGAGTCGGGCTATTGGGCAAAACAGCATCTGGCTGCGCTTCTTCTAGGGCAACCAGCTCACGGTAGAGTTGGTCGTACTCGGCATCGGAAATACTCGGTCGGTCTAATTCATAGTACTCTTTGGCATAACGATTTAATCGTTCAACAAGTTCATTCATTCGATTTTTCATATACTTATTATACCACGGTTTCTTAAGTTTACCTTACTACAAAGCTGACTTTCCTCGTGAATTTTTTTCTAAGAAAGGGTATAATATAGAAAATAAAAAGGAGGTGCCGTCATGGCTGTTACATTTAAAAAACAAGACGATTTAGAAAAAATGCTGGAACAATTTGCATCATTTGACTTATTGGAAGAAGTTGAATTTCCTGATCCTAAATCAAGAGACAAAAGCGTAACTAACAACAAAGAAGATAAAAAATAATGGCTATTTTTCATCAATTACCAACTAGTTTATTGCAGGCAGGAGCTATTTTTCTATCCATTATGATTGAGGCTCTGCCTTTTGTGCTTATTGGGGCCATTATTTCAGGCTTTATCGAAGTCTATATTTCGCCTGACGTGGTCCACCGTTATCTTCCTAAAAATAAGTTTCTGCGCATCTTATTTGGGACCTTTATCGGCTTTTTCTTTCCGTCTTGCGAATGCGGTATCGTCCCGATCGTGCACCGATTTCTGGAGAAAAAAGTCCCTACTTACACGGCAGTCCCTTTCCTAGCGACTGCTCCCGTTATCAATCCCATCGTACTGTTTTCAACCTTTACAGCCTTTGGAAATTCTATTCGCTTTGCCCTCTTTCGTGCCTTGGGTTCTGTGATTGTCGCTATGGTTTTAGGAATTTTTCTAGGATTTCTAGACACTTCTTCTATTCTGAAGAAGGACATTGAAGTAGAAGGAACCCACCAGCATCACCACCACAAAAGTTGGAAAAAAGTTGGCTACACTCTCGTTCATGCTATCGACGAATTTTTTGATACAGGGCGCTATTTAGTATTTGGTTGCCTCTTTGCCAGTCTGGTGCAGGTCTATGTCCCAACTCGCTTATTGACAAATCTTGGCCACAGTCCTGTTTCTGCTATTCTTGTCATGATGCTGATGGCATTTCTATTGTCACTTTGTTCAGAGGCTGATGCTTTCATCGGTGCTTCTTTTCTAGCAAGTTTTGGGCTCGCTCCTGTTATGGCCTTTTTAGTTATCGGGCCTATGATTGATATTAAAAATCTCCTTATGATGAAGCACTACTTCAACAATCGCTTTATTATCGAATTTATGGCTATTATTTCTATCGTTATTTTAGGATATAGCTTAGTGATTGGAGGCTTATAGAATGACACGATTCCTCATTTTAGCGGGCTACTTTGAGATGACAATGTACCTCTACATCTCTGGAAAATTAGACCAGTACATCAATCTGCACTACTCTTACCTAGCCTTTCTGTCCATGATTTTAGCCTTTGTTTTGGCCATAGTCCAACTGGTCGTTTGGATGAAAGACTTGGAAACGCATAGCCATCTGACCAAAAAATCAGCCAAATTCGCAAGTATCACCTTGCTAACCCTGCCGCTCTTGATTGCCTGGACCTTCCCGACTGTCAATCTAGACTCTGCAACTGTGGCAGCCAAGGGCTACCATTTCCCACTCGCTGCGGGGGTAGATGCAGGAACGCAACAGCAAGAGGGAACCTCTGTGCAGTACCTCAAACCGGACACTTCTTCTTACTTCACAAAAGCGGCCTACACCAAGGAAATGCGAGCTGTAGCCGATCAATTTATCAAAGAAGACAAAATCGTCATTACGCAAGAGAATTACATGGCTGTGATGGAAGTTATTTATGATTATCCTGAAGAATTTGTCGGAAAAACGATTGAACTGACAGGATTTGTCTATAACGACCCCGACAATGCCAATCAGCAATTTCTCTTCCGCTTTGGTATCATCCACTGTATTGCCGACTCGGGTGTCTATGGTTTGTTGACAACAGGTGACCAGCAAAAATTTGCAGACAATACCTGGGTCAAAGCCAGCGGAAAACTCACACTAACCTACCACAAATCTCTCAAACAATCTCTTCCTAGTCTTGAATTGCAGAGCATTCAAGAAATTCAAACGCCAAAGAATCCCTATGTTTACCGTGTTTTCTAAGAAAAAACGAAATATAAGTGAATTTTCAGAAAATTTATGGTATACTAAAATGAATATTTTTAGAATTGGAATGAAACGATGACAACACCAGTATTATTTACAATTTTTGGAGCCAGCGGGGACCTTGCAAAACGCAAACTCTACCCATCACTTTTCCGTCTTTACAAGGCAGGACACATTGCGGAAAATTTTGCCGTTATTGGAACTGCTCGTCGTCCTTGGACAAAAGAATTTTTTGAACAAACCGTTATCGAATCCTTGGGAAACTTGCCGGACAATCCTCGTCAAGCGTACGAATTTGCCAGTCACTTCTACTACCAAAGCCACGATGTCAATGATACAGAGCACTATGTTGCCCTGCGTCAACTGCAAGCCAAACTAGGCCAGCAGTATGGTACACAGGAAAACAAGGTTTTCTTCCTTTCTATGGCACCCGAATTCTTTGGAACCATTGCAAAACATCTTAAATCCGAAGAAATTGTCAATGGTAAGGGCTTTGAGCGCTTGATTATCGAAAAACCATTTGGTACGAGCTTGGCGACTGCCGAAAAACTCAATGCTGAATTGGCTGAAACATTTGAGGAAGACCAAATTTACCGTATTGACCATTATCTAGGTAAAGAGATGGTGCAAAATATCTTTGCCGTTCGCTTCGCCAATATTATCTTCGAGCATATCTGGAACCGCGACTTCATTGACAATGTGCAGATCAGCTTTGCAGAATCAATTGGTGTCGAAGACCGAGGTGGCTACTATGACCACTCTGGTGCGCTGAAAGATATGATTCAAAATCACGCACTGCAAGTCCTATCTATTCTGGCAATGGATACACCAAAAAGCTTTAACGAAGCCGATGTTCGTACTGAGAAAATCAAAGTTTTCCAAAATCTGAAAAAGCAGACCAATGAGGAAATCAAGCGCAACTTCATCCGTGGACAGTACACAGATGGCCAAATTGACGGTCATACTTACGCTGCCTATCTAGATGAGCCAAATATCACAGAGAATTCTCAAACAGAAACCTTTGCAGGTGGTGTCTTCTTTGTAGATACAGACCGCTTCCGCGACGTTCCCTTCTTTTTCCGAACTGGAAAACGTTTGACCGAAAAAGGAACTCGCGTGACCATTGTCTTCAAAAAAGCGACTGATATTTTTGGACAGCATGCAGAGCAAAATATCCTGACCATCTATATCCAACCAACCGAAGGCTTTTCTCTCTTTATCAACGGGAAAGAAGTTGGTTCAAGTTTCTCACTCACTCCTGCAAAATTGAGCTTCCGCCACAATGCAGATGCTCTTGGGAATTCACCTGAAGCCTACGAAAAATTGTTCTTCGATGTCTTAAATGGCGACTCAACTAACTTCAGCCACTGGGAGGAAGTCAAGGCGAGCTGGACATTTATTGACCAAGTCGTTCGTATTTGGCAAGAAAACCAAGTGCCACTTCACCTCTATCCAGCTGGTAGCATGGGGCCACAGGCTGCATTTGACCTGCTTGAAAGCTATGGAACCGACTGGCACTGGAAACCAGATACTTGGTACCGTGAACGCGGTTTATTGTAACAACAAGAAAAGAACCTGAGACTCAGTCCTAGGTTCTTTACTATTTTTAGAATTAGCAGTTTGACGCAGAGGTTGACTGAATGTTCTCATTCCTTGCCATACAAGTAATTTCGAATCTTGTGACTAACTTTGTTAGTTCTATCTCCAACCTTCAAAGATTCCCCTGAACCTTTGAAGCTAGTCAACTGTGCGGTGGTGGGTTAAAAAGGTATGGGAGACCTTTTTAAGCTGGAAACGGAACTTGCAAGGTAAGTGTCCGCAAAATCGATTTCTGCGAAATCACGATTTTTGTCCCACTCTCTTTTATTCTTCTTACACAAGTCCTTCAAGAAGTCCTTTCATGAAGTCTTCTGAATGGAATTCTCCGATATCGTCAATCTTTTCACCAAAGCCGATGAATTTAACTGGGATATCTAGTTCTTCACGCACCGCTAGGACAACACCACCACGGGCAGTTCCATCAATTTTCGTTAGGACCAAGCCTGTCAGAGGGGTAATTTTTGAAAATTCCTTGGCTTGACTAAGCGCATTTTGTCCAGTTGAGGCATCGACAGCTAACAAGGTTTCATGCGGAGCGTCTGGTAATACACGTTTGATAATACGACCAATTTTTTCTAACTCAGCCATGAGATTATCTTTATTTTGAAGACGACCTGCGGTATCAATCATGAGAATATCTACATTTTCTACTATAGCACGTTCCATCCCATCAAAAACGACTGAGGCTGGATCTGACTTTTCAGGGCCAATTACCACCGGAACATCTACTCGACGTCCCCATTCAGCTAACTGGGCAACTGCTCCCGCACGGAAGGTATCTGCTGCGACCAACATGACTTTCTTGCCTGCTTGCTTGTATTTGTAGGCTAATTTCCCGATTGAAGTTGTCTTACCAACTCCATTTACCCCTACAAACAGCATGACAGTGAGATTGTCTTGAAGATTGATTTTTTCATTGTCAAAACCGTCTTTTTCATAGATATCTACTAGTTTTTCAATGACAACACGTCGCAAATCTGCTGAAGATTTGGCATTTTCTAACTTGGCCTCATAGCGCAAGTCTTCTGTCAATCTTGAAGCCACCTTGACTCCGACGTCTGAAAGAATCAACAATTCTTCCAATTCTTCAAAGAAATCCTCATCTACTGTACGGAAATTGGCAAAAAACTCATTGAGTTTGGCCCCAAAACCAGTCCGTGTTTTTTTAAGACTACGGCTGTATTTTTCTTCCTGTGTCTCAGAAGGTGCGACTTCGTCGTCTTCTTGTGGCGCTTCTACTTCTACAAGACCAGCCTCTGACTTGGTCTGGATAGCGACAGATTCGCCCGTTTCCGCTGCTTGTTCCAAGCGCTTAGCGGCAGCTTCTTTTGCTGCATAATAAGCCGCAACTTGAGCAGATTGGCTAGGAGTTTCGACTTCTTCTACCTGTGGTTGGACTTCAGCCGAGACTTGTTCAGGCTCCTCTATATCAAGAACCGGCTCTTGTGTTCCTTCAGGTTCCTCAGTTGAAGCGTCAGTAACTGCTTCCTCGGTCTCGACAGGAACAACATCGGCTTGTTCTGGAGTGACATCTGAACTGTCAGTGGCAGCATCAAGAGTTTCAGAAGTAACTTCCTCTGAAAAAATCTCTTCTGTCTCTTCTTTTTTACGACTAAATAGTCGGTCAAATAAACCCATCTTATCCCTCGCTTAATACGTATTTGTTAACAGCCCAGGCAACTGCGTCTTCGTCATTGGTCATTGGTGTCACGACGTTTGCGACAGCTTTTACCTTGTCAGAGCCATTTGCCATGCAGAATCCGAGACCTGCCCACTCAATCATGGAAAAATCATTTTCTTCGTCGCCACATGTCATGACTTGGTCACGTGTCAATCCCAGATGAGCAATCAATTTTTCTAGACCATTTGCCTTGTGTACACCCTTAGGACTCCACTCCAGAATGATATCTCGTGATTTGAAAATTTCGAACTGCTCATGGAGTTCTTCTGGAATATCCTGAATCCGTTCATCCAAGTAATCTTGGGCGACAGCTGTGATTGCTTTGTTGAACTCAACACCAACTGGCAAGTCTGAAAACTCTGTTGGCAGATAATTCAAAAGTGGGTTGCAGGTTGGGTAGAGCGAGTCAACCGCAGAAGACAAAACATAGACATCGCCACCACGGACAATATCAAGAGGTAGTCCCAACTGGTTGGTTACTTCGCGAAGCTTTATCACTTCCTCCATTCCAAAGCCAATCTGGTCAATCACTTTACCAGTGTTGGTCTGGATCAAGCCTCCGTTGAAGGTCAGTGAGTATTGGTCATCTCCGATGAGGTCTAACTCTTTCAAGAATGGCTCTACTGCTGGTAAGGGGCGACCAGTTGTAATCACAACTTTCACGCCAGCCTGACTGGCTTTTTTCAAGGCTTCCTTGTTTGCAACCGATATTTCTTTTTGACTGTTCAATAGTGTCCCATCAAGATCCAGGGCGATTAGTTTGATTAACATGCAATTTCCTCCATATAGGTCATGACGGAACCCGTATCGTGGTCTCCGATAATTTCATCTGCTAAGGCTTTGATTTCTGGCTGAGCATTTTCAGGAACGACTGCCTTTCCTGCAAATTGCAACATTCCAACATCATTGAAGTTGTCTCCAAAAGCAAGTACCTCATCCGCCTGGATTCCTAATGTCTCACACAAATGTGCCAAACCATTTCCTTTGTCTACATGGTCCAACATAATATCCAAGCACTCAAAACCACTGGTCATGGATACAACACCTGGGATAGTCTCAGTCAACCACTCAGCCGCCGCCTTCAGCTCCTCAGGTACAAAATTAGCTCCAACTTTATAAATCTCATCCTCAACCTCTTCAAAATCATCTACCAAGATCAAGTCTGGATAATAATGCTTCATGAAGGCTAGGTATTCTGGACTAATACTCTTCAGGGCATAGGCACCATTTTTACCTGAAATGTGAATCGCATCAGCATTTTGGAAGCGACTTTCCTTGATACTTCGAACAATACCCATGTAAAGCTCACGAGGCATGATTTCCTCATAATAAATCTTATCCTTTGAGCGTACAACGGTACCATTTTCACCTAAAAAAAGCATCTGGTCTTCAAAGCCAGCAAATTCTCTTTCCAACGAAGAGAGGGCACGCCCACTTGCTGCTACAAAATAAATTCTTTTTTCACGAAGTTTTGGCAATAGTTTGGCTAGACGTTCGCGGTCAAACTGACTCTGATCATCTAAAAACGTACCATCCAAATCTGTCGCAATCAGTTTAATCATACAATTTTCTCCTAAGTTGATTTCAGGCTAGTAAACCTCAAAAAATAGGGCCTCGCCTGTTTCTATCCATTACAGAAAATGACTTGATTTTCTCTTTTCAATTATACCAAATAAGCGGATTTCTTACTAATCATAGTATTTAGTAAAAGAGAAAAATCTGTCTAATTCTGATTGGATTTCTCTATTTTTATACTATTCCTTCATCTTAGAAATCCACAGATAATCCGTTCATCTTATGACTCTCCTAACGATTATATCAAAATAGAACGTTTTCGACTAATGCTTTCCCGGATATTTAACGGATTTCTCTATCTTTTCAGACATAGCTAAAAAACAAAGTCCATTACGGACCTTGTTTTTTTTGAGAGAATTATTTCTTATCTTTTTTCTTTTTCAACAAGAAGAAGGCAACTGTGGCTATAACAAGTCCCAAAATACCTGCACTTTGAGCTTCTTTGCGTTTCTCCATCTCAGACTTGCTGACCGTGCCGTACCATCCAAATTCACGTTTTGGTACTGTCACACTTGTCTTGTATTTAGAGTCTTCAAACATCCATGAATTAAATACGCGAGGATAGTGCTGTAAGATATCTTTCCCTAAAGTATCAAACTTACGCATCAAAATCTTATCTTCTTGTGATTCAAGTGATTTTTTAGTGTCGTATGGCTCTTTTAGCACGTCAACTTTCAAGCCGTTAGAGTCACGCAACAAGTAAAAACGTGGAATAACCATTGCAGAACTACCGTGACTGCTGCTTGCATTGGCTGAATTTTCAACATAGAGACCCGTACCACCATAAACCGAAGTCTTCAGTTCATTTGGTTTATCGAGGGTATCTAGGACAGGTTCTACTTTCCAATCACCATAGAATCCTAGGTAAGGAATGGACAACCGTTGCTCGCCACTCTTCTCCGTTGGTTCAAAGTAGAGATACCCTTCTACGAAGTTATTCTTCTTCACGCCTGCGACATTAAGAGTAAACTCAACTGTTACTTTTCCGTTTTTAGGAACAGTCACTTCTCCATTGCGATTATCCTTAATGCTTGAACCTTCTGCAACCGCCGAATGAATTTCATTGATTGTCTCTGTTTTTACAGCTCCCTCATCTGCGCTCCAACTCTCGTCGTAACGTTTGACAACGGGCACTGTCGTTTCTTTCAACACCTTACCTGGTTTGATTTTATAGGAAACATCCTTATCTGAATAGTTGGTCAAGGTCAGGGTGAATTTGGTTTCATTACCAATTTCGCCTAGTTCTGCCGCTGGAATGTTGCGGTGGGTTTTATCAATTTTTCCATCTTTATTGGTGTCCCATGGATTGTTTTCATCGAGGCTATCATTTGGTACGGGGATATTTGGATTTTCTCGGGTGATGATAACATTGATTGACAGCATTTTATCAACATTGACCATCCCTGCACCTTGTGAACGTGGAGAATATTCCAATTTTCCACCCTCCTCAGCATGGCCACCTTTGGTCTTATCATCGTAGTTCGGATCTGCACCAGCCATTACCAAGGTTTTAAGAAACTCTGTCTTGTCCATTCCTTCCAATGTCGGAGCAAGTTCTTTTTGACGATAAATCGCTAAAGCTGAGACCGCTGATGTAATCAGAGTTGAGAATGAAGTCCCTGATTGATAACCGTATTTAGAACCAGATTCATCTACTTGTTCTGTTGACAAGATATTTTCAGCTGGGGCAACGACTTCTGGTTTCAAACGAAGAGTTGGTGTTGGTCCCCATTGGCTAAATCCTGCAACACCATTTCCGATTTTCAAGTCTTTTTTCTCAACCGAACGGTCAAAGGTTAGTTTAGTTGAGTAAGTTCCAGATGCTTGATTGACTTTTGCAACCAAGGCTTCACCGGCATCACCACTGATACTAATCGCCCAAACATTGAAATCTGGCTCCAATGTTGCTTGTGTGTAATCTGGACGGGTGCTATAAATATCCCGACCCTTGTGGTCAATTGCTCCATTAGCGATGATAATGCCCGCTGCTTTCACTTTGTCCGCTAGCTGCACTTTTTCGTAAACAGAATTATAGCCACATTTTACTAGAAGAGCTTTTTGTCTTTGAGGTTAACTCCGTAGCCAGCTACTTCATTGGTACCGTCTAATTCTTGTTGCGTTAAGAACCCAGCATCCACAATTTCAACATCTTTAGTGGATTTTGAATACAATTTTACAAAATTTTCAGCAATCGGTGCGAATACAAGATTGTCATCTCCGATTTTTACATTGTGCTCACGGCTCACACTATTTCGTGTGGCACCAACACCCATAGTAAAGTCCATAGCGGGGACCGCATCCATCATCTCAGTATCAGCTTGGTCCCAGACAGATCCATCTTGCTTGAACGCTTTATTGGCATAATTGTCAAATGAACTCGTTGAAGTTGAGGCATTTCCCATGGCACCAAGAACTAGTACACCTTTGCGGCAATCGTCCCTGCAATATGCATCCCATGTGAAGATTTCGTCCGACTGTCTCTTAGATTATTTTCATCATGGTCAGTATTATTGGTACCATAGGTAGCGATATAGTTTTTACCATAAGGAATTTTTTCAGTAAACTGGTAACCGTAAGTTCCTGAAGCAATTTTTGGTTGAAAGTCAACTTTACCATCCTTTCCATCGGTATCCAAACGCATACTCTTATGGTGAATATCCACCCCAGTATCCAGTGTAGCAATGACCAAGCCACGCCCATCCGCCTGGATGTTTTTATTTTTACCATAAACCTTGTCCACCGCCTGCACCAAATCTGAGCTAGTCACATCACGAGCATTCAACATGACCGGATTAAATTTCATTTTTGGGTCAGGCTTGCAAGAAACCACACCGGCTATGGCACGCAGTTGCTCACTGTACTCTTTATTGATTTCCACAGAGAAATCATTGATCAACGTGTTATATTCGACATCAATTTTAGCTCCTGGAATAGCAAGTACTGCTGCTTTTACAGCCTCTTTTTGACCTTCAGCCACACTGACGATAAAGTTTTTTCGAGGTTTTTCACCCTCTTCTATTTCCTTATTATACTCATCAGACAAAGCGTGGTACTCTGCACGTTTTTGCAAAGCACACTCATACATGGTGAGTGAGTGGCTGGCTACTTTCCGTCTGATTCTCTCGACTAGCGCCGTCTCAACTTCTGCGTGAACAGGCACACTTGAGCTAGTAGCAGATTGGCTACTAACGACAGCGAAAGAATGCGACTAAACTTTCTTTTCATACATTACTCCTTTGTTTTTATTGTTGCGTCATTTTATGATTGGCACATTATTTATTTTATACGAATTCTTTGTTAGGTTAACCTAGTTTTGTTATTATGCATCATTAATCCTAAGAGTTCTTTACTATTTTTTATAAAATGTGCATAGAAAAAAGCTTGAAACCAAAAGGTTTCAAGCTCTACTGGAAAGACTCATTTCAGTGATTTGAGCCTATTCCCCTTGTTTACATACTCTTCCATAAACTTCAACACCGCGCCATCATTACAGTGGCCGATGACTTGGTCTACTCGGTCTTTTACTTCTTGTCTGGCATTTTCTGTTGCGATAGCCAGTCCAGCAAAATCAAGCATTTCTAGGTCATTTTGATTGTCACCAAAAGCAACAATGTCTGCGGCAGTCACATCAAAATAGTCACAGAGTTTCTGTAAGCCAATCGCTTTGTTGACACCTGACAAGATAATATCCACCGAATCACCACCCGTAGTGACAGCCACTACTTGAGGAAATTTTTGATTGAGCCAAGCTTGCGCTTCTGCCATCTTTTCATCTGGAAAAGCAGCGACCATCTTGATAATATTTTCCGTCACCTGAGAAAATGAATCCACACGCTGAGTGTTAACATAAAACTGTGAAATCAAGTCAAAGTATTCAGGATGACTTTCCGTCAACATATAAGCACCCGTACGTGCTGACAAGACTGTCAGACCTTGGTTTCCGTAAGGCCCTTCTTCAATGGCATCGACAATCTCCAAGTAGGTTTCTTGAGGAATGGGCTCGTCTTCAAAAAGAATCTGACCTTGATAGGAAACAATCGAGCCGTTTTCCGCAACAAAAGCCATGTCATTTTCAAAGCCTGCAAATACTTTTTCCAAGCTCAAAAGTGGTCGACCACTGGCCGCCACAAAAAGGTAGCCCTTTTCTTTACAATCATCAAGGAGCTTTCGAAAAGCCACCTTATCAAAAGTATGGTCGGAAGCTAGGAAAGTTCCGTCCATATCACTTGCTAAAATTTTTTTCATTTTACAATTTTTCTACATCTTTCAACTTAACGGAGACAATCTTAGAGACACCAGACTCTTGCATGGTTACCCCATAAATGGCGTCTGCTGCTGCCATTGTCCCCTTGCGATGGGTCACAACGATAAACTGGCTGGACTTATCAAAGCGATTGAGGTAATCCCCAAACCGTTTGACATTAGCCTCATCAAGCGCCGCTTCAACCTCATCCAAAATCACAAAGGGAATGGTTTTGATACGGATGATTGAAAAGAGCAGAGCTAAGGCTGACAAGGCCTTTTCACCACCGGACATGAGATTGAGGGATTGAATTTTCTTACCTGGTGGCTGCACCGAAATCTCTACTCCAGCAGTCAAAAGGTCGCTCGAAGTCAGAATCAAGTCTGCCGAACCGCCACCAAACATTTGCTTAAAGGTCAATTGGAATGACTCGCGAATAGCATCAAATGTCACTTTGAAGCGCTCTTTTACCTCGTCGTCCATATCGTTGATTGTCGCTAAGAGCAAATCACGCGCAGACAAGACATCTTCACGCTGGCTAGATAGAAAGGCTAGGCGGCTATTGACTTCATCGTATTGTTCGATAGCATCCAAGTTGACCGGTCCAAGGGCACGAATGGCGCGCTCCAAGTCCTTGAGTTCCTTTTCAGCACTAGCCAAGTCTTCCAAAGTTTTCGCTTGCTGGTCGGCTTCATCAAAACTCATCTTGAAGTTCTCTGTCAGATTCAAGACCAGACTACGAAGCCGCTGTCCACCTTGCTCTACATCCGCTTCTAACTTGGCTTGACGACGAATGAGATCATCATTTTTCAGACGGGCTTGCTCCAAGTGACCTTCCAAATCTTCCAAACTTCCCTCAATATCCTCAAGCTCAAATTTCAAGCGTACAAGAGATTGATTGATATCCGTTTTCTTAGCTTGAGCCTGCTGAAGCTGCTCTTCCAACACTTCTAAGCTCGTGTCATCCATAGCCTCGATTTTTTGGTCAATAATGGTCTGCAAAATAGAAGATTCATGTTCAGCTTGACCAATTTCTTCACTCAAACGCTTGGATTCTGTCTGGGCAAATCGGATTTCACTGGTCAGTTGATTTTCTTCCACTTTTAACTGAGACTGAGAATTCTGTAGTTTTTGCAAACTCTCCTGAATGGCATCGCGATTGTGCTTCACTTCCTCGATTTGTCGATTTAATGCTACTTTTTTCTGTGCAAAATCTACCAAAGAAGCTTCCGTAGACACTTTCAATTCTTGTAGCTCAGAAAGATTGCCACCTGCAACTTGTCCCATTTGCAATTCGTACAAGCGGGTAATATCAGACATCCGCTCAAGAATTTGCTCGTGCGATAGGCGGCATTTCTGCTCTGCTAATCGAGCTGCTTCGCCCTCTTCTTTGATGGATTCTATGCGAGTACGGACCTCGTCCAAGGCATCTTTCACGTCGGCAACTTGTATTTCCTGACGGCGCAAGTCGGTTGATAATGCCTCAATCTCTACCAACAACTCATCCAATTCAGGCTTGATAAAGGTTGTGTTTTGGTTGCGATTGGCACCACCGGCAAAGGCACCACCTGGACGGATTTCTGAACCGTCTAAGGTTACTATTCTAACTTGGAAACGTGTAGCTCGCGCTGCTTGGTTGGCATGGTCAATCGTATCAAAAATTGCCGTCGCCCCCAGTAAGTTTTGGAAAATATTGGCCAAACGAGGCTCGTAAGAAACCAACTCATCCGCCCTCCCCAGATAACCTTGGGTCGCTTCTAATGTCTGTAAAAACTGGCCCGCAATTTGGCGCGGTTTAATGGTCGTAACAGGCAAGAAGGTCGCCCGTCCCTGACGATTTTGTTTAAGAAAAGCAATGGCACGCTTGGCAACCGCTTCATCTTCTACGATGATATTCTGGCTAGCACCGCCCAAGGCAATTTCCAAGGCAGTTTGATACTGAGTATCAAAGGTCAAATGCTCACTGACCGCTCCGATAACCCCACCCAGCTGTTCCTTGGCTTGCAAGACCGCTTTAACACCGGCATAGAAGTTGGAATGATTCTTCAAGATCGCTTCTAGACTGGCCTGACGCGCTCGTTTTGCCTTCACTTGGTCCAGCAAATCAAACATACTTGCTTGCTCCTGCTGATACCGGCTTTCCGCATCAACAAGTTCTGCTCGAGTCGTTTCATAACTAGCAAGAAGCGCCTTAAGAGTTTCCTCTGCAAGAGTCAATTCTGCTTGGCTTTTTTCTAATTCTTGCTCTGTCTTTTGCCGACTCTCCTCTAGTTTTTCCAATTCTTGAGACTGGCTTTCAGACTGATGGATTTGATTGGCGATTTCTTGCTCTAATTTGGTTAATTGATTGGACTGGTCAGCTTCTACCTGCATGAGTTTGACAAACTGCTCCCGCAAGTGTTCAATCACTTGATCTGGATCCTCTGAAAAATGCAAAATTTCTTGAGAAACTTGAGTCAAGCGCTCGCGTACTGCCTGCAGATCCTTTTTCAAATCTGCTTCATGAGATTCTTTTTCTAGCAGCTGCTTCTGCAAATGACCAAGCTTCTCAGCCAAGCCAGCCAGGCGCTCCTGAGCGTCTTTCTTGCTGGATTCATTTTGACTGGATTCCAGCTGATGAACTTCAATTTTTCGTTCCAAATCACTCACCAGACGTGTCACATCCAGTAAACTATTTTGCTCTTCATCCAGCTTCTCGGCAAATTGATGCCGCTTGCTCTTGAGTTCTTGATTTTCTTTCTCAAGTTGATCCCGTTGGGCATAGTACTCTGACAGCTCAGCACGTACTTGAGCTAGACTTTCTTCTTTGGCAGTCAACTCTGCTCGTCCACGACGAATCTGCTCTACCAAAACATCCAAGTAAAGCTCGCTTCGCTTGCCATCTAATTCTAAAAATTGTCTCGCAACTTGAGCTTGCTTTTCAAGCGGTTTAACCTGATTATCCAGCTCATAGATGATATCTTCCAAACGATCTAAATTGTCTTGAGTTTGGGACAATTTAGTCTCTGTCTCTTTTTTCCGAGTCTTGTATTTTAAAACGCCAGCAGCTTCTTCAAAAATCGCACGGCGTTCTTCCGGCTTAGAATTGAAAATTGCTTCCACACGACCTTGGGAAATGATTGAAAAAGAATCACGCCCCAGACCAGTATCCATGAAGAGATCGTGAATATCCCGCAGACGAACCTTTTGTCCATCAATCAGATACTCACTATCCCCCGACCGATAAATATGACGCTCAACCTTGATTTCAGCTGAACGATTGGCAATAAATCCCTTGCTATTGTCCAAAGTGACCGCCACTGAGGCATAATTGAGCGGCTTACGATTTTGAGTCCCAGCAAAAATTACATCAGGCATCTTGCCACCACGCAGACTTTTTGCGGAAGATTCCCCCAAGGCCCAACGCAGACTCTCTGTGATATTGGATTTTCCAGAACCATTTGGACCAACAACTGCGGTAACCCCTTGGTCGAACACCACTTTGGTCTTATCCGCAAAGGACTTAAACCCCTGCATCTCAATTGATTTCAAATACATTAGGAACGAGCCTCCACAGCATTCTTAGCGGCAGCTTGTTCTGCCATCTTCTTAGAACGACCAACTCCGCGACCGATGACTTGATTGTTGGCAGCGACTTCCACTTCGAATACCTTCTCATGTGCTGGTCCTGTCTCGCTGACAACCTTGTAGGCAATCTCAATTTCGCCATTAACCTGCAACATCTCTTGCAAAATCGTCTTGTAGTCTGTCACACGTTCAAAGGTGCCATTTTCCAGATGCGGAACCATGACTTGATAGAGGAATTTTTCAACCACATCCACCCCTTGATCCAACAAAAGAGCTCCTAGAAATGCCTCAAAGGCATCCCCTAGAATGGTTTCTCGGCTCCGACCACCGGATTTTTCTTCCCCTTTTCCCAAAAGAAGGTAGGCGTCAAATCCACAGGAACGCGAAAAGCCTGCCAAACTCTCCTCACGCACAAAGCTAGAGCGCATTTTGGACATTTCGCCCTCTGGTTTTTGAGGATACCGTTTGTACAGGTATTGAGATATGATTAGTTGTAGAACAGCGTCTCCTAAAAATTCCAAGCGTTCATTATGTGAAATTTTTAGAAGGCGGTGCTCATTTGCGTAAGAGGTGTGGGTAAAAGCTGTCTCAAAAAGACTCAAATCTTGTACGTGAATTCCAAATTCTCTCGCTAATTTTTCTCGTAAGTTTTCCATAAAAACTCCTTTTCATCAGTCCTTTTATTATACCATAAATCTAGCTGTCATCCTGTATTTGACCAGTAAAAAAACACGACTGAAGCCGTGTTTCTGTATTAACCAAGATATTCTTTTTGAAGCTCAAGCACTTCTTCTGCTGTTGAACATTCTGTAAGGGCACGGTTTGCGTACTCTTCCATTTTAGCAGTGTCAAGAGTCTTCATCAAGCTACGTGTACGAAGTACTGAAGTAGCTGACATTGAGAACTCATCCAAGCCCATTCCGACAAGAAGCGGAACTGCTTGTTGGTCACCAGCCATCTCACCACACATACCAGCCCATTTACCTTCAGCGTGAGCTGCTTTGATAACGTTGTTGATCAAACGGAGGATTGATGGGTTGTATGGTTGGTAGAGGTATGATACTTGTTCGTTCATACGGTCTGCAGCCATTGTGTATTGGATTAAGTCGTTTGTACCAATTGAGAAGAAGTCAACTTCTTTTGCAAATTGGTCAGCAAGCATAGCTGCTGCTGGGATTTCAATCATGATACCTACTTGGATATCATCTGCAACGGCAACACCTTCTGCAACCAATTTCGTTTTTTCTTCGTCGAATATAGCTTTAGCTGCGCGGAATTCTTTAAGAAGCGCAACCATTGGGAACATGATACGAAGTTGACCATGTACAGATGCACGAAGAAGGGCACGAATCTGTGTGCGGAACATAGCGTCCCCAGTTTCAGAGATAGAGATACGAAGAGCACGGAATCCAAGGAATGGGTTCATTTCATGTGGAAGGTCGAAGTAAGGAAGTTCCTTATCACCACCGATATCCATTGTACGAACCACGACTGGTTTGCCGTTCATGCCTTCAAGTACAGCTTTGTAAGCCTCGTACTGCTCATCTTCAGTTGGGAAGTCTTGTGAATCCATGTAAAGGAACTCTGTACGGTAAAGACCAACAGCTTCAGCACCGTTATCGTTTACACCTTCAACGTCTTTAGGTGTACCGATGTTGGCTGCCAATTCAAAGTGTTTGCCGTCAGCTGTTACAGTTTGAGCATCTTTCAGAAGAGCCCACTCAGCTTTTTGTTTAGCATATGCTTCACCAGCTTCTTTGAATGCTGCAATTTGTTCTTCTGTAGGATCAATGATGACTTCACCAGTAATACCGTTAACAGCAAGCATGTCGCCGTCTTTAACGATTTCAGTGATGTTGTTTGTACCAAGAACTGCTGCGATTTCAAGCGTACGCGCCATGATAGCAGAGTGACTTGTACGACCACCAATGTTTGTTACGAAAGCTTTTACAAATTGTTTGTTCAATTGAGCAGTATCAGAAGGTGTCAAGTCATGTGCAATCACGATTGACTCTTCATCGATTGTTGCTGGGTTTGGCAATTTTGCACCAAGAAGGTGAGCCAAGACACGTTTTGCAACGTCGCGGATATCTGCAGCGCGTTCTTGCATGTATGGGTTGTCTTCCATACCTTCAAAAATCGCGATGAACATATCTGTTACTTCTTTCAAACCAGTTTCGGCGTTTGTTTTCTTAGCACGGATCGTTTCTTTGATTTGACCAATCATTTCTGGGTCAGCAAGAACCATCAAATGAGCATCGAAAACCGCTGCGGCTTCTTCACCGAGGCTGTCTACTGCGTTCGCACGAATAAGAGAAAGCTCGTCTTGCGACGCCGCCAGAGCAGCATCTAGACGAGCTTCTTCTGCATTTGTATCTTCAACTGAAACAGTTTCAAATGACAAATCTGGTTGAACTAGTAGATATGCCTTAGCAACAGCAACACCGTCGGATGCTGCAATCCCTTTAAGCATTTCTGTCATAGTCTTATGCCAATCCTTCTTTGTCCATTGTTTCTGAGATAGCTGCGATAGCGTCATCAGCATCTGCACCTTCAGCAGTGATTGTTACATCAGCACCTTGACCAACACCAAGTGACATAACACCCATGATTGATTTCAAGTTAACTGATTTTTCTTTGTAGTTCAATGTAATATCTGAAGCGAATTTGCTAGCAGTTTGAACAAGCAAAGTTGCTGGACGTGCGTGGATACCTGTTTCTGCCACAATGTGGAAATCTTTTGAAGCCATGTTTGGTTTCTCCTTTGTTTTTTCAAAAATTGTAGGTTACTTGTGATAACCCTTACAATTCTATATTATACCATTTCTCACTTTCATTTTCAAGAATTTTCTATGCTACATTCAAATTTACAGTTTCAGAAAACAAGATTTCTCTATAATCTTTCAATGATTTTTTTAGAAAATTCCGAAGTGGAAAGTGCGTCTTTTCCAATCATTTGCGCAAAGTCAGCTGTGACTTGCCCTGATAAAATAGTCTCTTCGACTGCACGTGTAATCCGCTGCCCCGCTTCTTTCCAGCCTAGGTAATCCATCATCATGACAGCAGACAAGAGCAAGGAGCAAGGATTTGCCTTATCTTGACCAGCGATATCTGGTGCCGTCCCGTGTGTCGCCTCAAAGACAGCATGACCTGTCATATAGTTGATATTGGCTCCTGGCGAAATACCAATCCCTCCGACCTGAGCCGCTACCGCATCGCTGGCGTAATCGCCATTGAGATTGGTTAAAGCCACGACTTGGAAGTTTTCAGGGTGAAGAAGAATTTGCTGCAAGAAATTATCCGCAATGATGTCATTGACAAGAAGACGACCGTCTGCTAATTCTCTGGCAAATTCACGCTGGGCTAACTCGTAGCCCCACTTACGAAAACCACCTTCTGTGAACTTTTGAATATTTCCCTTATGAACAAGAGTCACTGTCGTCAAGTCATTGTCAAGGGCGAACTGGATTGCCGAACGAATCAGGCGTTCCGAGCCTTCTTGGGAAATGGGTTTTATTCCGATGGCCGATGTCTCTGGAAAGCGGATTTTAGTGACAGCCATTTCTTCTTGTAAAAATCGGATAACTCGCTCTACTTCTGCAGTTCCTTTTTCCCACTCGATACCCGCGTAGATATCTTCCGTATTTTCTCGGAAAATGACCACATTGGCCTTTTCAGGCTCCTTGAGCGGACTAGGAACTCCCTTAAAATACCGGACAGGCCGCACACAGGCAAATAAATCCAATTCCTGACGAAGCGCCACATTGAGCGAACGCATGCCCTCACCAACTGGCGTCCCAAGCGGTCCCTTGATAGCTACCAGACTCTCTTTGATAACTTTCAAAGTCTCCGCCGGCAAAGACGTTCCTGTCAAAGCAACAGCTTTTTCTCCAGCCAGAACTTCCTGCCAGGCAATAGAACACTGACCATCATAAGTCCTCTCAACTGCCCTGTCAACGATTTCTTGCACATTTTTCCAAATATCCTGCCCGACACCATCTCCTTCTATATAAGAGATAATGGGATGACTAGGCACCTGCAAAATGCCATCTTTCATGAAAATCTTCTCTGCCATACTTACCTCCGATTGATTGGCATATAAACCAAGTCTCTTTGCCCTGCATAATGCGAACGCGGCCGAATGAGTTTGTTATTTTTCTTTTGCTCTTGCACATGGGCAATCCAGCCTGACATCCGACTCATAGCAAAAATCAAGGTAAAGATGTCACTGTCAATTCTCAGCACATGATAAACCGTTGCCGAGTAAAAGTCCACATTTGGAATCAAGCCCTTTTCATGGCGAATAAACTCTTCTACTTCTTGGGATAAATTGTAAAACTCTTCATCATCCGTTCCTTGAGTCAGCGCCAGCGCCATTTCTTTTAAATATTTTTGCCGCGGATCAACCGTCTTATAAACCCGATGACCAAACCCCATTATCTTTTTTTTAGAATCCAACTTCTGACGCAGGTAACTCTCTGTATCACCAGACTCCCGAATATCCATCAGCATGTCGAACACTCGTTCATTGGCACCTCCATGAAGCGAACCTTTCAGCGTACCGATAGCTGTCGTCACACAAGAATAGATATCTGTCAAGGTCGAAGCCGTCACACGCGCCGCAAAAGTCGAAGCATTGAGCTCGTGGTCTGCGTGGAGAATGAGCGCCTTATTAAAAGCTCGCACTTCCAATTCAGAAGACTCTTCTCCCTTTAGCATATAGAGAAAATTGGCCGCAAAACCCAAATCCTCCCTCGGAGCAATGGGAGTCAAGCCCTGACGAAGCCGCGCAAAAGTAGCAATAATGGTCGGCACCTTGGCCATAATCTGGATGGATTGGTCGTACATGGCCTCAATCGAATTTTCCTCCGCATGAATATTGTAAACACCCAAGAGGGAAACCGTCGAACGCAAAACACTCATAGGATGGAGGTGCTTGCGCGACTGGATAAGAATGCACTGCTCCACTGCATCTGAAATCGCATACTCCTGTCGCAGGCGTTCTTCAAAATGATTGAGTTCAATCTGCGTTGGCAGATGCAGATTCCACAAGAGATAAATGACCTCCTCAAAAGAGGCATTATTCTCCATAAACTCAGAAATATTGTAGCCCGCATAGGATAGTTCATCATTTTCGATGGCACTGATTCGCGTATCACAGGCAATCATATCCTTAAGACCCATACTGTCTGTCATGCTAATTCCCCCATTTTTTTCTTGACAACCATCGGCAAAATACCGCCGTAGCGATAATAGCGAATATCCGCATCTGCATCAAATCGTACTTTAACTTTAAACTCCTTGACGCCCGCAGCACTGACTGCTCGCACAGTGACGATTTGCCCAACTCTTACCTCCTCCGTCACATCAATATCAAATCGTTCTGCTCCTGTCAGACCAAGACTAGCTGCACTGTCTCCCTCTAAAAACTGCAGAGGCAGCACACCCATCATGACCAGATTGGAACGGTGGATACGCTCAAAGGATTCTGCCAGCACTGCTTTGACCCCAAGAAGACTAGCCCCTTTTGCTGCCCAGTCACGACTAGAACCCATTCCGTAGTCCTTGCCTGCAATAATCAAACTTCCAACACCCGCTTCCTTGTAGGTCATAGCGGCATCATATATAGGAAGAATCTTGTCGTCATACTTGGTCCAGCCACCAATTTTTCCGTCAGCTAGTTCATTCTTGATGCGGATATTGGCAAATGTCCCCCGCATCATGACTTCGTGGTTTCCACGGCGACTACCATATGAGTTGAAATCTTGGTAATCAACCCCATTTTCAGCCAAGTACTGAGCCGCAGGACTGGTACGTGCGATATTTCCCGCTGGTGAGATGTGGTCTGTGGTAACCGTATCTCCAAACTTAGCCAGAACCGCTAGATTTTTCAAAGGAGAAATAGTCAAATCTTCCTTTAACTCATCGAAGTAAGGCGGATTTTGGATGTAGGTCGATGCTTCATTCCAAGCGTAATTTTTCCCGGTGCTGGTCTCAATGGCATTCCAACGTCGACTGTCCGTAAAGACCTGCTTGTACTCTTCTTCAAACAAATCACAGGTCACATACTTGTCCACATAGGCTGCAACTTCTTCCTGCGTCGGCATGACATCGTCTAAATAGACAGCTTGTCCAGTCTCATCATATCCAAGCGGTTCTGTCGTCAAGTCAATATTGATAGTGCCCGCCAGAGCGTAAGCCACTACCAGTGGCGGACTGGCTAGAAAATTGGCCTTGACAAGCGGATTGATCCGTCCTTCAAAATTTCGATTGCCAGATAAGACACCAGATACCAGCAAATCTTCTGACTTGATAGCTTCAGCTACCTCTGGCAAAAAATCACCCGAGTTTCCGATACAAGTCGTGCAGCCATAACCCACCAAGTTGAAGCCGAGTTGATCCAAGTATGCTTGCAGACCAGAATTGCGCAAGTACCCTGTCACCACTTTTGAGCCCGGTGCCAGCGATGTTTTCACAGCTTTTGAAACCTGCAATCCACGCTCAACTGCCTTCTTAGCTAGAAGTCCCGCTGACATGAGGACGTATGGGTTTGAAGTATTGGTACAAGAGGTAATGGCTGCGATAGCGACATGTCCTGTTGAAATTTCCACGTCCTCTGTCGCAAAGTGTACCGTCGCTGATTTGGCAACTTCATCATCAGTCAAACCAAAGCCACGAACACCGACCTCACGCACTAAGCTGGCTTGAAATTCTTCCTTGGCATCTGTTAGGGCAATCAAATCCTGAGGACGTTTTGGCCCCGAAATTGCTGGTACAATAGTCGACAAATCAAGCTCGATAACCTTTGTATAGGTCGGCGTCGTATTTTCATCGTAAAAGAGATGATTCGCCTTAGCATAGGCTTCTGTCAAACGGATATGCTCCTCCGAACGATTGGTCAAGCGCATGTAGTTGAGCGTCTCATCATCAATAGGGAAATAACCACACGTCGCGCCATATTCAGGTGCCATATTTGAAACTGTCGCACGATCTGCTAAGGACAGACTAGCCAATCCTAGACCAAAAAACTCAACGAATTTACCGACTACATTTTCCTGACGGAGGACCTGCGTGACCTTCAAAGCTAAATCCGTCGCAGTTGCAATCTTCGGCAAACGCCCCGTCAAACGAACACCGATGACTTCAGGAACAGGGAAATAAGACGCTTCACCTAGCATTGCCGCTTCGGCCTCGATGCCTCCGACACCCCAGCCTAAGACACCAATCCCGTTAATCATGGTCGTATGGCTATCCGTCCCAAACATAGAATCTGGGTAAAGTAGACCATCCTTTTCAATAATCACATCGCTCAAAAACTCGATATTAACCTGATGAATGATACCAGTCGCTGGTGGAACCGCACGATAGTTGTCAAAAGAATTTTCCGCCCACTTGAGAAATTCATAGCGTTCATGATTGCGAGTGAATTCCAAAGCCATATTTTCCTCTAGAGCCGTATCCGTGCCGAACACATCAACCTGCACACTGTGGTCTACAACTAAGTCAACTGGAATTTCTGGATTGATAAGGTCAGGATTGCCGCCACGTTTAACAACCGCATCCCGCATAGAAGCCAAATCCACCACCACTGGAACCCCCGTAAAGTCCTGCAAAATCACACGACTAGGCTTGAAAGGCACTTCTCCTTTGGGTGCACTCGCCTGGTAACGAATAAGCGTAGCAATGTTATATTTTGTAACATCCACACCATCTTCTTTCCGTAATAAACTTTCAAGAAGAATACGTACTGTATAAGGAAGAGTAGAAATATGCACACCTTCATTTAAGCAAGCAGTCGCTATATCAAAATATGAAAATGAACGAGATCCGTCTGTTATGATTTTCTTTACCTGTTCCATCATCTCAAAACCTCCGTTTTCTATTGGGGATATTATACAATATTCTGAAAATTATTGCAATATTATTTTGATTTCTGTGTTATAATTTCTAACATATAAATAACTTTTGAAAACACTGCCTCTCTTTCATGAAATTCTCTGTCAACCACAAATGCCTGTTTAATAAGGTTTGCACTATATATTGTGTATATACCGTTTTCAGCACCCAATATTTAGTTTTTCTCATTTGACTTTTGCTCTTTTTCAGTGTATTCTAGTACAGTATTAAATTTAAGGAGAAAATGATGGTAACTGTCTATTCAAAAAACAACTGTGTCCAATGTAAGATGACAAAACGCTTTTTAGATGAAAAAAATATTGAATTTAAGGAAATCAACCTCGACGAACAACCTGAATTCATCCAACACGTCAAAGACTTAGGTTTCTCAGCAGCTCCTGTTGTGGAAACAGAAACCGAAAGTTTCTCTGGATTCCAACCAAGTAAATTGAAAAACCTTGTGGGTTAATTCCTTTTTTAAGATTTAGAAAGAAAAAATTATGAGCTTGAAAAACTTGGGAGACGTTTCTTACTTCCGTCTCAATAATGAAATCAATCGTCCTGTAAACGGACAAATCCCTCTTCATAAAGACCAAGATGCTTTGGCTGCATTTTTTAAGGAAAATGTTGAACCAAATACCATGAAATTCGATACTATGGCTGACAAAATCGAATATTTATTGGAAGAAAACTATCTTGAAAGTGAATTTTTGGCGCAGTACAGCGCAGACTTTATTGAAGAATTAGCTGCATTTTTGAAATCACAAAACTTTACATTTAAGTCTTTCATGGCGGCCTATAAATTCTACAACCAATACGCTTTGAAAACCAACGATGGTAGCTTCTACCTTGAAAGCATGGAAGACCGCGTCTTGTTCAACGCTCTCTATTTTGCAGAGGGAAATGAAGAATTAGCCAAAGAGTTGGCAAATGAGATGATCCACTTGCGCTACCAACCTGCGACACCAAGTTTCTTGAATGCTGGTCGTGCTCGCCGTGGAGAATTGGTATCTTGTTTCCTCATCCAAGTGACGGATGATATGAACGCTATCGGTCGTTCCATCAACTCTGCCCTCCAACTCTCTCGTATCGGAGGTGGCGTTGGGATTTCGCTCAGCAATTTGCGCGAAGCTGGTGCCCCGATCAAGGGATACGACGGAGCCGCATCTGGTGTCGTGCCTGTCATGAAACTGTTCGAAGATAGCTTCTCCTACTCTAACCAACTCGGTCAGCGTCAAGGGGCGGGGGTTGTCTACCTGGATGTCTTCCACCCAGATATCATCTCCTTCCTTTCTACTAAGAAAGAAAACGCTGATGAAAAAGTACGTGTTAAGACCCTTTCCCTCGGAATCACTGTTCCAGATAAATTCTACGAATTGGCACGTAAAAATGAAGATATGTACCTCTTCAGCCCATACTCAGTCGAATTAGAATACGGTGTACCTTACAGCTACATTGACATCACTGAAAAATATGACGAACTCGTTGCTAACCCACGTATTCGCAAAACAAAAATCAAGGCCCGTGATTTGGAAACTGAAATCTCAAAACTCCAACAAGAATCTGGCTACCCATACATCATCAACATTGATACAGCTAACAGATCAAATCCAGTAGACGGAAAAATCATCATGTCCAACCTCTGTTCAGAGATTCTTCAAGTGCAAAAACCAAGTGTCATCAATGACGCTCAAGAATACCTGGATATGGGAACTGACGTATCATGTAACTTGGGTTCGACTAACATTGTCAACTTGATGCAATCACCTGATTTTGGAAAATCAATCCGTGTGATGACACGCGCCTTGACTTACATCACTGACCATTCTGACATCGTTGCTGTACCAACTGTTGCCCACGGGAACAAACAAGCCCACTCAATCGGACTCGGTGCCATGGGACTTCACTCTTATCTCGCACAAAATCTCATGGACTACGGTTCAGCTGAAGCTGTCGAATTTACAAACATCTACTTCATGCTCCTCAACTACTGGACTTTGGTAGAATCAAACAACATTGCTCGCGAACGCAAGGAAACTTTTGCTAACTTTGAAAAATCAGACTACGCTAACGGCACTTACTTCGACAAATACGTAACTGGTGCCTACCAACCAAATTCTGATAAAGTCAAAGGGCTCTTCGACGGCATCTTCATCCCAGACGGACAAGATTGGGCTGCTCTCCGTGACAAAGTCATGGCAGATGGTCTTTACCACCAAAACCGTCTTGCGGTAGCGCCAAACGGATCGATTTCTTATATCAATGACGTATCTGCTTCTATCCACCCAATTACACAACGGATTGAGGAGCGTCAAGAAAAGAAAATCGGTAAGATTTACTATCCTGCTGCTGGACTTTCAACTGAAACTATTCCATTCTACAAGTCGGCTTACGATATGGATATGCGTAAAGTGATTGATGTCTATGCTGCTGCAACAGAGCACGTGGACCAAGGTCTTTCATTGACACTTTTCCTTCGCAGCGAATTGCCAAAAGAACTCTACGAATGGAAAACCGAAAGCAAACAAACCACTCGTGACCTTTCTATCTTGCGCAACTACGCCTTCAACAAAGGCATTAAGTCTATCTACTATGTCCGCACCTTTACAGATGACGGTGAAGAAGTCGGCGCAAACCAATGTGAAAGCTGTGTGATTTGACGTAGCAAGAAGGATTGGAGCCTTAGCTCCTAAGCCTTCTACGCCAAGCACTATGGTGCATTGGCTAGCTACCTCACTAACTGCGCAAAAGGTGTATGATCGACACCTTTTGCTTCGTGTCGTAAGGCACAGAAAACTTGGAGTTAGCGCTCCTGCTTCCTCATCTCTATCAATAGAAAAATTATAAATTCTAGAATTTTCATAGAACCTAGGGCTTTCATCCGGGTTCTTTGATTTATGTTATAATAACTGTATCACTCTGTTAGGAGAAAATTTTCATGACAACTTACTATGAAGCTATAAACTGGAATGCCATCGAGGATGTCATCGACAAGTCTACTTGGGAAAAGTTGACGGAGCAATTTTGGCTCGATACACGTATTCCTTTGTCAAATGACTTGGATGACTGGCGTAAACTTTCAGCCGTGGAAAAAGATTTGGTCGGTAAAGTGTTCGGGGGATTGACTCTCTTGGATACCATGCAGTCTGAATCTGGTGTGGAGGCCATTCGTGCCGACGTTCGTACACCTCACGAAGAAGCTGTTCTCAACAATATCCAATTTATGGAATCTGTCCACGCAAAATCCTACTCTTCAATCTTTTCAACTTTGAATACTAAGTCTGAAATCGAAGAAATTTTTGAATGGACCAACAACAATGAGTATCTTCAAGAGAAGGCTCGTATCATCAACGATATTTACGAAAACGGAAACGCCCTACAGAAGAAAGTTGCATCAACTTATCTTGAAACCTTCCTCTTCTACTCTGGCTTCTTCACTCCACTCTACTACTTGGGTAACAATAAACTAGCCAACGTTGCTGAGATTATCAAACTCATCATCCGCGATGAGTCCGTTCACGGGACTTATATCGGTTACAAATTCCAACTTGGTTTTAATGAATTGCCTCAAGAAGAGCAAGAAGAATTCCGTAGCTGGATGTACAATCTCCTCTACCAACTTTATGAAAACGAGGAAAAATACACTCAATCCCTCTACGACCAAGTCGGATGGACTGAGGAAGTGTTGACCTTCCTCCGCTACAACGCCAATAAGGCTCTCATGAATTTGGGACAAGATCCACTCTTCCCAGACTCAGCCGATGATGTCAATCCAATCATCATGAACGGTATCTCCACTGGAACATCCAACCACGACTTCTTCAGTCAGGTCGGAAACGGTTACCTCCTTGGTACAGTTGAAGCCATGCAGGACGATGACTACAATTTCGGTTTATAATCAAAAAACTCCTTAGAAATCAAATTTCTAAGGAGTTTTCTTTTTAGACCAGCAGGATACTCACAAAAGCGAGAAGATTATTTGCCATATGGAGACCAATCGGATAGCGGAGGTCATCTTTTGCCAGATAAAGCCAAGAAAATGCAAATCCCATTGTCCCATAAATCAAGAAATGAATCGGTGTGTTAGGCATATGAAGGAGAGAAAAGAAGCTAGCAGATACCAAACAATAGACAATTGCCTGTCTCATACTTGCAATTTCCGGGAAAAAGTAGCCACGTAATATGCCTCGGAAAATGTATTCTTCCAAGATTGGCGCAAAAATGACTGTATTGAAAAATGCTGGAATCGGTACAGCTTGGATAATATCAATCAAGGCTCGCTGATTGGTACCAGCCTTTACCGGGAAAAGCACTTGCAACACCATAAATAGAACGTAGAGAACAATCGGTCCCCAAACCTTTTGAAACTTTGCATCCAAACCAGACAAATCGCACTTCATGCCCTTGTAGATGTAATGGTAAAACCAGATAAGCAAGCTCAGCAGCATAATCCCTATCACAGTCATACCCCAAACTAGAAAAGGAAGTCCCCTCATATGCGGTCCTACCTGCATCAGCCCTGAACTTAGTATATAGAGAAACAACCACAAAATTAACAACAGACTGCTAGAAATAATTTTTTTCATACCCACTCCTTACTTAAAATACTCTTTGACCATGCGGCACTGGCTGAGATTAATGTAAATATGAACAAAGGCTACCACCAGATAAGCCATCAACTGCTGGCTCCGGCTGATGACAGAAACGGCAAAGACAGCTACATAAAGAATCGGTAGCACTTTCTGATTGAGGTTAAAAAGTGTCACAAAACTCTGTTCAAAATTGACCTGGCGCTCACCCTCATCATAAGAATTAACATAGGCTTTGATTTCGCTCGCCGTTGAAAAAACAGACAATTTATACTGGCGAACTCGTTCAATCAGCTTGAAAAGGCGAGTTTGGAAAATACTGAGTAAAATCAATTCTAAAAATCCATACATCGGCAAACTCAACTCAGCACCAGTCGACTGGAATAATAACTGCGACCCTAGCATAAGGTTAAAAATTGCTAAAACTCCTTCGATATTCCCAATCACCACAGCATACTCCATGTTGCGGTAGAGCCTTGTATAAAGCTGAGCGACAGACTGGTCATCATCCATATTTGCTTCATTGTATGCTTTTTCAGCCTTTCTTGCACGTTGGTAAAAGACAATTCCCATCAGGAAGGTCAAGGCAAAAGCCAAATTTGTCACGAGTAAAAGAGTATTTCTAGCGGTTGAAAGACTGAGCTCCATACCATTCACAACTCCTACCAAAGCAGGAGCAAGATATCCCAATAGCAAGCCGGTTACTCCATACATAGCAAAGTAAATCATCCGCTTTTTGAATACTGTATTTTTCTTATTCATTGTCCCCAACCTCCTCTAAACGAAAGACATGTTCTACTGATTCATTGAAAATCTGTGCAATCCGCAGGGCTACCACCACCGACGGCTGGTAGTCTCCCCGCTCTATCAGGCTAACGGTCTGACGCGAGACTCCAGCTAACTGAGCCAACTCAGTCTGATTGTAACCATCTCTGGCTCGCAGTTCCTTGAGCCGATTTTTTAAGATATAGTCCATTCTTGATCCCCCCTAGTTCACAGGACGGTTTTCCTTGAGATTATCAACTCATTATCTCCCAAGCCACTCCTGATCATTTGACATTTTTGACGTTTTTGATGTTTTTGATGTTTTTGATGTTTTAGATTTTCTAATAGTTTTGACATAGTATTTTTACTCCTTTAATATTTGTTTTCTCTACACTTGAATTGTAACACATCATTTTAATGTTGACAATAATTATTGTCAAAAAAGTTATGATTTTTGTCAAAAAAAGAGTCTTTCGACTCTTCATTGATAATTTTATTCTGCTAGGAAACCAACTGATTGTTTCCTTCGTGTCCCTCTATACCCCTAATCGTTTGCTAATAAACTGGAGGTAGGCCTGCTGGCGTTGCGTTTCAATCGCTTCACAAATGTTTTGTAACCGATACTCTTTGGTATAGACTGCTAACTCAAAGATAATATTATCAGTTGTAGCACATACTTTTTTTAACAGAGGAATATATTTTTTATCCGCAATAATGACTGCATTTCCCATATTTTTTAACAACTTAACATCTTCAGTGTTGAGGTTAAAAGCAATAATCCTGGTCGTCTTTTCAGATAGGTGTTGATGCAGCCAGCCTTTAAACATAACTAGATTGGATTCATTGTTGGAGCAAAGTACCACTGATATAGGGGCAATTTGGGTTTTCAGTAGCTGCCTAATTTGAACCGTTAATAAATTAAGATGTTTCGGACTAACTTCACCGACATAGCCCAACTCCGTCATCCATTTACTGAGAAGTTCTCTGTTTTTTCTATAAAGTGGTGAACACTCCTCTTTGAGATAGCGATCTATCAAACAATCCTCGGGAAGCAACTGCTGAAGGTTATAAAGAAATTTTCGAAACAGCTCAACCATACTCGTAATAAATGATTCTGAAAATACTAAGGAAGGATCTAAGAACTGTTCAAATAATGGCAATAATGTAGCAATATCTGTTTCATTCACCACAATTTGTTCTAATGCTCTATTATTCTCTGGTGTCCACTTATCTCCAGCAAAGGGATTATTTCGCGTACAATAGACTAAAAATAGATAATCATAATCAACTATGTCAAATTTCATTTGGAGGCTAGGTTCAAGAATTTGTTCTGAATAATCTTGAATCAGCGGATAAATAAACAATTTTTTCAGTGCATCAAACTGACGTGACGGTGGTAAATGCGGTCTAAAGCTGTGTCGCTTCCATGTTAAAATCACGAGAAACTCAAAGAATAAGTGTTCTTCTTCCATCAATCCCAATAACTCCTGTGTCATGCGGGCATTTGACCCTGTCATAAACTCTCTGACTAACAGATGGTCTTCTTCTGTAATTGGGTAACAAATAACACCAAAATGACATTGCAGCAAGGCCAGTAGATAACGAATTTTAAATTCTTCACCGACAACATGATTGTTTTCAGTCGTCAATCCAATGGTTTCAAGGTACTGATCACAACGCTTTTTCAAACGGTAGGCTGATGGAACTGACATATAGTGAGTCTTAATAAACTCATTATAGGGTAGTTGTTGCTGATTCATCACTAAAAAGCTTAAGCATTGTAAAAAAGGGGATTCCCTATAGATACGTTGCAAACATTCTGTCTTCGTTGCATTCGACAATAAACAACAGTGAATCTGTTTCGAATCCATGCGAATGTGAAGTTCATCTTCTAGTAGTGGCTGAAGTTCAGTGATTAGTTCTCGAATTGTTTTTTTACTAAATCCAGTAATCTGAACAAGTTCATAAAACTCACTATATGTAAATTCCAATAAAGTATTAACTAAAAAAATTCTATTCAGAATAGCAGGCTCAATAAAGTTAGATAGCATAGATATTCTCCGTCAATTATTATTGTACAATGAAATAACCTGATCCTCAAAGAATCAAGGTATCAGGCTATTTATTTTGTTTTTTTAACTGTTTAACAAACAGTAAGCAGTTCAGTTATAGGAAAAATATAACTGTAGAACTACGATTTATAGGCAAGTTATCGGATCGTTTTATGCATACTCTTTTTGGTAGAGGGCCCTCATCTTTTTTTCATAGAGCTGATTGTTTGACTGGTCATTCTAACTTATCGAGGCCGTGCATTGATGCGATCAAATTTTTGTGCACTTTCTTATAAGTTCATTCTGATACTACAATACAAATTCAGTCTACATCTTAAAGATTTTTCGAAAATGAGAGTTGCAATAAAACGTTTCTCAAAAGTGAATAGATAAATACTCTGCTACTTTGGTATTAATCTTCCAATTTGATTTTCGTTTCTTCAGTAGTCATTTCAATGGTTGGTTTAATTACCGCATTTTCTTGAGTGACAGCTGAATGTGCTTGACTACTTTCTTGGGTATCAGAAGTTTTTGGAATCGTAGTATCTTGTGAAACATCTGCTTGTTGAGTTTGTTTTGTTGTATGCATACTTTTTTCTCTTTCATTTGTAGAAGGGTCTTCTCGACGGCTAGTTGATTTTTCTATCTGCGGACGTTGCTGCTCTCCTTTTTTTAGTGCAACAACAGACCATCCTACAGCTAATAAAAGGCAGATTAGGATTGGTATACTGAGCCATTTTTTCATTCTGTAACACCTTTCCCTTCTAGAATTCTATTTTTTAACGACGAGCATAGTCCTGTGCAGGAATGTCATTGTACAAATCTGCATAGTCGCGGTCAGTTGAATGGTCTTTTGATAGTGTATTACGTCCTACCAAGAAGTACGAGTTACGATAGTTACCTGTCACGTCATTCCATGTAGTATCTACATAGTATTTCACACCGTTGATTTCAACAATATTCCAAGCATGGTTTGCATCGCGACTTTGGTTAGTTGCTCCTGTTACATACCAAGCTTTAAGACCAGCTTCAACTGCTAAATCTCGGAACATAACTGCATAGGCTTGACACACTCCACGTTTGTCTTTGTACAATGATTCTGGAGCGTGAACACTGATACCTGAACGAGTTAAGCTAGTTGTGTTCAATTCATGGTCGGCATATTCATAGTTGTCAATGATGAATTGGTTAAGAATTTTAGCTTTTTCATAATCATCAGTGATATTTTTATCTGTGATTTGTTCTTTAACAACTTGTTTTACAAAATCTTTGTATTCTGCAACAAGATTTTTTTGATGAGCCATCAATGTATAGTCAATTAGAAGTGTTGTTTCAACTTCAATGTGTGAAACTGAGTTACCACGGTAGTACGTACCCAATTGGTTTGAAGTTCTGATTCGTAAAATAGTACCTGCATCATCAGCGTATTTCTCAAGTAATTTGCTTAATTGAGCCGCATATGCATCTACCTGTTCACGTGACTTAAAGGTAACCTTATAGCGAATGGTACCAACTTTATTGTCAATTGCATGTGTCAAACCATTTGTCAATGCTGTGTAATCAGCAATAGTTCCTAAATTCAAGGCATCATTTACAATATTGTAATTTGTTGCTGGTTTAGTTGGTGCTGGTGTTTCTTCTTTTTTAGCTGGCTGAGGTTTAGCTGGTTCTGCTTCCTCTTTAGCTGGCTGAGGTTTAGCTGGTTCTGCTTCCTCTTTAGCTGGCTGAGGTTTAACTGGTGTTTCTTCCTCTTTGGCTGGTTGAGGAGCTACTGGTGTTTCTTCCTCTTTGGCTGGTTGAGGAGCTACTGGTGTTTCTTCCTCTTTAGCTGGTTGAGGAGTAACGGGTGCTTCTTCCTCTTCTGTTACTTGAGGAGCTACTGGTGTCTTCTCTTCTTCAACCGCTTGAGGTACTGCTGGAATATCTTCTTCTTCAACTGCTTGAGGAGTAACCGGTTTTTCTTCCTCTTTAGCTGGTTGAGGGGTAACGGGTGTTTCTTCAGCTGATTCACCTGTCAATTCCAAAAGAATTCCACTTAATTTTCCAATTTCAGCTGACAAGTCATCCGTTTTAATAGCGTTTGTTCTACCAGCCAAAGCACTCAATTCAGACTGTACAACTAAAAGTCGATCCATGTACTGTTGCAAAGAACGAATCAAATTTTCACGTTCATTTTCTGCATCTCTGTAAGAATGAATTCTACGAGAACTTGGCTTACCTAAGATTGAAAAAATTTGATTAATCAATGTTGTTCGTTCATATGATAAATCGTGGTAACTTGTTCGGATATTTTCCAACTCCGCTTTATTAGCTTCAACCTTTTCAAAAATGTTTCGGATAATTCCCTCACGTTTTTGAACGGCATTGTTGTATTGATCAGCAGTGTTGTTACCGTAGTTTAATTGATAAACCAACTGATGATCTTCGCGTTCATATGAAAGAATGGATTGGTTGACTTCTTTGATCTTGTCGCGGAGTGGAGTTGCCACATCTCCAAGAGAGCTAATGTGGCCTTTTACATCTTCAATTATTGCTTGTTTTTGGTTAAGGAAATGTCTTGTTGCTTGATATCCTTCTTCATTCGCATATGTGTAATAACTTCTTTGAGAAAAATGATCATCTGCATGTACTTGCGCTGCGGCAACTGAGGCCATAACCATCGTACTAAACAATAATCCTTTTAAAATATTCTTTTTCTTCATACATCCTCCAGTATTAAAATAACTAAAAGTAATTAACAGTAGTTTATGTGATCGCATCTTTTAACTTCATACAAACATAGGCACCACCCCCTTTTAAAAAAGTGTTTTGTATATCAGTAATAGAATAAAAACGGTTTGACCTCATAGCCTACAAAAATGAAACGTCATTTTTTACTTTATGAAATAATGCAACGTCTCAAAAAGAATGTCATGATAAAAAGAACTTTTGACCGATTAGAAAAACTCTCTTTCTCTCCTGGTAGGAAGAAAAAACGCAGTAATGATGTATTTTTTGTCGAAAAAAAAGCCAAACAGTAGTCTAGCTCTTTCTTGACGAGGCAATCATCATCTATCATTTACTTAACGACTATTTATTTAAATTTAAGAAAGTACGGATACGAATAGCAATTTTTTCAGACCATCCTTTATCGGATGCATAGCGAGTATTAATTGCCGCAATACTCTTTCCGTTGTAGTACATGCCATCCGGTTTCAAATAATGTTGACTCAAATAGCGTGCAACGTAGTCTATACAAGCATCAAATGATTCAAAGTAGCCGGCACTTGAAAATGGGCTAGAATCATATGCCATAAAACCAAATAAATTATTTTTTACTTGTGCTATTTGACTTCTTCCGTAATCAGATTCATGAATAGCCAATCCAGTTAAAAAGATAGCATTTACGCCATAATTTTTCTCAGCCTTTTTAAAGGCCTGACCTAGACCAGCCATATTTGTCCCTTCTAAACGACTGTTGATAAAATCAGCCGATACCGTTGAAGGAACCGTAACATCTTCTGAGAACAGAATAACGCCACCACCATTTGAACTAAAATTCTCTGAAATATAAATATCTGCAGGATTAATTTTCTCCTGGTGATTGGCCATAATGTGCTGACCAAATAACAATCCGATAACAAGAGAGCCACCAATCAAGCCTGTTGTCATCAGGTGCATGCCTCTTATTTTTTTATTTAAAATACCCATTGAATATATAACTCCTTTATATAATCTCCCCAAAAATAGAATAAAATAGCCATAATACTCATAGCAGGACCAAAGGGGATTTCCTTCTTCGCATCAAATTTCAGTTTTGCAATGAACGTTATGACTAGCAGTAACAATCCAGCGATAAAAAACGAACCGATCGCGACCAGTGCAATATCAAGCGGTCTAAACCAACTACCAAGCGTAATCAAATAAGTAATGTCGCCAGGACCAAATGCTTCTTGCTTATAATAGAATTTTGCCAACCAATAAATGGCACCATAGACCACTAAAGCTACGAGCATGGAACAAATGGTTTCCAAATAGGATTCCCCTGTCAGCCAGATCAAACTCAACCGCCCAACTAAAAATATCAGTAGAACAATATCAGAAATAAAATGGGTATCAAAATCAATATAGCCTACGATAATCCCCAGAGAAATCAATAGACAAGCCGAGATAACCATCCATATCCCTTGGTCAATAAAGAACAAATAGGCTCCCCACCACAGCGTACCTGTTAGCAATTCCACGATAAAATACCGCGGAGAAATCGGTACCTTGCAGTGTTTGCATTTAAACCCTTGAATAACAATGGATAAAAGCGGAATCAACTCTAAAGCACCTAGAACATGTGAACAGTTTGGGCAAGCTGAACGACCATTGATGATACTTTTTTCAAGTGGAACTCTATAAATGACAACATTATAAAAGCTACCAAATACGAGTCCTAGGATAAAGACTAATACTGCCATTTCATACTCCTCTTCTGTTTTAAAATCACATCTTCTCCTCGAGTTTATTTTGTAGTTTTTGCCTTCGCTTTTCCTACTAGGCAAGTCCAGTTAATGACCGAATAAAGGATATACCAAATGATTCGGTCCTAACTGTCTATTGTTTGCTGGCTAGTACAATTGTTAATTGCGAGCCTTCTGTTGATAGAGAAAGAACGACATCGTTCTGACTTGTATTTGTCACAGAAAGTTGAGTGAATTCCTTGCCTGGATCTCCAATGCTGAAAGCCTTACCTTTGTAAGAATCTACTTTCATGTGTTTAAATGTCAGTGATTGGAGGGCATCCACCACTAACTCGACACCAGTTCCATAAACTTCTGTCCCATTGACAACACTTGCTAGGTAACCTGATTTCTTGTTCAACTTACCAATAACATCTGAAAAATTGACACTTTGACCAGCTGCAATATACACATTTTGCAATTTATGAAATGCTAATTCTTGGTTGTGTTTTTGAACAGCATCATCTGAAAGCGGTAATTCTGCCTTATCAATAAATTGTGTGTATTGAGATAAATTCCAGGATTGATCCTCGGCACCGATGAGATTGGCTTCTAAAGGAATATGTTCAAATTGAGCTGTTTTATTGATATCCTGAACAACGGAAATAAAGTTTTGAGCTTGAATTTCGTACCCATCTACAGGAGCTGATACCGTCAGTTGATTATCCGGACTAGCAATCAAATGATTGGTTTCAGGTTCTTGTTTCAATAAATCCGGAAAATTTTGAATCGATTTTTCTAAAGATTGCAACCAAAATAACCGTTTTGAATAGATTGATAAGAGTTGATTTTGTTTTGTTTCAAAAAATGGTACAAACTTATCCCATAGATTGGTATTCGAAATTTTATCTAAACTTTCTAATTCCGTTTTTGAAAAATAACTCAATCCTAGCAATCGCATATCCATTGAGAAGGAATGCCCTGTTGACAGCTCAAAGCTCGCTTTGTAGGGTAAGCTTTTGTATACTGCAACTTCTGCTTCACTTCTCGAATGAACATGTAGAGTCTTTTTGTCATTTATACTCATGGGCAAACTTGGTTTATAGATCGTCATAACATATAGCAGCAAGCTAAGCATAAAGACCAAAACTAAACCTAGGGGAATGAAAGGTTGATACTTTGAAAATCTTCCCTTCATTCTAGCCTACACTCCCTGCCAAACGAACCAACAATCGTCTGTCAATTCTACGCAACAAGTCAATCATTTCTTCTGTTACAACTTCACCCGCATAAAGAAGCACACTACCATCTGAGTTCAGTAGATTTTTTTGCAATTTTTTGCCAAGCAAAAGCCGTTTTTGATTGTCGACATAACTCTTCGTTTCATCAGTTGCAACTGTCATTGGTACCACTTGATGGTGAATCACAGGCTCCGTAATGGTTTCATATTCTACTGGAATTTGAAACTCATCGCGTTTTACTGGGACTTCTTTTGGAGTATCATTGTTTGAAAATGATGCAAAGATATCTTCTAATGATTGTTTCGGTGTTTCAGCTGTTACTTCATCTTCTTTCAATTGTTTCAAAGATGTGCTTTCAATTGCCATTGACTCAAGCGCAGGCATTTCCTGTGGCATCGTTTCTTCAACTTTCATAGAAGAATTCAAATCTGAAAAATCTTCACTAGTTTTTAGATTTGCCAACATAGCATCTAAATCAAAATTTTGATCATTTTCGATGTTAGTATCCATTTCAGGTATCCATGAATTTATTTCTTTTTTAGGAGCTGGCTTCTCATTGAAAGTAGGTTCTGCTACAGGTTCTACTTTTTGAGGAACAGCAATCTCAGCTTGTTGTTCAACTCTTTCTAAAGCTGGACGTGGCTTAGCTGGAACATCAATCATTTTTGCCTGGGCACTTGCTTCCACAGTGTTGCATTCTTCATTTAAAATGATGTACTCTTTTCCAATCATTAAAATTTGTGATTTAGGAATTTGGAATACTTCTCCATCATTCTCAGGATCAACTAGCAAGAAGCCAATTTCATTTTCATTATCAATAAAGTAGTCTGTTACACGACCAATTTTATTTCCATCGACAGTAATAACAATTTCATCGATGATCACACCTTGTTTATCTACAAGAAGTTGTAATTCATCTTGTGTAATGGCCTTCAATGCATCTGAATTTTTCACAGTTGCTGCAAAATTACCAATACCATAAATATTATTTCCAATCATTAAAGCGTGCGATGGGTCTTCCTGTCGTGATTTGACAACAAAAGTTAGCGTAACCCCCTTGTCCACGACAACTTGATGAATTTCTCCAAGTCCCACACCTTTTTCAATTTCAATTACTGCAGTTCCAATGACCGACTTGCAACTAATCATAATACTTTACGCTCCTCTAAAAACTTATATTCATTTCTTATGGTTTCACTAATATGTGGATTATAGAGTTCCACTCGAATTAACTCCAATAAACAAAGGGCATTCTGACGAATTTCCTTGTCGTAAGAATCAATTAAAATCTCTTTCAAATAATCCACCGCTTCCTGATAAAAGCCCAACACTAACAACTCACGAATTTCAAATAATAAGAATCGGAAATAGATTTCTTTATCAATTTGTTCCTCAGTATTGAAATATGGTTCTTCTGTTTTCTTCGTTTTCACCCATTCAACCGCCTCGCCCGACAATGGATTAACGGTTAAAATCACGTCATCTTGTGCTTGTTTATTATGTACAGTAACTGGTGATTCTTGGTCCTTATGTTGAGAAAAAATGATTTCAATTTCTCTCAAAATCTCTTCCTCTTCATCCGTTACCGTAACATCCATCGGTTGTTCTGCCGATGATTCCAGATGCACAGGAGATTCTTTTTCAATAAATAAATTATTTGATTCTTCCTTATCCATATTTCCTGAAAACAAATTGTCCAGTTTAGATAAGGTTTGAGATACCATATTGTCCACCTCTTTTATAGAGGTTTGTTGTGGTTCAAATGTGGAAGAATGGTACGAAATTGGCGTAACTTTATCAGTGTTTTCTTTTTTATCAACAGCTAAAAACTCTTCCTCTAAACTCATACGATTTGGTTGATCGTATGCTTGTTCCTCCCGTGAAGGCATGTTTTTTTTCGCAGGTTGTGATACATTTTTCGAAGGCATCTGTATCACTTTATCGGTAGAGGATTTGGTGCTTGTCTTTTTATCCTTTTGTCTTGATTTCAAGCGAGACAGTTCTTGGGTATCATCTTCTACAGCTTCCGTTTTCTCCATCAATAAACTACCGTATACAGGATTCTCTATGAAAGATTCCTCTACTTGTGTCTCACTGACAAAGAATAGTTCTCTAGTTTCTCTAGTTTCTCTAGTTTTCTTAATCTGTTTATAATGTTCTATGTAGTCTCGGATATTTTGTGAAAATAGTGAGACTGTATAGATACCAAAAATACCCGCACATAGACCACCAAAATAGAGTGGACTTGCTTGTAAATATTGATACATTCTAGGAAGGAAAAAGACAAACATTCCCATCCATATCGCTAGAAAGATTCGCTTTGCTATCTCCAACTTAGCTACAAACATAATACTAATCGTATGAATTATGATGAATGTTAGGCCAAACATTTGTAAATACGCCATTATTTCCTCCTTCTTTTTTATTCCTTGTTCGTTCTTTCATTGTTTCTTTACATACAGAGAAATGTGTTACGAACTCAAACCATGACTCAATATGAACTAAAAGTTAAAAAATGCTACAGTAAGTTGTACTCATAGAGGTTGTTTGGTCTTGCTCTATGAATCACAAATTTACTTTTTAATTGGATATCAAACTCTGAATAGCAAAATTATCCAATTTTAGGGTTGTTCCATCACTATTGGTATTTGGTGTTTCAAAGTAGAAACCTTTTACCTTCAATGGATATGTCAAGCTCGCCACGCTGGCAGGATCAAATCGAGCTTCACGCCAACCTTCCCATTTCAAGCCTTCCAATAAACCGACTTGGATTTCTTGACCGTTCGCATTTTCAACAATCATCCCCAAGCTGCCGTCCCATTTTTTAGAACTATGGAAGTCGAAAAGGATATAATCTGGTTTTTCATTTAATGTAATAAATGGATCTTGCAATCTCATTTCATAGATGACTTTTTCTTTGCTTGCAGGAATTTGCACAACATTCGAACCCGTACCTTCAAGGAAGTCACCGGTATCAACCGTAACGTCCGTCTCTGCATTATTGGCTTTGTTTTTCAATTTTAAGTTTGTTTCAAAGCGATAAAGTGTTGAGGTATTGTAGTAAGCTGAAATTCCACCTGTATTGCTGGTTGAGTTGGCCAATTGTTGAAGATAAGCTGGTCCAGGAGCTGATCCTAAACCAGAACCCACATCCGACGAATTACCTGACGATGTTGAATCTGATTTTGAATCTGATTTTTTACCACCATCTTCAGAGATAGACAACCAAGATGCACGCTTAAATGGTGAAGCCACATGGGCAAATGGAATCGGTGTCTTATCTACATTGCTAGCTGGTTTGCTGACATACCGTTCTACATCTTCTACTTGGTAAAATCTTAGTTTGATATGCCCTTTTTCAATCAGCGGATCAATTCTATCCACTTCTTGCTTGGCCTTAGGAGAACCCAAGTCCAATTCACTTGATACGATTGTACGCTCATTGGCATCAATCATTTTCAATAATTCCAACACCTGAGAATAGGTTCCTGAGAAACTAATATCAGCTGTCATTTGTGTGATATTCGTATTGGCATACTTGTTTTCTGCCTCGTTATCTGACTGTGTAGCTGGCGCAGCACTTTTTTGTGTTTCAGCAGCAGAACTAGAACTTGTACTTGTTGACGTTGACGTCGAAGTACCTGTACTTGAAGCACTTGTTGTTGAGGAAGTTGTTTCAGTTTTTTTAGCCTTCTTATCTTTCTCTTGTGCTGCTGCATCCTTATCCGCCTTTTTAGGAAACTCTAGTTCTTTTGTTTCCGCAAATTCAACCCGTTGAAGAGTGATGCCACTTTTACTAATCAGGTGATCAATCAAATAGATAAATTCCCCCTGATTCGTATTGCCGTAATAGTTAGAAGCAACTTTATTGGTATCACTGTTCAGCTTTTTCAATTCTTGAACCAAGGCTCCTTTCCGAGCAACCTTTGCAGATTTTTCGTTAAACTCCAACTGCAACCTGTTGTACTCTTCCGATAGCTCACCATTTTTAGTTACTAAACCATTTAAAACATTGTAACAACCGAATGCAACGAGACCGACAGCAACTGTACCAAGCAAAGTTTTTTCCTTTTTGTTTAGCTTTAGCCCGGGTTTCTTATCAGTTTTGTTAGTATTATTTTTTTTCACTGAAGTCCACATCCTTTGTCTCAATTTCGATAGTAAATTTATATACATCCTTAAATGGATCATTGGCTGCTACACCAACTGCAGCACCACCACCGTCGACATTTTCAATCGTGCTGACCAAAATATGATTAAATTTGTCTGTTTTTCGTAATTCTTCCTCAAATTTTGCGATAGAAAGTCTCTCGGTTGAGAGTCCCACGATAGACACCTTATCATCTGAAATGCTCAATTCATCAAAGACTAGATTACGTGTCACACGGTTTTGGACAAAGTCCATGAAAGCTCTATTAACCTTGTGAGTCCGTTTGAAATCACCTTCTAAATTCTTAAAGATCGTCTGATCGTTTGTCACAGTTGCTTTGTCAACTTGAAGTTTTTCAATTTCTTCTAATTGCTGTGTCATTTCAGGTGCTTCTAGCAACATATGTAATTTATTGATTTCTGTCTCGTAGTTACTGTTACTTGAGTAGTAATAGAAGGTACCTAGCAATACCCCTGCTAATGCTAGTATACTCCCCGTGATCGCAGCCAAGCGAACTGTGCTGGTCTTTGCAGGAGGGATATGGTATGTCGCAAAAAAGTTTAAATCTCTCATCATCATTAGTTGGCCCTCCGAATTAACATTGCTACAGCTGGTATCATTTCAGGATCATTATCTGCATACGGTCCCCAAACAATATCCTCTGAGTCAACGCTACCGACAGCCTCAATATCACCGTCAAATTTTGTTTTTAATACTGAAATCAAATGCCAGCAAAGGGCACCTTCTCCGATAGAATAAAACTTATCAATCGTTTCACCAGTTGTTGAGCTGAAAAATCGCTCGGTATTGATAATATGCATTTTTGTTTCATTTAACCATTCATCTAAGACGCGTTTAAGAGACAAATCTGTCATATTACCAGCGACAATCTCATGAAAATGACGCATGGTCAATTCAGTATCTACTAAGTCTTCAATCTCATGATAGCCATGATCCATATGGTTACTTGTCACAAATCGACCATTCGCATAGAGATAGACATCAATACTGTGCTTGCCTAGTTGGACAATCCCAATATTTCCTTCTGTCAAATACTTGCCACGATTGTTGATCGCTTCTACACGTTCCAGCCACTTTTCATACGTATTGGAACGCAGGTCAAAGACATACGGTACCAAATGCAAGGCATCTGCCAAGTCATAATGTTGCTCTACTGTCGCTTTTGGCACAGCATAGGCAATCAAAGACTTGCTTCCTTCTTCAATCATACCATCTGCTTGTGGACTAAATTGATAATCAATGATATATGAGCTTGTATCGATATCCAGATACTGCTGCAACTCAAAGGAGATAAAGTTTTCGATGTCTTCTTCTGCAACGGCATCTGGTACCATGACTGGACGCGCAATAACCCCTGTATTATTGACTGCAAAAAAAGCATACTTAGCTATGACATCATTTTCTTTCATCAAATGATCAATGAACTCAATCAAGGCATCCATGTTGATAATCAAACCATCATGTACCAACCCTGCTGGTAACGAAGATTTGACCGTCTTTACGATTTCTAATTCTTTGCGTTTTTGCTTCGCAACTACCAAGGTCAAATCATAGTCATCAAAATCAATCGCTAACAAATTTCCTTTGATGGGCTTTGAAAACATGGTGTAGGGCTGACCGGCATTTTTCCCGCCCTGCCCTTTTTTAATTGAAAACAAACTTGTGATTGACTTGTTCTTGGTTGAAGCCGCTTGTGAGACTTGGAGGTCGCTGTCTAGCATGTACTCCTCATCTGCCAACTCCTCTTTTTTCTTAAAAAGGGGTTGGTTCAACCGTGTCAGCAAGGAACTTTTCCCGCTCCCGTTATCAGACATATGTCCTGTTTCTTTTTTTTTCTTAACAGAGAACATTGATCTCCCCATTCTACTTTCTTTTTAATTTTTTACTTCGTATTTATTTTTGAAATATTCAGTCATGGACTTAATCTTATCCTGACCTAATGAGCGTTCAAATACAGCAATTTCATTGATGTGGGTCTGTCCACCGAAGGTAACTGTTATAGGTTGTTGCCCATTACGGTTTCTATTCTTAACAGTTAGTGTATCTGTATGGATTTTTTCTCCATTCAAATATACTTCCACTTCCACTTTCAATTGAGAATCGTTAACTGGTTGGCTTACAATTTGAATAGAGTTATCTTGGTCTTTAACAAGCTTTTGGGTAACTGTAGAATTCGATGATAAATTGCCATTTGAAGCATCACTAGTTGCTATTTTCAATTCTCCATTGTCACCTATGTCTAGCTTCCAAATTAATTGGTTCCCAAACTGATACGAAACTAAGGCACCTGACTGAGATTCTTTTGTGAGCAAGAAGGAGTTTGTCAGTCCATTTTGCATTTTTAAGTTTTTAATGCTCAAGCTATTATTTCGCAAAGCTAACATTTGTCTTGCTTGATGTTTTTCCTCATCAAAAATGCTCTTTACTGCCACATTATCTGTGATTTTTTGACCATTACGATAATTAAACAACTCTATATCACTTTGGGCTTCGTCAACTGTTGGAATAGCTACAGGGGTCCCATTCTCATTTTTTTTCACAGCAAGATCAGCGTCTGTATGGAATGTCAAATCTTTCGTAACTGGGATCCCCATTACCCAGATACGATGTTCGGCTTCGTGGTATTGACCTACTCGACCAAAAGAATTGATGGCGCGAGCTGCAAAGGTTAGATAAGAGCCACGCATTTTATCTTCAATTTTAATCCCATTATGTTTCTTTGAAATTTGCTTAAAGTCTTCCAACATCTTAGGATGTACTACCTTTGATTCTGTTGACCCTATCGCCGCCAGACTTCCCACCAAAACAATCGGCTTACTTGGATTATCCTTATTTTTTATAGATAAATGGCTTTGGAACCAACCTTCTTCGGTGTAAATTTTAGAACTTGTAGACTTGTCAGTCAGTTGAACACGTCCGTCTGGTGTTTGTTCATCGACATAATAGTAGGCTTTACCTTTTTTCCCCTCTTTTTCATCAAGAGTAACCTTTAAATCCTCAGGAATTTTCAAGACACTTTCTTTATTATTCGCGACAAAGAGATGAATTTTTTTAGGAGCTTTGTCATTTTTATAGGACAAATTTGTCCCTTTGACTTTTACTGTTTGTGGAGCGTTGCTCCCAATTTTATAAACAAATTCCCGCTCCTCTGTACCTGTGCCTCCATTTTTCTTGACTTCTGCTATTCTACTTTCAAATTGCTCTTGGATTGCAAAATTAGTTTCATTCTGAGTGCGGAGCCCAAATACATTATTAAATGAGTTTGAGAAAAAGCTCATGGTTCCCACAACGATAACAGAAATAAGAATTAAGGAGATGATAACCTCCGCGAGGGTAATCCCTTTTCTTTTCTTAACGTTTTTCATATATCACCTCACTATGGACCTACAACAAACCAGAGATCTTGTTCAATTTGTTTTTTAATATCTGAAAAGACCTTTGCCAACTCTTCTTGATTAGATGCATCATAGTAGTTTGCATCGACGTGGTCATTTTTAATACCTTTCGTAAGTGCCTGACCGTAGGCTTTTTCAGATGCTACCCCAGAAAAACCGATCATGCTGACACGACGAACGCCCTTCCCAAAGGTTTTAGATACCTCTTGTGTATAAGTTACAGCCTGTTGAAGAAATTCCCCAGTTCCATAGTAAAAATCTTTACTAGCACTGCTTCCTACTTTGTCTGACAAATCAAACTGTGGCTTGACATAATCATATACATCTTTGTAACCGGACCGTTTTCGTTTTGAGTCATACTTTCCTACTGTATAGATATTAGGAACTCCGTCTGTTAAGAGGACAACATACTTGAATTGAGCGGGATTTTTTTGAAGACTAACCATAGCGTGTCGAAGTCCGTCACCAGGATTCGTCCCTCCATCTGGTTTCATATTCTGAATATTTTGCTTGATGGTATCTGAGCCAGACTTCAAATCAACAAATTCCTCTTGGATGTAGCCCCCTAGAGTTGAGAATTGTACTAGATTGACGCTAACGTTTCCCAATTCAGTCAATTCATCAATCATATTCTTTGCTTTGTCTTTCAAAATAGTCATTCTGACATTTGAAGGTTTGACACGAGTAATGTTTTTTCCGTTGATATCCCATCCCATCGAACCGGATGTATCAAAGACAAAACTGATGGCTGTATTCATCTGCCCTTCGATAGGGTCATTACGGTAAGCGATGGCGACCCCTTGCTTGTCTCTAGCAACGTGGGAGAAAACTTGTTTTGTATTGAGAGCGACGGAAGCCGAATCTAAGGCAAACTTTTTATTCGTATTAGTATACTGTCCCTTGACTTCGTAGTTCACCAAGCGGTTATCTTGGTAGTTGTCGTCACTTGAGAACTTGAGGTCCATCGTAATATCGTAGAGATGGCGATTTCCTAACTTAACTTCATCCCAAGTATTTTTTGCCTTATTCCAAGAAAAGTTAACTAGATTTTTTTTATCTTTTGTGAGGCCGATGTAACTCCAGCCAGATTTCATATTTTTGGTATCACCATCGTATTTTGAATCATCTAAGACGAAGATGGCTGTAGCATTTTGGACACTTTTATCTACAGCCTGCATACTGGTTCGAACTTCTGCTTGTATGGTCGCTTCCTTGTCAACCAAATCCTTGCTAGCAAAGACCGTATGAGAAATGACACCTAGCACAAGTGAAACCACTGCAATTAGTGAAATAGAGACGATAAGTTCAACGAGTGTAAACCCTCTTTTTGCCTGTTTCATTTTTCCCTCTTTCTATTTGGAGTGGCGAATACCACTTTTTTCTGTTCTCAAAGCTGGATTTTCCAGATTAAAACGGACTGTATGTACATAGTAATCATCACTATCTCCAACTTTTGCTTTTGACGTAAGGACGACATAGTAGTCGTTTTTAGAACGGCTAGTCTGTGGACTAAACTCACCTGTCATGGTGATCTCTGCTGTACCATGTTCAAATTGATGAGTAGCTGTTACTTTTTCTTCTGAAGTTTTCTGTCGGTTGGCTCGTTCAGAAAATTCAGTGTAGAGGTCTGACTTTTTACCATCGCCCTCAAAGAAAGCTCCCAACGCCAACTGACTACCCGATGTCGCGACATACTTGGCATCCAGATAGTAATAATTCCGTAGGGTCTGTCGGTTGGCTGTGCTTAAGACTCCTGCCATCAGAGCAACTGTGGCTGTCACGATGACCATCATAACGATCACCATGGACAAGGTCCCACCTTTTCTTTTTTTTCGGATAGTTTTGATCATATGTTCCTCCTCTATAGTCTTATCAAAGGCCTGATGAGGTGTATCAGACCTTTGATAAGACCCGACGAAACGTCGGGGTAGAGTTTTATAGATTATTTTTTATTATTTATTTTTTCCCTGCTGGGCTAAAAACATATTCCCATGTATCATTTTTGCTAGAATCACCTGGATTAGTATAAGTTGAAGTTAGTTTTCCATCAGCGATTACGTGAGCAGGTTGTTTATTGTTTTTCTCAACAGATGAAGTCACAGTTCCACCTTTGATATTCATATAATCTTTGAGATCGTCAAGCTTAGTAATTTTTTCATACTCTGTTGTTGGTTCAGCTGCTTGGGCAATGCGTGATTGAATAGCTGTTACCAACTGACGGTGTTCAGATTGGATACGTGATTTACGAGCACTTTCTTGGAAAGAAGCGATACGTGGAAGGGCTACAGCAGCGATGATGGCGATGATGATGATAACTACGACCAACTCGACAAGGGTAAACCCTTTTTTCTTAGCGTTGCGACGGATGTTTTGTAATTTACTTAGCATGTTTATTTCCTTTTCTTTTTCAAAATGTATAGGTCTGACCCGCTTGATAGTTAGAGAGACTCTACAAACTCTCAAAGTAAGCGGGGCAGTTGAGAGGAGCCATAGGTAATTGAGGGAAGGCTAGGATAGTTTGTACCAGTCTCAACCTTCAATCACTGGCCTATGGTCATCTCCAGTGCCAGTTTTGTTTGTCTATTGGAAGGTCTTGCAACTCCCAAGTTTTTTTGTTTATTGACCAGCGCCTGACTCAACCGCTCCTGCGAGACCGAGCAATGGAAGCATGATAGAGGCTACGATACCACCAATAACAATCCCCATGATGATGATGAGGGCTGGTTCCATGAGGGAGAGCAACTGCTTAATGGCAGCTTCGAGTTCTTCCTCGTAGTAGGCAGAGGTCTTATGAAGCATGGACTCTAGTGAACCTGACTCCTCTCCGATTTTAACCATGGAGAGCATCATTGGAGGAAAGAGTTCAGTTTGGCCAATCATCTCAGTCAGATTTTCACCTTTTTGGATTCCCTCGCTAGCCTTATCAATCTTATCCACCACCACACTATTGTTGGTCGTTGAAGCAGCTGCTTCCAAAGCATCTACCAATGGAATGCCCGCACTAGTTAGCGTCGCTAGTGTACTTGAAAAGCGAGCAGTGATAATTTTTTGGATAGAAGTTTTGATAATCGGAAGGTTCAGTTTGAGTAGGTCAAGCTGAAAGCGCCCTGCCTCTGTCTTACGGTAGCTAAGAAAGCCAAAGGTTCCACCAATAATCGTCAGCAAGAGGATGTACCAGTAGGACTGGACCCAATTACTGAGGAAGAGGACGATCCGTGTCGGTAGTGGCAACTCCACACCTCCACTCTCGAAAATATCCTTAAAGGACGGTACCACGACATAGAGAAGGACAAAGACCGCACCGATAACTAGCAAACTCAAGATTGCCGGATAAATCATAGCACCTGTAATCTGACGATTGATTTTGACTTCTTTGGTATAGTGAACGGACATTTTTTCCAAAACTTCATCGATTTTACCTGTCTTTTCACCTGCTTCAATCATACGGACAAGGAGATTAGGGAAAACCTTACCTTGCGCTTTCATCGTTTGAGAAAGCTGATTCCCCTCTTTGAGCTGAGTACTCATTTTTTTCAGAGCAGCTTTGAGAGGCTTAGAGGTCGTTTGATGCTCCATGATATCCACAGCATTATTAAGCGGAATACCGGCTTCCAACATAACAGACATCTGCTTACAGAAAAGGGAAATATCTGTTATTTTGACCTTTTTAGGTCCACCTAGTGTAATCTCGGTTGAACCAAGTCCCTTTTCTTCCACACTGATGGGACGACCTTTTAATCGGAGCTGGGCTAGAGCTTCGCCTTTAGAATCTACATCCAGTTCTAAAACTTGAACTCGATTTTTTTCGTCAAGATATTTACATATAAATATTGCCATGGTTTTCTACCCCATCATGACTGCTTTTTCAACTTGCTCACGGTCTACTGCGTAAGAAAGCAAGGTCTTGCGATCAATTAGATTGCGACGATAGAGTCCAAGTAGAGAGGTGTCCATTGTGATCATGCCCTGACTAGCTCCCGTTTGGATTGGCGTCAACAATTGGTGAGTTTTTCCTTCACGGATAAGGTTTCGAACCGCAGGTGTTGCCAGCATAATTTCAAATGCTGCCACACGCCCTTTCCCATTTGAAGTACGCATCAATTGCTGAGATACAACTCCCTCTACAACGGCAGAGAGCTGAACACGAATCTGTTCTTGCTGTTCGGCAGGGAAGACATCAATAATACGGTCCATTGTATTGACCGCTCCGACCGTATGGAGTGTAGAAAGAACTAAGTGACCCGTTTCTGCCGCACGAAGGGCAATCTCGATGGTTTCCTTATCCCGCATTTCCCCTACAAGGATGACATCCGGGTCCTGACGGAGAGCACCACGAAGGGCATTTCCAAAACTTTGTGTATCCGCACCAAGCTCACGCTGGTTAACCAAGCACTGCTTATGTGTGTGCATGTACTCGATCGGATCTTCGATGGTGATGATATGCTCATCACGTAGCTCGTTCATATAGTCGATCATCGTGGCTAGGGTCGTTGATTTCCCTGAACCAGTTGGTCCTGTAACCAAGATCAGCCCCCGACGCTTTTCAGCCAATTTTTTTATAACTGCTGGCAATCCGAGGGATTCCATGCTAGGAATTTGATTTGGAATAACCCGCAAGGCAATCCCAGAGTTGTTTCGTTGTTTAAAGATATTGACCCGCAAACGGAAACCGTTATCAACTTCGTAGGCACAGTCAACTTCTCCCACTTCAAGTAGGTGTTGAATTTGTTTTTCTGTTAGTATTTCTTTGGCAAATCGAACCGTGTCCGTATTTGTCATCTTTTCATCGGTAATGGGCATTAGCTTCCCGTGCAAACGCATCGTTGGCTCAGCCCCCACCGTAAAATGAATATCCGACGCACCATGTTCAATGGCTTGTTTGATTAATCCATCTAAATTCATCTTAGGCTTCTCCCTCTAGACTAAAGGCAATCTTCATTGCTTGTTCCATTGTCGTTATCCCATTTTTGGCTGTCTCTATTGCTTCTTCTGACAAATCTCTCATCCCTTGTGAACGAGCTTGATTGCGCAATTCAGCAGTTGTCGCACCTTGGTTGATCATGGCTTTTATTTCTTTGGTAACAGCCATGATTTCATGAATCGCAATACGACCATAGTAGCCAGTCCCACCGCAATAGTTACAACCTTCACCCTTGTAAAGCTTGTCTCCATGATGGATGCCTAAGTGCTGATATTGATTTCCTTCAACGGTATAAGCCGTTTTACATTTCGGACAGATCCGCTTAATCAAACGCTGTGCGATAATACCAACAGTAGCTGTTGAAACCAAGTAAGGTTTAATTCCCATATCCACCAGACGGTTGACAGTAGAAGCTGTATCGTTGGTATGGATTGTAGAAAGAACGACGTGACCTGTAATAGCGGCACGAACAGCGATACTTGCTGTCTCTTCATCCCGAATTTCTCCCAGTAGGACAATATCCGGGTCCTGACGCAAGATACTTCTCAAACCACTGGCAAATGTCAAACCTGCTTTGACATTCACTTGCACTTGGTTGACTCCGTCTAGTCTATACTCTACCGGGTCTTCAACAGTGATGATATTTTTTCCAACATCGTTTAACTCGCGCAAGGCTGTGTAAAGAGTGGTCGTTTTACCAGATCCCGTTGGCCCTGTCAGCAAAATAATTCCTTCAGGTGCTTTCAAGATATCATCAAAGATTTTTTCATTGGCCGGTGAAAATCCAAGTTCTTCCTTACTCAAAAGAGTCGCGTTCCGATTCAGAATCCGAATAACAATCTTCTCACCAAAAACAGTTGGAAGAACAGACACACGCATATCCACTTCACGTCCATCAATCGTAGTCTCAATCCGACCATCCTGTGGAATACGACGTTCAGCAATATCCAAGCCACTCATAATCTTAATCCGTGTCGCAATAGCAGAATGCGTAGAAGCCTTTAATTGCATATTTTCAACCAGTGTTCCATCCACACGGAAACGAACACGAACAACTTTTTCAAATGGCTCGATGTGAATATCTGATACCCGTGTTTTGATAGCTTGACTAACAATCGAGTCAATCAAGCGTACTACAGGTGAATTTTTGATTGAGATATCTTCTTCTACGACATCATCTTCAACACCAAAGCCCTCAATCTCTGTCGCCGCTTGGTGGGCCGCATCCCCCTGTGAATAATACTGGTCAATATATTTTTGAATATCGTCACTCAAACCAATGTGTGGTTCAATCGACATCTTCGATACAATTCGAACATCATCCAAGGCGATGTAGTTTTTTGGATCTGCCATCGCAACGATAAGTCTTGGCTCCATATCCTCTGTGAAGGCAATTGGAATCAAGCAGTGGCGACGTGCGATTTTTTCGGTTACCTTAGCTACCGCTTCCTTATCAATCGAAAACTGAGAAAGGTTGACTTGAGGTGTTTTGTAGTAGTAACTTAACACTTTCAGCAAATCTTCTTCATTGACATACTTTTTTTTCAAAAGATATTTTTCAAGAGAAGTATCCGTTTCTTTCATTTCGTTTATGATATTTTGTCTATCACCCTCGCTGATTAAGCGCGAACGGACCATTATTTCTAAAATTTCTATATCACTCATCACCTTTCTTTATTTTTGTTTATACTCTTGTGTTTTTGCATCCGAACAACGATACAATTTTGCTAGCAAAATTTTTTACCACAATTCCTCACTGAAATTGTTAGAAAATTGCTGTGTTGTATTTATCTCAAAGACTGTCTACGATAGTCTGTAATAAAATCTGGTATCTCACTATATAAACGTTGCACCGATTGGCTATCTGTCAAGCTGCGTAGTTCTGCATCTGTTACTCCGACAAATTGAATAAACCGGACTTCTTCATTTGGCGTCTGAACTTTTTCTACTGTATCATCTGGAACACAGATAAATCCTGTCAACAGGGACTGTTGGTCTACGTCAACTCCCTCTGTCTGACCGGTATAGACATACTCGTATGGACCAAAGAGTTCACCCTTTTCACGTGTCAAACTCGCTAAACTTTTCAATAAGTTTGCAGTGCCAATGATGACCTTTTCTTCATTGTCGTCAGGGTATTTTTTCAGCTTATACGTAAATTCCATCCCAAAGCTAGTCGTATCTGTCCCTTGATCATATACATCCGATAAGCCATAGGTTACAAAATGCCAGTAATCTCCAGCATCATAGATAGTAATTCCCTCCAAGCTATGCTTTCCACCTTCTAAGCGAGAAGGACTAGCGCTTAACTGTCGTGGTTTATCTTGTCCTGGATAAGACAATAAAAAAGCATCTGTAATAGACTGCCAACCAGCTGGAATCTTTTGCGGAGATGTTTCATTTTCTGATGACATCTCTTTTGCGGAGTCACTTGCTGTATTTTGATAAGTATTTATACTCTCTTCCGATTTCGGCTTTTTCATTAAAAAGTTTAATAATCCCATCTGACCCCTTTCCATCTTTTCCATCTATTTTGACTAGCTGCTTAGTATTAGCAAATAGAAAACGCCTACACCAAACAACCCTGATAGATTATAACACATCAAATCCGTCGTTTAACTTCTATGTTTTAGGTGTTTTTTCTCAAAATCCGACGCATTTATAAGACCAAAAATGAGAAAACGGCATAAACATATAAAAATATTTATAAATTATCAACTATAATCTGTATCCTTTTCCCCATTTTTTTAAAGATTTTTCCCTTGCATTTTCTCTATCTTATAAAAAAATAAATTTCACTGTATTGTAAAATAAAGTGCATAAAAAAAGGCATATTTATCCACTATACTAACGGTTAGAACACCAAGTATAGAAAAATGATCAATATGTCTACTACTAATTATACAATAAAGTATGATATTGATACCACACATCTGACCCGTGGCGGCGCATCACTTTCTTCAAAAAACAAGTCACTTCTTAGACTGAAAGGGGCCATCAGCTAGATGTCATCCTTCTACCCTCACTCGTGAAATCTACTATCATTATGATGGACTACAAAAAAATCCATGTTTAAAAACATGGATTTTTGAATCATTAAAATTGTGCTGGAACAGCTGCTAGAAGTTCTGCAATCTTGCTTGCATCACTACCACCGGCCATGGCCATGTCTGGCTTACCACCACCACGTCCAGAAACGATTGGAGCAAGGGCCTTGATGATATTGCCTGCGTGAGCGTCAGCTGACTTGCTAGCCACGAGAACATTGACTTTCTCACCGATAGCTGCGACGAGTACAAGAACGTCTGAGTAGTCTTTTTGCTTCCAGTTATCTGCAAAAGTACGAAGCGCACCGGCATCTGAGACAGATACTTGGCTTGCAATGTAGCGTAAGCCATTTGCCTCTTTGACATCTTTGAAGATGTCACCAGCTGCGGCTGCTGCAGCTTTTTCTTTCAATTCAGCTGTTTCTTTTTGAAGATCACGTAGATTTTCTGAAAGGCTAACGACCTTAGCAGGAACTTGCTCCAACTGCGGCACTTTAAGCGTTTGTGCTACTTCTTTGAGGGCATCTTCACGTTGGCGGAAGGCTTCAAATGCTGCTTGACCTGTCAAGGCAAGGATACGACGCGTTCCTGAACCAATTCCTTCTTCTTTGACAATCTTGAAAAGGCCGATTTCAGATGTGTTGGATAAGTGAGTCCCCCCGCAAAGTTCAACAGAGTAATCTCCGATGGTAACGACACGTACAACCTTACCATATTTTTCACCAAAGAGAGCCATTGCGCCCATTGACTTAGCCGTTTCAACGTCTGTTTCAATTGTTGTCACAGGAAGAGCTTCCCAAATCTTTTCATTAACCTGTGTTTCGATCGCACGTAATTCTTCTGCTGTTACCGCTTCAAAATGCGTAAAGTCGAATCGCAAGAAACCTTCTTCATTGAGTGAACCCGCTTGAGTCGCATGCTCACCGATAATCTGATGAAGGGCTGCGTGGAGCAAGTGTGTCGCTGTATGGTTTTTCTCAACAGCCAAACGACGTTTGTTGTCAATTTCAAGTACGTAGTTGGTACCAACTGACAGACTCGCCAATACTTCTACCGTATGGAGCGGCTGACCATTTGGTGCTTTTTGGACATCAATCACACGCGCAACTGTGTCACCCTTGTCATTTTTCACGATACCGTGGTCAGCAACTTGTCCACCCATTTCAGCGTAGAATGGTGTTTGGCTAAAGACAAGGAGGGCCTGACCTTCTGACACGGCTTCAGTACGCTCATTGTCTGCAACGATAACAGACAAGTTCGCTTCAAGGCTTGTTGCTTCGTAGCTGAAAACAGACTCCTCAGTGATGCTTGCCAAGGTTTCATTTTGCATACCCATTGAACCACCTTTGACAACAGCCGCACGCGCACGGTCTTGCTGCTCTTTCATGGCTGCTTTGAATCCCTCGTGGTCAATCTTATAACCGGCATCTTCTGCCAATTCTTCTGTTAACTCAACTGGGAATCCATAGGTATCATAAAGTTTGAAAATGTCTTTTCCTTCAAGAATATCTTGACCGGCTGTCTTCAAGTCAGCAAGTAAAGAATCCAAGTGACCGCTACCTGCGTCAATTGTACGAGCAAATGTTTCTTCCTCACGTTTAACGATTTTCTCGATAAACTCACGTTTTTCAAGCACTTCTGGATAGTAGCTTTCCATGATATGACCAACAGTTACAACCAATTTGTACAAGAAAGTTTCGTTAATACCAAGACGACGTCCATGCATAACAGCGCGACGAAGTAGACGACGAAGGACATAACCACGACCTTCATTTCCTGGAAGGGCACCATCACCGATGGCAAATGACAGGGCACGGATGTGGTCAGCGATGACCTTAAAGCTCATATTGTCCCCATCTGGATCATAGGTCTTGCCAGACAATTTCTCCACCTCACGGATGATCGGCATGAAGAGGTCTGTTTCAAAGTTTGTTTTAGCACCTTGGAAAATGGCTGCCAAACGCTCAAGACCTGCGCCCGTATCAATGTTTTTATTCGGCAATTCCTTGTATTCTGAACGAGGAACAGCTGGGTCAGCATTGAACTGTGACAAAACGATGTTCCAGATTTCGATGTAACGGTCGTTTTCGATGTCCTCTGCAAGGAGACGGATACCGATATTTTCTGGGTCAAAGCTTTCTCCGCGGTCAAAGAAAATCTCTGTGTCTGGACCTGAAGGACCCGCACCGATTTCCCAGAAATTGTCCTCGATTGGAATCAAATGAGATGGCTCAACACCACAAGCAATCCAACGATTGTATGAATCTGTATCCGCTGGATAGTAGGTCATGAACAACTTATCTTTGTCAAATCCGAACCATTCTGGGCTTGTCAACAACTCAAAGCCCCACTCGATAGCTTCGTCACGGAAGTAATCTCCGATAGAAAAGTTTCCGAGCATTTCAAACATGGTATGGTGACGAGCTGTCTTCCCAACATTTTCGATGTCGTTTGTACGGATTGATTTTTGCGCATTGGTAATCCGTGGATTTTCAGGGATAACGGAACCATCAAAATATTTCTTAAGGGTTGCTACACCTGAGTTGATCCAGAGAAGGGTTGGGTCATTAACAGGAACCAGATTTGCTGATGGCTCTACTGAGTGACCTTTTGATTTCCAGAAATCAAGCCACATTTGGCGAATTTGTGCTGATGATAATTGTTTCATGATGTCTCCTATTTTACGAGAAAATGACAAATCCAATCAAACGAAGGGCGAAAAACCGCGGTACCACCTTCATTCGATGAACTTGTCATCCTCTTATTATTTACATTTGTATCCTGTCATAAGTAGCAAGTAGTCGGTCTTTCATGGCTCGCAACAACCGCCAATTTTCTGAAGAAAGATTCCTTTCTACCATTCTTATGATTATTTGCTTGATGAAGAGCTTGAAGTTGAACTCTTGCTTGTTTTGTCTGTTGTGATGTAGCTTGACAATACATTTGAGAATGCAGAGTCTTTCACTTTAACATTGGCATCTTTCAAGGCTTTTGAAATAATACTTGTTTTGAACGTGTAGTCATTTTGCTTAGAGGTCAAGATCGATTCTTTCAAGACTTTCTTGTAATCTTTCCAGTTTTCTGACTTAGCAGTTTTCTTGTTCAATTTCACAACATAGTAACTTGTTTTGTAAGTAGACGCATCGGTTACTTTCACAACTGAAGCACCAACTTGGCCTTCTTCCAAGGCAAAAATAGCTGTTTTCACTTCTGTTGCAACACTTGTTGACGTTGAGTCAAATTTCACTTCGCCACCTTTTTCTTTAGTAGCAGTGTCTTCTGAGTTGTCTTTTGCAAGTTGTGCAAAGTCTTCACCAGCTTGTGCTTTGGCTAATACTTCTTTTGCTTTTGCTTCATCTGAGAATTTGATGATTTGAGCAGAAACCTCTGGTGTGTAAGCATCATAAGCTGCTTTGTAGTTAGCATCTGTCAATTCTTTTTTAGCTGCTTCTTTTACAGCGTAATCCACCAACATATTGGCACGGATTTGTTTTTTGTAAGTGTCTGTTGTCAAACCTGCTGAAGTCAACGCCGCGGTAAATGAATCGCCGTATTGTTTTGCGATTTTGTTGTAGTACTCGTCTACTTCTTTATCGGTCACTTTTTTACCGTATTGTTGTTCAAAAACGTCAGAAATGACCAATTCAAGCAATACTTGTTGAGCACTTGAATTAGTTTTCACACGATCATAAAACTCAGAAGTTGTGATAGAACCACCCTTCATCGTAATGATGTCTTTACCGTTTGAGCTACAAGCTGCAAGTGTGACTGCTGCTAAGAGTGTCACCGCACCTGCTAGAATTTTTTTAGTTTTCATTCTGAAAATACTCCTTTTTTCGTTAACCCTATCATTATAACATAAAAGCTTAAAACTTGCTTAATTTTCCTGAATAGGCAATGAAATCGTCTCACTATTTTTCCGAAGCATGAGTAAGCCGTCACTTAATGGCAGTAAGCTGGCCGTCAAGTCTGGATTGTCCAAGGTTGCGTCGAATAATCGTTGCAGACCTCGATAAATAGTCCGCTGTCCACGGCGCACATCCATAATATCTCGCGCCACATCTCCACCTTGAAAAATATCATCAAAAATAATGATACCACCCACTTTTACCTTTTTCAAAACTTCTGGTAAAAAGACGATATACTTAGACTTAGCTGAGTCCATGAAGACAAAGTCATATTGGTTATCTGGCAAGGTTGGAAGGAGGTCTAAAGCATCGCCTTCCAAGAGCTCAATCTGCTTGCGGCTATCGTACTGGGCAAGATTTTTCTTAGCCAAGCCAATCATTTCTTCATTGCGATCAATTGTCGTAATGTGAGCCTCAGGAGCATTTTCAGCCATTAAAAGCGCTGAAAATCCAATAGCCGTACCGATTTCCAAGATATTCTTAGGCTGCATTGTCTGCAGAAGTAAGCGAAAATAGGCTACCACCTCGTGTTGGATAATAGGAATATTTTCTTGACGAGCAAAGTCTTCCAAGTCTTTCAGAAAACCTTGATTTTGAGCCTGGCGCGTCCGCATAAAATCAACGATTTCTTCCTTGACAACGGGACGTCGCATATTGTGATTTGCATTTTTACTGTATGATTCAACCATGCTTTCTAGTATAGCGTATTTATGTAGTTTTTTCAAAGTTTTCATTTTGTAATCTAGCGACTAAAAATCTCATTTATGATATGATGTAAAGAAAGACTAGGAGGTTCTATGAAAGCTACAAAACGACGCCAACTGATTATTGACTATTTATCAAATGCCAATCGCCCCATATCAGCAAGTTATTTGGCGAAACATTTATCCGTGAGCCGGCAAATTATTGTGGGAGATATTGCTCTGTTACGTGCTGAAAACCATGATATTTTATCCACACATAGAGGCTATCTTTTATCCCCGACAAAGAACTCACATGCATTTTTAGGAAAAGTTGTCTGCTCCCATCAATCTCTAGATACAGAAAAAGAAATGCTGCTTATTGTCAATCAGGGAGGGAGCATTCTTGATGTCCAAGTAGAACATCCTATCTATGGTATGTTGACTGCTGTTCTTAACATTGAAACACGTGAGGATGTTTATCATTTCATCAAGGAAATGAAGAATTCAAATGCCACCCTACTATCAAGCTTGACTCAGGGACTTCATCTTCATACGATTTCCTGTGCTTCCAAAAATCAATTTGAAGAAATTAAGAAGAGCCTGGCAGCCGCACATTTATTATGGAATGAAGAATAAAAACATTACAAGTGTCTTGACACTTGTAATGTTTTTATTTATAATTATTTCACAAAGGAGATAAACAACAATGAAAAAAAGACAAACAAAATCGCTCGCTTTTACTGCAATATTGGTTGCATTTGGTATTCTGATTCCAATGATTATGCCTATCAAATTAATAATTGGACCAGCATCATTTACCCTTGCCAGCCATGTCCCGCTATTCATTGCACTATTTCTCTCTCTTCCGATTGCTATAATCGTTGCCTTAGGGACAGCACTTGGCTTTTTTATGGCTGGCTTTCCAATGATTATCGTCCTGCGTGCTCTTTCCCATCTTATCTTTGCTACAGTGGGCGCCTCTATTTTTCAAAAACACCCTCTCTTACTACACAAAACTTCCCTCACTTTCTTCTCCGCCCTATTCCTAAACGTGTTACATGGATTGACTGAATTTGCTGTCGTCTATGCTATAGCAGTTACTGAAAATCCCAATCCTAATTACTTTTGGTACTTATTAGTACTTATCGGACTGGGATCATTAATTCATGGCATCATTGATTTTTACTTGGCCCATTCTCTCTTTGGTGTTCTCAAGCATCGAGTTGGAATTCACTTTTCATAAAGTAAAAACCACCCGTGAAAACGGGTGGTTTTTACAAGGGCTATAAGCCCATATTACCAGCTAGCACCTAAAGACGCTGGCTTTCACTTTGTTCAAGCCTCTCTGTTCTTGACTCGTCACCAACTTCTCAACGAAGCAGAATAAGGGCACACCTAAACTTTTTCTGTATTGTGATTATAGATAATTTTTCGCCTATACTTAGGGGTAAAGATAATGTGATATTTACGCATCCAATTTTTGTGCGATAAACTATGCGTTTTTTATGCCATATTTTTTCTCCTTTCGATTTACAATAGGCTTAAACACCTTTACTGTACTCCGATGGAAGATTTTTTGTATAACCGGCGCTGATACGAACTCAAATGGCGAATAGTTCTTTCGCGCCTTTGGAGCAAAACGGACTACGGTCACCAATAGAACTCCTGAACTTATTCAAATGCCAGATTTTGTTTTACAGATTAGAAATAGAGATTTTTGGGGGTACTTCATATAAGGAATGGATAAAAAAATTATCTGGACTATCCGACTGCGTCAAGCTGATACTGCGCACACCGCTATTGAGAGCAAACTCCATATCCAACTTGCGGTCACCGATATAATAAGTCTGCTGCCTATCCAAATCATACTTTTCCACCAAGTAATCCATAGCTTCTGGAGCCGGCTTGCGTGCAAAGCCAGATTGACTGTGGAGAACTTCTGTAAAGTAGGACTCGATGCCCAACATTTTTAAGACATGCTGGGTGTTGTCCCCCTTGTGGGTATAAATATGATTGGCAACGCCTTTCGAGCGAGTCCAGTCGAGAACAGTTTGCGCTTCTGGAAATAGTTGTAATTCTCGATCACGCTTTTTCAAATCCGCCGAATACAAGGTCTTGACCTCACGGGCATCCAGCTGATGCTCTTGCGCCATTTCTCCCAAGAGTTGTCCAACTGAGAATTCTAAAATATAGTCCTGCAACTTCTCCCCGTCAAATTCCCACCCGTAATGGGCATAGGTGACCTCTAAAGACCGCATAATGGCAGGATAGGAATCAATCAAGGTCCCATCCAAATCCCACACAAACGTTACTGTCATGTATTTTCCTTTCCTAGATAAATCCAATACTTGGCTGCTAACATGGACTGACCAAAATAGTGAATCTGCCTAATGCTCTCCAATTGCCCCCCCATTTTTTTAATCAAGCCACGACTGGGAAGATTGTCACGGTCGGTTGCCACAGAGACTTTTTCATAGCCTTTTTTCTCAAATAAATCCAAGGCAAATGCCAAAAGTGCTTGAGCAATTCCTTGCCACCGATAATGGGGATGTACCATGTAGCCCACCTCACCTAAATCAAGAACTGTAGAATTATCAGCCTCCCAAAAACAGCGCACCATCCCTACAATCTCATTATCAATAAAACCATAATACGTCGAATAGGGAGACCAGGTTTGTCCTGCTTGCTTGACCTCAGACTGTTGCCCATCTAAGATAGCTTGTTCTAGGTCTTCGACGAATTCCAACTCGACAAAAGGATTGCCCTGCTTATCTGACAACATAGCTGCTTCGTAGCGACGATAGGCTTCTTGGTCACTCAATTCTAATTTGCGAATGTCCATACTAGCCTCCTTTTCTGATATCTACCCAGTACCGTGCTAGTCGCTTTCCGTCTTCGAGGTCAATCACATCCTGCAAGACACCACCGACACTTTCAATCGTTTTTCGGCTGGGAAGGTTATTTTCCAAAGCCGTAATAAAAATCTTGTCAATACCGCGCTCCAAGTAACGGTCAAAGGCAAAGTACAAGAGACCTTTCATAATCCCCTGACGGCGAAAACGAGGGGACGTTGCATAACCGATATGGCCTCCGATTTCTGCCAGGTTTCCTTTTTCTAATTCCCAACGGCAAGAAATCTTACCAGCAACTTGGCCATCAACAAAGGCAAAATAGGATGTGACCATCGACCAATCTGGATGTTCCACTAGCCTTTCTTGGTCTGTCAACTTCTGAACATACGCCGCAAAATCTGTCACTTCCTTGGTTTCGATAAAGGATTGTCCTGCTTCTTTTTCTGCTAGCAAGAGCTGATTAAATTCTAGAAAAGCCGTTTCGTCTGCCAAGTCTAATCTTCTAATTTCCATAGTACCTCCAAATGGACAAAAAATCCCCTGAGGGATTTTTTATTATTTATGCACACCTTTTGCAACAAGTTCTTCTAGCTCAGTCAAGCGTTTTTCAAATACAGCAAAGGCATCGTTGAGATAGTCTTCTTTTGTCATGTCCACGCCTGCTTTTTTGATGACTTCGAGTGGATAGTCTGAATTTCCTGCCTTGAGGTAATTGAGGTAGTTTTCCTTGTCTTCAGCTGTACCGTATGTGATTTTGTTGGCCAAGGCTGAAGCAGCTGCGAAGCCTGTTGAGTATTGATATACGTAGAAATTGTAGTAGAAATGCGGAATACGTGCCCATTCAAATTGGATTTCGTAGTTGTCTTCGGCTGACAATCCATAGTATTTCGCATTGATATCTGCGTACAATTGGTTGAGAAATTCTGCTGTCAAGACTTGACCTTCTTGGTCTGCCTTGTAAATTGCTTGTTCAAATTCTGCAAACTGAGTTTGACGGAAGACTGTGCCGCGGAAACCATCGAGATAATGGTTCAAAATAGCAAAGCGTGTCTTCTCATCCGTCACTTCTGCCAAGAGTTTCTCAGTCAAGAGATTTTCATTGGTTGTAGAAGCAATTTCCGCCAAGAAAATAGAGTAATGTCCATAGACATAGGGTTGATTTTGACGGGTAAACATAGAGTGGAGTGAGTGCCCTGTCTCATGAATCAAAGTATAGAGATTGTCCAAGGTATCTTGCCAGTTGAGCAACATAAAGGCATTGGTATCGTAAGCACCACCTGAGTAGGCACCTGAGCGTTTTCCTTCATTTTCGTGAACATCAATCCAGCGCTCGCTGAATGCTTTATCCACGATGGCAGAGTATTCTGGGCCAAAGATTTTCAAGGTATCCGCTGCTTTTGCAAGCGCTTCTTCATAAGTGAACTTGTAGTCTGTTTCTGACAATGGTGTGTACATGTCGTACATTCTCAAGTCATCCAAGCCCAACAATTCCTTGCGGAGGTTGATGTAGCGATGCAAGAGTGGCAAATGCTTGTTAACAGCTGCGACCAAAGTTTCATAGACTGATTCTGGGATGAAATTGTTAGACAAGGCTGCTTCACGAGCAGAGCTATACTTGCGCAAACGAGCTTTTAGGTTATTAACTTTGACATTGGACTGCAAAGTCTTCGCATAAGTATGCTGGAATTGCTCATAGGTACCATACATGGCTTCGTAAGCTTCTTGACGAACGTCGCGATTTTTTGACTCCATGTATGAAATGTAGCTACCGTGTGACAATGGCACCAAGTGACCATCTTCATCCGCGATTTCTGGGAATTGGATGCTGGCATTGTCCAAGATAGAGAAAGTTTCAGATGGCGCTTCAAAGATTTCACTAGTTGCAGCCAAGACTTCCTCTACTTCTTGAGACAATACATGAGCTTTTTGTGCCAAAAGTGTTTCAAATTGGTGTTTGTACTGTTTGAGAGCTGGTTCTTCTTCTAAGAAAGCTGCCAATTGCTCATCAGTGATTTGCAAAAATTCTGGCTCGTAGAAAGAGAAAACTTGACCATAAGCTGAGTAAACTCCCATTGCCTTGGCTTGGAATTCTTGATAGATGCCTTCACGCGTATCTTGGTCATTTTTCATAGATGCATAGACATAGAGACTTTCAATACGGCGCATGAGACCAAGTTGGAACTCACTGATTTCTAAGAGAGAGGCTGCTGAGTCCAAGAGATGACCTACAAAGTCTTTGGCTTTTTCAAGTTCTTCTTGGATAGCTGCTAGTTCGGCTTCCCAGGCTTGATCCGTTGCAAAAATGGTGGTTAAATCCCATTTGTATTTGTCATCAATTTCATTACGTTGTTTTGTCATTTTCATTTCCTTTCTTGACCTTAATATTCCTATTATAGCACATTTTAGCGCTTACAGGACATTTTATAGTAGATTGGTGGATAGAGTTTTTGGTGGTTTTTATTCTTTACTTTTTTGTAAAATGCATTAAAATCTTGATAAAGTGCCGACAAATCCTGACTAATCTGCGCAAATCCAATGAAGCTCTGTGGCAAACGGACTTGGGGATAAAATTCTTCTGTTTTGTAGGTCAACAAATTTTTCCCATTTTCATAAGCCTGTGCTTGCAGTCGCATCCATTTGGGTGTCTGATAATGAAGCTGCTGCGCCACATAGTGACAGATGTTGGGATCCAATTTCCCCTCAAAAGAAACCAACTGTTGACGACTATAAGGTAAACGAAGAATGCTCAGCAAATCCCCTTTTCCAAAGGCAAACGACCGGATTCTGTACTGAACTTGACCGTGCAAATCCTCATGAATCAGGTACTTGAGGCGCAATTCCTTCTTCTCCACATCCAACTCCCAGAGATGAAAGCCCATGTTCTGACTGAAATATAGAAATTGCTTTTGCAAGGGTTTCAAGGACTTTTTCAGCCACAAGTCTTTTCCGAGAAGCCAGAGAACCTGATAACCCGCCTTGCGATAGCTGGTCGTCCGCTCACGCAGCCGGTCAATAGACAAACTTGAGCACTGCACCTCCAGCGCCAAATGACCATCAACCAAAACATCTACAATTTGCTGAATTTCTGGCAAAACCACTTCTATCCCAGCTTCTGCCGTCTGGCTAGCCCACTGGTAGAGGACTGACTTCAACTCCAAGTGCTGGGCCGACTCATTTTCAGAGAAATACTGACAGTCCTCCAGACTGACATGTGCAAAATGCGGCCGCATAACAGAGCCGTGTTTCAGACGAACAGCAGCTTGACAGGCTGGGCAAACGTACCCTTTTCTATCCGCTGGCACAGTTTGCACCAGATTGACCAACGTCCCCATTTTATCGTAAGCAACTAGCATAGAACCTCCTTTTACTACTTATTCGTAATTAAAAGTTGTTTGACTTCCAAAGCAACAACTGCTATACTAAAACTATCTTATCAAAGGAGATTTGAAAAATGGAAACACCTAAATCAAAGGCCCCTCTTGTCTTGGGCATCGTCTCAATCATCTTTAGCTTGCTAATTGCAATCGTTGGTCTTATCTGTGGGATTATCGGACTTGTCCTATCCTTGAACGGCAAAAAAGCGACAGCTCATGATTACAAATTGGAAATCATCCTAAACGGTATCGGTATCGCAATCGCGGTTGCCAACATGCTCTACACCTACTTGGTCCTCATGCCAGCTATCTTAGGAAAGTAAGAAAATTTTATAGTGCACAAAAAAATCAGAGCAAAAGCTCTGATTTTTTTATTATCCAATAATCGCCCCATTCGGCACGCTTGAGTCAACTTACCACCATGTCTTGCAGAGAGAATCATGCACTGGCTGATATATTTGCGTGGTTGAGGTTAGCGACGATTTGGAGAACTGTACACTACTAGCAAGCTCCTTTGTTTTACTGACGAATCAAGTAATCAAAGGCTCCGAGAGCTGCGGTTGCTCCCGACCCCATAGAAATGATGATCTGCTTATAGACAGAGTTCGTACAATCACCCGCTGCAAAGATTCCTGAAACATTGGTCGCCCCGTGACTATCTACGATAATCTCACGGCGGTCGTTGAGAGCCACATCGCTGTCTAAAAGCCATTCTGTATTAGGTACTAGGCCAATTTGCACAAAGACACCTTGCAAAGAAATAATCTGCTCCTCTTGACTTTCTCGGTCAATATACACCAATCCTGTCACTTCTTCATCACCGACGATTTCCTTAGTCGCTACATTTTTAAGAACCGTCACATTTGGTAAAGCAGCAATGCGGTCTTGTAACACTTGATCTGCCTTAAGCTCTGGTAAAAATTCCAAAACATAGACATGCTTGGCTAGACCGGCTAGGTCGATAGCTGCTTCGATACCCGAGTTACCACCACCTATTACAGCGACATCTTTTCCAGTAAAGAGAGGACCATCACAGTGCGGACAATAGGTTACACCCTTATTGCGGAACTCATTTTCACCAGGAACGTTGATATTGCGCCACTTGGCACCAACTGAAAGGATAGCTGTCTTGGTCTTAAGGATGGCTCCATTCTCCAGCTCGACCTCAATCAAGTCTGTTCTCCTAATAGATTTGGCTTTTTGTGCTTTCATAATATCAACTGGATATTCCTTGGTATGAGCTTCGACTTGAGCCATGAGTTTAGGACCCTCAGTATACGGGGTACCAATCATATTTTCGATACCAACTGTTTCCATGACTTGGCCACCAAAAGTTTCTGCAATCAGACCTGTCTTAATCCCTTTTCGAGCAGCATAGATGGCTGCACTATTTCCAGAAGGACCGCCACCAACTACTAATACATCAAAGATTCCTTTCTCTTCAAAGGTATCTTGACTAATCGGCCCAGCAACCATCTCCACCAGTTCGTCTATAGTTGCGCGACCAGAATGGAAGAGTTTGTCACTATGGAAGACAGCAGGGACCGCCATGATTTTTTTGCTTTCTACTTCCTTCTGAAACATCCCTCCTTCCACCATGGTATGGGTGATATTTGGATTGAGGACTGCCATTATATTGAATGCCTGCACAACATCTGGGCAATTATGGCAAGATAGACTGACATAGGTCTCAAAATGAAGCGGGCTTTGAATAGCCTTGATTCGTTTGACTAAGTCATCCTCTATTTTTGGTGGACGACCAGAAATCTGCAAGAGGGCCATCACAAAGGAAGTAAACTCGTGTCCCAGCGGTAGACCAGCAAACTCCACACCGCTCTCTTGACCAACTTTGGCAATCTTAAAACTAGGAGTTCTAGAAAGACTAGCAGGAACAATGCTAATTCGATCGCTCATTGCTGCAATTTCTTCCAAAAAATCACGAACCTTCTGAGAAGATTCATCCTCGCCAAGCTGAACCTGAAAGACCACATCGGCCTCCAACAGTTGTAAATACTGGGCAAACTGCCCCTTAATCTGTGCATCTAATGCCATAAAAAATCCTTTCATACGATAAAAACAAGATGAAATGAGAGATGTAGCGGGCTACATACAAGAAACTCTACCTTATCTGAACTTATCTAGCCTAGGTTCCATTAAAAGAATGGGACGGGAAACCCCGCCCCACCATTATAATTTGTCTGTAATAGGTTCGTACGAAAACCAGGTCACTCTTCCCCAAAATTGAACTTTTGGGAAGAGAGTGCCGAGTCTTCTAAAAATGAGAAAAAACTTAAATTTTACCAACTAGGTCAAGACTTGGAGTAAGGGTTTCTTCTCCTTCTTTCCATTTAGCTGGGCAAACTTCACCTGGGTGTGCGCGAACGTATTGAGCAGCACGGACCTTATCAGGAAGGCTACTTGCATCACGGCCAATACCACCTGCATTAACTTCCATCATTTGGATAATGCCATCTGGGTCTACAATAAAAGTTCCCCGTTGTGCCAAACCATCTTCTCCAAGAACCTCGAAATCAAGAGATAGCTGATGTGATGGATCCCCAATCAATGCATACTCCAGTGTACCAACGACATCCGAGTCATCGTGCCAAGCTTTATGAACATAGTGAGTATCGGTCGAAACACCGAAAACTTCTACATCCAAGGATTGTAATTCAGCATACTGCTCTTGCAAGTCACCCAATTCAGTTGGACAGACGAATGAAAAATCAGCTGGATAGAAGCAGAAAATAGACCATTTCCCCTTCAAATCCTCATTAGAAACAGTAATAAATTGACCATTTTGATAAGCATCTGCTGAAAATTCAACAATAGGTTTTCCAATTAATGACATAAGTTACCTCCTTTTTATTTAGTTTCATTATAAATAAGTATCAAGAAAAAGTCCACTAAAACGTTTCCAAAAATAAAAATATATTAAAAAGCTTGCAGAAAACTCTACAAACTTTTTATTTTTCTCTTACCCAATCACACTACCATTCGGCACGCTTGGGTCAACTGTCAAGACCGTCAACTTACCATCATGTTCCGCAGAGAGAATCATGCCTTGGCTGATGTATTTTTTCATCATTTTGCGTGGTTTGAGGTTAGCCACGATTTGGAGTTTTTTACCAACTAGTTCTTGTTCGTTTGGATAGAATTTAGCGATTCCTGACAAGATTTGGCGGTGGTCAGCGTCTCCCGCATCCAATCGGAAGCGAAGTAACTTGTCTGATCCTTCAACTTTTTCCACTTCGATAACTTCGGCAACGCGGATTTCCGAAGCGTCGAATTCTTCGAATTTAATGGTTTCTTTGCTTGAAGTCAATTCGACTTCTTCTGGCACCCACTCTTTTTCAACAGGCGCTTTGCCAGCGTTCATTTGTTCTTTGATGTAGGCAATTTCCTCGTCCATGTCAAGACGTGGGAAAATTGGTGTTCCTTTGGCAACGACTTTGATACCTGTTGGAAGTCCTGATAATGCAAGGTTTTCAAGGTCAAAGGCAGAGCCAAGTCCCAATTGTTCCATGATAGCATTTGACGTTTCCATCATGAATGGTTGGATAAGATGCGCTACCACACGGAGGCTAGCTGCCAAGTGAGCCATTACCGCCGCCAGTTTATCACGGTCTGCTTCATCCTTAGCCAATACCCAAGGAGCTGTTTCATCGATGTATTTGTTGGTACGAGAGATGATGTTCCAAACAACTTCAAGCGCACGCGGGTAATCCACTGCTGCCATTTGTTTGTGGTAGGCTGCGATGTTATCAGCTACAACTGTTGCCAAGTCAGCATCAAATTCAGTAGCCGTCGCAAAGGCAGGAACCTCACCACCAAAGTATTTGTTAATCATGGCAACGGTACGGTTAAGAAGATTTCCAAGGTCGTTGGCAAGCTCATAGTTGATACGACCAACGTAATCTTCTGGCGTGAAAGTACCATCTGAACCAATTGGAAGCGAACGAATGAGGTAGTAACGAAGTGGGTCAAGACCGAAGCGCTCTACCAACATTTCTGGGTAAACAACATTCCCTTTAGATTTAGACATTTTCCCATCTTGCATGACAAACCAACCATGCGCTACCAAGCGTGTTGGCAATGGTAAGTCAAGCGCCATCAACATAATTGGCCAGTAGATAGAGTGAAAACGAAGGATGTCTTTCCCAATCATGTGAATCACTTCATGTTGGTCATCATTTCCCCAGAATTTATCCATTTGATTTGGCAAGCTATTGTTGTAACCAAGCGCAGTGATATAGTTTGAAAGGGCATCAATCCATACGTAAACCACGTGTTTAGGGTCATTAGGAACTTTAACCCCCCAGGTGAAGGTCGTACGAGAAACTGCCAAATCTTCCAAGCCAGGCTCGATGAAGTTTTTCAGCATTTCATTCATGCGTCCGTCCGGTTGAATGAACTCTGGATGCTCTGCATAGTAGGCCTTCAAACGGTCCGCGTACTTACTCATGCGGAAGAAGTATGACTCTTCAGAGACTTTTTCAACTTCGTGTCCTGATGGGGCCACCCCACCAATCATGTTGCCATTTTCATCACGATACACTTCTGCCAATTGGCTTTCTGTAAAGAATTCTTCGTCAGAAACTGAGTACCAACCAGTGTATTCACCAAGGTAGATATCCCCTTTTTCCAATAATGTATCAAAGATTTTCGCAACAGCTTCTTCATGATAGTTGTCTGTTGTACGGATAAATTGGTCATAAGAAATGTCTAAGAGATTCCACAACTCTTTTACACCAACTGCCATACCATCTACATATTCTTGAGGTGTAATGCCAGCTTCTTCTGCTTTTTGCTGAATTTTTTGACCGTGCTCATCAAGACCTGTCAAATAATGCACATCAAAGCCCATCATGCGTTTGTAACGTGCTAAAACGTCGCAGGCAATGGTTGTGTAAGCAGAACCGATGTGCAATTTTCCTGATGGATAGTAAATCGGTGTGGTAATGTAAAAATTCTTTTCAGTCATATTTTTTCCTTTCAGCCCTAATGGGAGGCTATTCTAAGTATAACAATTCATTATACCATAAATTTGTCAAATTCCCCATCCAGTGGTATAATCGGTAACGTTATGAAAAGGAGAATCCGATGATTATTTTAGCAGGAATGATTGGGGTTGGAAAAACCACCTACAGTGCTCGTTTAGCTCAAGAATTAGGTACCGAGGCATTCTTCGAACCCGTAGATGACAATCCAATTCTAGATAAATATTATGAAAATCCTGATAAGTATGGCTTTGCCCTTCAAGTCTATTTCCTCAATCAACGTTTTAAGTCTGTCAAGGCCGCCTACGCCCAAGACAACAATATCCTAGACCGCTCGATTTACGAGGACGCTCTCTTTACCTACATCAATGCCTTGCAAGGAAAAATCAGCCAAGAAGAGTACGGCGTCTACCAAGGATTGCTGGAAACCTTCGTCCACGAAATCACTCATTTCCCAAAAGAACAACCTGACTTGCTGGTCTATTTGGATGGCAGTTTTGAGCACATTTTGAGTAACATCAAAAAACGTGGTCGCTCCTTTGAGCAACCCACTCCTGGCAACGGATTGGAAGACTACTACCGTCTGCTGCACAGCCACTACCAAAAATGGTATCAGGACTACGACCGTTGCCCTAAGATGATCATCCATACAGACGACTTAGACATTCATCAAGACCAAGACTGGGATACAGTTTACCAGATGATTTCTCAAAAAATGAAAGACATACGAAAAGAAGCTTAGTCAACTAGGCTTCTTTTTTGACATGCGATAAGAGTACACAACCGGCACAAGGACCATTACAACAACACTTGCCATAAAAACATAGGGTGCGATCAAGGGAATAAAACTGGTCACAAAGGACAAGCCTCCACAAATCACCCAAACTTTTCCTGCCAACCTGTGCGTCTGATTCCAATTTTCTTCATCATACAAGGTCCACGGCAACTTGATACCAACGATGTAATTTTGATGAATTTTAGGTAAATAATTTCCAATCACCATAAAGAGCAGACTGATGCTCGCTGCAATCAGGACACTGGGACTATTGAGATAACCAAGCGCTACAACCAAGGTGGACAGCTGGACCACTAGGGCAACTGCAGGAATCATCCAATAAATCACTTGGAGCATTTTAGAGCCAACATTAGCAGACTTGGGGCTAATCACTGTTAGGACAACTGTGAAAATATGCATAGCCAGCAAAATCAAAGGCAAGATAACGACCGCTTCAAACTTCGACGAATAGCCATCCGCCTGACCACTGATTCCAAAGTGAGTCGGCATTTGAGCTGGGAGCTGCTTCCATACCAACAGTCCCACTAAAATCGGCAAGCAAATCACCAAGGAGGTGATGCACAATAATTTTTTGTTAATCTTCATTTGAATCTCCTTTCAAATCCGATACCCAGGCGATAATATCCTCCAAAACAGAGGTGTTGAGTTCGTAAAAAATAAAATTTTTCTCCCGCCGCTCTCGTACCAAATCCGCCTCCTTGAGGAGTTTGAGATGATTGGAAATGGTGGCAGCTGTCAGATGAAAACACTCAGAAATCTCACCTGCCGAACGCTCTCCTGATTTCAATAAATCAAGAATTTCACGACGAACTGGATTTGACAGAGCCTTGAATGTTTTTGCGAAACTCATTCGTCCTCCTCCTTTTCTATTTAGAACTATTTCTAAATAGATTGTAGTCCTTTCTTTTAAAAAAAGCAAGAGCTATTTCGATATTTTTCAAAATAATTTTCAATCCCTGAAACTCGCACAGACGTCAGATTTTTGCTACAATAAATCCATACTGAATTGTAAAGGAAAAACTATGAAACTCATTTCTTGGAATATTGATTCCCTCAACGCAGCCTTGACCAGCGACTCGCCACGCGCACTCTTATCACGCGCTGTTATCGATACACTTGTTGCGGAAAACGCCGATATCATTGCCATTCAAGAGACAAAACTCTCTGCCAAAGGTCCGACTAAAAAACACTTGGAGATTTTGCAGGACTATTTCCCCGGCCACGACGTAGCTTGGCGCTCATCTATCGAACCGGCGCGCAAAGGGTATGCAGGAACCATGTTTCTCTACCGTAAAAACTTGGCACCAATCATCACCTTCCCAGAAATTGGTGCACCTACAACCATGGACTTGGAAGGGCGCATCATCACCTTGGAATTTGATAACTTCTTCGTCACTCAAGTGTATACGCCAAATGCAGGCGATGGACTCAGACGCTTAGAAGACCGCCAAGTTTGGGATGCTCAATACGCTACGTACTTAGCTACCCTAGACGCACAAAAACCAGTTCTTGCAACAGGTGACTATAACGTGGCCCACAAGGAAATTGACTTGGCAAACCCAAATAGCAACCGTCGTTCTCCTGGATTTACCGATGAAGAACGGGCTGGATTTACCCAGTTATTGGCCAAAGGCTTCACAGATACCTTCCGCCATATGCACGGTGATGTGCTAAACGCCTATAGCTGGTGGGCTCAACGCAGTAAAACTTCCAAAATCAACAACACAGGCTGGAGAATTGACTACTGGCTCACTTCAGAACGACTAGCAGACAAGATTACTCGCTCTGACATGATTGACTCTGGCGCACGTCAAGACCACACACCTATTGTCTTAGAAATTGAGTTATAAACAAAATTCCTATCTCATTGATAGGGATTTTTTCTTGTCAACCTCGTGTCAACTATGTGATAAACTATAAAAAAGGCTGTTTTTAGTAAATGTAAAAGACTTTTGATAGACGAAAATAGCCTCTACGAGTACACTAATGATGTCGAAAGGAGAACAATATGAAACTTGGGCAGCAAATTGTCAGCTACCGCAAATCACTACAACTCTCACAGGAAGAATTGGCAGAAAAAGTATATGTTAGCCGGCAAAGCATTTCCAACTGGGAAAATGATAAAACCTATCCTGACATCCACAGTTTGCTTTTATTAAGCCAGATTTTCCAAGTGAGTCTTGACACACTCATAAAAGGAGACATCGAAGAAATGAAAATGATCATCAATCAAAAAGAACGGGACACTTTCAACAAAGACACCTATGTCATGCTCATCCTCCTCGTCCTATCTTCTATCAGTATCTTTCCACTCTTGTACTTTTTAGACTGGTGGGGCTTGCTTATCTGGGGCGTCCTTCTTGTTCCACTCTTTTTTGTTACCAATCGGATTGAGCAATTTAAAAAGAAATACGACCTACAAACTTACAAAGAAATTGTCGCTGTTTCAGAAGGAAGAACCCTTGATACCATAGAAAAAAGAGAGGAAAAAGCAAAATATCCCTACCAAAAACCGCTTATCGTTCTCATTTTTACTCTTGCTGCAATGGCACTCGCCCTATGCAGCAACCTCATTGTCTTATGGTTGATTCGTTAATTCAAAAAGGTTTCAGTAGTAACTGAAACCTTTTATTGTCTAGAGATCCGAAAAGTCATACAATTGCGGGTATTGATGGCACTCTGGATTTTTTGGATGACAGATGGCCCGCCCAAAGTAAATCATGGCTTGATGCGCAGCCAACCATTTTTCTGGTGGCAATATGGCGCAAACCGTATCTTCCACTTCTCTAGGTGTCGCTGATTTTTTCACAATATCATGGTGCTTACAAATCCGCTCCACATGTGTATCCACAGCGAAGGCTGGAATGCCAAAACCAACAGACATAACAACGTTGGCTGTCTTGCGACCAACTCCCGCCAGACTTTCTAATTCCTTACGCGTTTGTGGCACGACTCCATCAAATTCATCCACCAACTGCTGGGCACATTTTTTCATAAATTTTGCCTTATTGCGATAGAGTCCCAAAGTGGCAATGTACTTAGCCAAGTCTGCTTCACTGGCTGCCGCCATCGCTTGTGGCGTCGGATAAGCCGCAAACAGGGCTGGCGTTGCTTTATTGACCGCCGCATCTGTCGTCTGGGCTGACAAGAGGACGGCAATGACTAACTCAAAATGATTCTTAAAGTCTAGACTGGGCTGAGCATCTGGAAACAGAGTGATAATCTCCTCCAGCACTTTTCTAGCACGTTTCTTTGATAAAACCATAGTTTCTCCTTTTTTCTATTATATCATGACGCGCGTGAAAGAGAGCCCCGTCAGCTTAGACAAAACAATTGACTTGCCATTCTTTTCATCATATAATACCTTATCACTAATTTGTGGATAGTTCCACGGAGGAAAAAATATGATTACAAAATCAACAACTATGTTATACGTTTCAGACACAAAAGCTGCATTAGATTTTTGGGTAGAAAAAATCGGATTTGTCCTACTTGATACGGCTGAGCATCCTGAAGCAACTTCTTACGAAATCGCTCCAAGTAAAGAGGCTGCATTTAGTTTTGGTATTCACGATAAAAACTGGGTCGCTACCAGTAATCCTGGTATGAATGTCGGATTTCCAAGTCTTCTCTTGGAAACAACGGATTTAGAAGAGGAATATACACGCCTCACAGAAGCTTGTGTCGCTACCAATCCCATCATGGAATACCAAGGAATGGTGCATTTCACCTTTGCCGATAACGAAGGCAATTATATCGCAGTGAAGGCGAGTTAAGACAGTCTAGTATGACAAGTCAAGAAACATATGAGCTATTAGTAGAACGTTTTGAGGCTGCTGCCAGTGAAACAGGTGCCCAGGCCATGTCTGCCTATTTACAGCATCAATTTACCTTTTTCGGTGTCCGCACTCCTCAACGCCGCCTGCTCTATAAGGACATTATTGCTACAGAAAAAAAGAAGAAGAAAATCGACTGGAAGCTGCTCGAGCTTGCTTGGAATCATCCCCATCGGGAACTCGATTATTTTGTCTGTGATTATCTAAAAGCGCAGCAAAAACTGCTCACCTTAGAGGATGTGCCCCGCTTGATGAACTTTGCGACCAGCCACCAATGGTGGGATTCCATTGACTGTTTGGACCGGATTTTTGGAAATATCGCTGACCAGCGCATTCCAGAACTGATGTTGGAATTTGCCACGTCAGATGATTTTTGGTTGCGGCGCATTGCCATTGACCACCAACTAGGACGAAAGGAAAAGACAGATACCAATCTACTGGCACAGATTGTCTTATTAAATCTTGGTAGTTCAGAATTTTTCATCAACAAATCCATTGGCTGGGCACTGAGAGATTACTCCAAAACCAATCCCGCCTGGGTGCGAAATTTTCTAGAGGAACACCGAGCTAAACTAGCCCCTCTATCACTCAAAGAAGCCAGTAAATATATATAAGAAAAACGGTATCTCTACCGTTTTTTATAATCCCAACTCTTTATATTCCGTCCGATAACCGATTTGCAGAACTTTCCCATCCTTGATTAAAATCGGCCGCTTGATCAGCATGCCATCACTAGCCAATAAACTCAAGGCCTCATCCACCGTCAAATCATCAAATTTATCTTTCAAACCAAGTGCACGGTAGCTATTTCCCGAGGTATTGAAAAACTTTTTGAGCTCCAATGGTGAATTTTCTAGCAAGCTGCGCAAGATTTCCACCTGCGGAGGGTTTGTCTTGATATCAATAGCTTCAAACTCCACACCTAACTGTGTCAATTCCTTCTTGGCTGCACGACAGGTCGTACATTTTGGATATTCATAAAAAGTATACATCTTAACTCCTTCTCTCATGTTCTAGTAACCAAGATTTGCGTTCTAGCCCACCTGCATAGCCCGTCAAGCTTCCATCCGCCCCAAGGATACGGTGACAAGGGATGATGAGCGACAGGGGATTTTTTCCGACGGCTCCGCCAATAGCTTGCGCTGATTTACAAGACAGTCTATCTGCCAGTTGACCGTAGGTCAAACTCTCTCCTGCTGGAATCAATCGCAACTCCTCCCAGACCCTTTTTTGAAAATCCGTCCCGTAAATGGACAAAGAAACTGCTGGCAAATTCTGACCGGAAAAATAAGCATCTAGCCAATTTTTGCCAGCTTCTAACAGGCTAGTTGACTGACAAGCAATTTCTTCCTTGTCGAATCCTCTTAACTCATACTTTTGTCCTACAAAATACAGCCCACAAAGCCCTTCTTCATCGGCTAAAAGACGAATTTCCCCTAGTGGAGACGAATAAAAATCTTGGTATAACATAGTCTAAGCATAACCTAAAAAGTCCTGAAAATCAATTCAGGACCTTTACTAATCTTAGCCTTCAATCAAGCGCACGCGCACAATGTTTTCAGACTGTTTGAAAGTCTCCACAAGACCTTGAACTTTTTCCTTGTCACTTTCGTTCAAATCCAACAATGTATAGGCATAGTCGCCCTTAGCACGATTCAAAATGTTCTCAATATTGATACCCAATTCTGACACGGCTGTCGAAATATTTGCGACGATATTTGGCACATTTTTGTTGATTAAGGTAATGCGGTAAGGTGCATTCAGCGGTTGATGCATATTTGGGAAGTTTACAGAATTTGTAATCTCACCAGTTTCCATAAACTGACGAATAGTCTTACCGGCCATGATGGCACAATTGAGCTCGGCTTCTTCGGTTGAGCCACCCACATGCGGGAAGACAGTAATGCCTGGCTTATTGAGCAATTCTTCTGTACCAAAGTCGGTGATGTAGCGCTTAATCACACCTGTTTCAATAGCTTCAAAGAGAGCTTGATTATCCACTAATTCTGCGCGAGCAAAATTGATAATCGTCGTCCCTTTTTGCATAAGAGCAAAGGCATCTGCATCAAATGTATGCTTAGTATCCGGTGTCAATGGAACGTGAACAGTAATATAGTCTGCTTGACTAAAGATTTCTTTCAAATCATTGACCCGTTTGACATGGCTGGAAATATTCCAAGCTGTTTCAATAGAAACATAAGGGTCGTAGCCCAACACGTTCATGCCAAGACGACGGGCATCGTTGGCAATACGCGCACCAATTGCCCCCAGACCGATAACACCCAAGGTTTTTCCGGCAATTTCTGAGCCTGCAAACTGGCTCTTCCCCGCTTCAATTTGCTTAGGTACATCGTCACCAGACAAGGTATTGGCCCAAGCAGAAGCAGACAAATAATCACGGGCAGACAAAAGGAGGGAGGTAATGACCGCTTCTTTTACCGCATTAGCATTGGCTCCAGGTGTGTTAAAAACAACGATTCCCGCCGCAGTTGCTTCGTCGATAGGAATGTTGTTGGTTCCCGCACCTGCACGCGCGATGGCTTTTAGATTTTCTGGAAATTCCACTCCGTGAAGTTTTTGACTACGGATGATGTAGGCATCTGGATTCTCCGCCTTGTCCCCATCAATCTGGAAATGATTTCCCAATTCTTTCAGCCCAATTTGATTGATATTGTTATAAGTTTTGACGCTAAATACCATAAATTTCCCCTTTTATTCTTCTGCATAGGCAGCCTCTTCTCCACCTCGTAACCAGCTGTCATTTTCAGAAAGTTCTTGGTAAAGAGCGGTTTCTGCCCTATTTTTTATTTTCTGATAGGCCAAGCGTTCCCCGTCGATGGGAACTTTTCCACAGTAGACAAAGCCTAATTTTTCTAAGATGTGCTGCATGGCAAGATTTTTCTCATGAGTATCACAACGAAAATCTGGCCCTTTGTGGCCTTCAATCAAGCCCTGCAAAAAAGTCTGTGCAACCTTTTGTCCAGCAACTTCCTTGGCCACAGCAACACGATGAAAGGCCACATAGAGATAATGATCATGTTTCCATTTACCATCATAAATGGCTGTATACTCTGGCTGATTGCCCAAATAAACCGCTGAATAAGCAACAATCTTCCCATCAAGAATGCCGACATAACCACGATTTTCTAAAATATCTTCAATAATAATTTCAGAATTTGGGTAACCGTTTTGCCACTGAAGACTACCTGCTGCAGCCAATGTTTTCTTGGCATCTTCTAAGATGTCCATGATAGACTCAACTTCGTTTGGATGAGCTAGTCGTATGTCCATTATTTATTTTCTTCCTCGAATTTCTTCATAAAGTCCATCAAATCAAGTACACCTTGACGTGGAAAGGCATTATAGAGACTGGCACGCATACCGCCTACACTACGGTGACCCTTGATATTTTTAAATCCAAGTGCATCTGCTTCTTTGGCGAATTTGGCATCCAATTCCTTACTTGGTGTCACAAATGGAATGTTGGCAAGAGAGCGGTCAGCTGGATTTTTAACCGGACTAGAATAGAAATCTGATTTTTCAATGGCATCATAGAGAAGACCAGATTTTTCACGATTGATTTCTTCCATTTTCTCCACACCGCCAAGTGCTTTTACATGCTCAAAGACCAACTTAGCAATGTAAATTCCAAATGTTGGTGGTGTATTGTAGAGAGAATCGTTGTCTGCTTGGATGCGGTAATCCAACATGCTTGAAAGAACAGGCTGGTCATTCAACAAGTCTTCACGGATAATGACAATGGTCACACCTGCTGGGCCAATATTCTTCTGTGCTCCAGCATAGATCATCCCAAAGTCTGCTACATTGTATCTGACAGCTAAAATGTTTGAAGACATGTCCGCCACGATTGGAACACCATTTGTGTCTGGTAAGTCATAAACGGATGTTCCTTCAATGGTATTATTGGTTGTCAAATGAACATAAGCAGCGTCTGGATCAATCTCACTGCTATCAAAACTTGGTACATAATCATAAACCGTTTCTTCAGATGAAGCCAATAAAATCGGCTCAAAGTCAATGGTTTTTGATAATTTCACAGCTTCTGTGTAAGCTTTTTTCCCCCATGAACCACCCACGACATAGTAAGCTTTTTTACCTGGCGCCAAATTCAAGGGAATCATGGAAAATTGTGTCGATGCTCCACCTTGCAAAAAGAGAACCTTGTAATTATCTGGGATCTCCATCAATTCACGCAAAAGGCTTTCTGCATCTTTTATAATATCGTCAAACTCTTTGGAGCGATGGGACAATTCCATTACACTCATGCCGGAGTTGGCATAATCCAAAAATTCTGCTTGTGCTTTTTTGAGCACTTCTTGTGGCAATACTGCAGGTCCTGCAGAGAAATTGTAAATTGTCATCATTTACCTCCAAAATTTATTTTGTTCATTATAGCATAAAAACAAAACAATTACACTACAATTTACAATTTTCTGAATATTTATTCTAAAAATCTCTTTTATTTTACGATATATACATTTTTAAACTGTAAATTGAGGACGTCATTTTTTTTGAAAAAAATAGCCTTGTTTCTAAACAAGACTAGTCTTCTTTTAACTGATGATACTGGGCGTAAACTTCTTGACGATTGAGACCAAATTCTTTGGCAACTTGCTTAATGGCCTGATTGGGCTTCAAGCCGCCAGCAATGGCATTTGCTACACGTTCCATGATGTCGACTTCTTGGGCAGATGGTGCTTCTACTTCATCCCCCTGCCCAGCTACAATCACCAGACATTCTCCCTTGAGTGGCGTTTCACGAATGAAGCTCAACACTTCTGAAATCGTCCCCCGTTGGTATTCCTCATAGAGCTTGGTCAATTCCCGCACAAGGGTCACCTGACGATCACCATAAACTGTTAGCATATTTTCCAAGGTATCCACAACACGATAGGGTGACTCGTAAAAAATTTGTGTTTCTGGATAGGATTTTTTTTCTTCAAAAAAGTTACGTTGCTGACCAGATTTTCGAGGTAAAAATCCATAAAAAATATGCGGTTGCGGAGCGAGCCCGCTAGCAATCAAGGCTGTAATTCCTGCCGAAGCCCCTGGCAAGGCTACGACCGTTATATTTTCTGCGATAGCTGCTTTAACCAAGTCATGACCTGGGTCCGAGATGGAAGGCATTCCCGCATCTGATACTTGCGCTAGCGATTTTCCAGACCGCAATAAGTCCAATAAATCTGGAATTTTTTCAAAAGCATTGTGCTCATGAAAGGAAATCTGCTTGGTCTCCACTTCAAAATGCTTGAGTAATATTCCTGTATTACGCGTGTCCTCTGCACAGATAAAGTCCACCTGCTTGAGCGTTTCCACTGCTCGAAATGTCATATCCTGCAGATTGCCAATCGGTGTCGGAACCAGATAGAGTGTCCCTGCCCCTTTTTCTTCTTTGAATGATTTCTGTACTTGCATCTTAATCTCGATTCAATAATTCTAGACAGAACATACAGTCCTCGTCATTGTCCCGGCGCTGACCGTAGGAAAAAGTACAGATATGGAAACCATCTTCGTAGATATTTTCCAAATTGACTTTACCAAAGTTTGTTTTGGCATTTTCCTTGTCATCCTTTTCTAAGCGTTCCCGCAACTTAGAATTCTCTAATCTGAGGGCCGTATTTTCATCAATCACAGCTTGGAGGTGCTTCTTGATGGCCTCAACTTCTGCCAAGGTCATCAAAATATTCTGCGAAAAATCTTCCAAAGCATCAAAAATCTCTTTTTTATCCATACGCTTCCTTCTATTTTTTCTTGCTGAGGGTCAATACCCAGAATTCCAAGGCATTTTGGAAACTAACATTGCTCATCCACATCTTCCTAGCATCCAAGAGCCCTACTAAGGCAGCCTGTCCCCTTTTTTCAGTCAATTTCTCTGACAAATACAGCCCCAAGAGCTCGAATAATCTTCCTTGATCCGCTTTCTCACTGGCTAATTGCACCAAGTTCCCCACCATCAAGTAGGCTTTTTGCGGTTGCACCAAAAGTGTCTCGACAAACTTTTTCGAAACCTGTAAACTGTCCAAGATACTTTTTTGCTGGGCAAGCTGCTCCGCCTCTTCCAATCCTGTCGCTAATTGTGCCAACAGCCGAGCTTGATTTTTCAAGAGCCCTTTTTCTTCCAAAACTTGGGTCATATAGGCAATATTCTTGGGAAAGGATACCAATTGCGTTCGACTCTTAATGGTTGGCAAGACCGCTTCTTCTTGGTTGGTAATGAGGAAAATGTGGATGTCCGACTGGGGTTCTTCAATCGCTTTTAGTAGTGAATTTGCAGCATTGGGGTGCATCTTCTCTGCATCACGGATAATAAAAACCTGTCTATTTCCTTCAAAGCCCGACTGAGAAAAGTCCTTGACCAGATCACGAACAGTATCCGTCTTAATCACATTCCCCTGCGGAGCGACAATGGTCATATCAGGAAATTCTTCCTGCTCAACCAAACGGCAATTCCGACAATGACCACAAGGAAGTACGGAATCTGATTCCTGACAGAAAACAGCCTGAGTCAGAAATTTGGCCATATCAAAACTAGCAAAATTTCCCGAAAAAAGATAGGCATGCCCCAAGCGATTGGCTTCTAAAATCCGACTAAACCGCTCAAAAAGTTGGGGTTGTAGTTGTTTGAGTATTTCCTGTTTCATTCTTCAAAAAAACGTTTCTTAATCACTGCAAGTGCATCTGCCACAACAGCCTCTAGAGGTTGGCTGGCATCGATTTTCACCATACGCTGAACTTCTTTTTCCAAAATGGACAAGTATCCTTGACGCACACGCTCATGCATATCAACCGTTTCCATATCCAAACGATCCACATCACGATCCTTGTTGCGCGCAATCCGTGCCAAGCCTTCTTCCACATTAATATCAAAATAAAGTGTCAGGTCCGGCTTCAAACCATCCGTTGCAAAATCATTGAGCCAATCAATATCTGCTGCATTAAGACCACGACCAAAACCTTGATAGGCAACTGAAGAATCAATAAAACGATCAACCAAGAGCAGCTGGCCCTTTTCTAATGCAGGCAAGATGCGCTCTTTTAAATGCTGACGACGAGCTGCGATATAGAGCAAGAGCTCTGTCTTATCATCCATAGCTATATTTTGAGGGTCCAAAATCACCTTACGAATGGACTCCGCAATCGCTACTCCACCTGGTTCACGTGTGGTCACAATTTCACGACCAAACTGCTCCAACTGAGGCAACAAATCCTGTAATACAGAGGTTTTTCCTGCTCCATCTGGACCTTCAAATGTGATAAATATACCTTTTTCCATGATTTCCTCGCACTTTTCTATTCTATTTATTTTACCAAAAAAGAAAGTAAAAAGCATCCTAAAATCCATCCAAATCATTTCCAGCTTTCTTCTATAAATGAAAGCTCTACCAAAATCAACTTGCTCCTTCCTCTAGATTTTGATAAAATAGAGTCATTAGGTCACGAGGAATCAATATGTTAAAAATTAAAAATATCAGTCTTATCTTGCTCGGTGCAGGATTGTTTTCATTTGGTTTGAACTATCTAGTCATGCCAAATGGGTTATATGAAGGTGGGGCAACTGGTCTCACATTGGTGATTTACTACCTCTTTCATATCAAGCCCTCGATTATGAATATTGTCATCAATATCCCACTTTTTATCCTAAGCTGGAAATTGCTGGGCAAACGCATGCTCTATTACAGCTTGGTGGGAACCTTTGCCGTAACGGCTTGGCTGGCCATTTTTGAACGCATTCCTCTAAAAATCAATCTGGAGGGGGATTTGATTATTGTCGCCATGCTAGCTGGGATTTTCATCGGAGCTGGTCTGGGAATTATTTTCAAGGCTGGCGGCACGACGGGGGGCAGTGATATTATCGCACGTATCGGTCACAAATTCACTCCTTACACGATCGGTCAATGGATTTTGATGGTTGATTTTATGGTCTTGGTCCTCATTGTCTTGGTATCAAAAGATCTTCGTGTTGTCCTCTACACCTTGATTGAGGTGACCATCGCTTCTAAAATGATTGACCTGGTCAGCGACGGAGGTTATGGTAGCAAGGGCGTGATGATTATTTCGGAAAAATCTCAAGAACTGGCAACGGCCATTGATGCACAAATTGAACGCGGTGTGACCTTTATCAAGGCCCAAGGTTTTTACAGCAAACGTGACACAAATATGGTCTATTCCGTTATTTATAAAAGCCAATTGCAGGAAATGAAAGAACTCATTCATAAAATTGATCCCCATGCTTTCATCACGATCGTAGATGCACACGAAGTGCTGGGCGAAGGATTTACACTGGATGCTAACAAGCAACCACTTGAAAAGGACTAGGAAATCCCTAGCCCTTTTTCTATTACCTAGCCCAACTCACCTTTTGCCAGAGCAATCTGCCATTTGACCTGGTCAAAACCTGTTCCACCCAAGGAATTACGACGTTCTACAGTCGTATGAGATCTGAGAGTTTCATAGATATCTTTCTCAATTAAATCCGAAATTTCTTGATAACGTTCGAGGGAAACATCTTGTAAATAGTAACCAGCTTTGGTGCACTCCAAGACGAGTTTACCGACAATTTCGTGGGCTTCGCGGAAAGGAAGTCCTTTTGAAGCAAGATAGTCTGCTAGTTCAGTCGCATTTGAAAAATCTTTCTCGGTTGATTCTGCCATGTGCTTATCATTGACCGTCATGGTGTTGATCATACCAGCCAAGATATCGATAGCCACGGTGATGGTTTCAGCGGTGTCAAACATACCTTCCTTATCTTCTTGAAGGTCTTTATTATAAGCCAAAGACAAGGATTTCATGACCGTCAACAGACCGATAAGATTACCGTAGACACGACCAGATTTTCCACGGATAAGCTCTGCCATATCCGGATTTTTCTTCTGAGGCATGATGGATGAGCCTGTTGAAAAAGTGTCTGACAAGGTCACAAATTGGTACTCGTGGCTACACCAGTTAATAATTTCCTCGCAAAGACGAGACATGTGCATCATGAGAATGCTGGCGTTTGCTAAAAATTCCAAGATAAAATCACGGTCAGACACAGCATCAAGAGAATTGCTGTAAGGCTTGGCAAAACCCATGAGCTGCGCCGTCATCTTACGGTCAATAGGAAAGGTTGTCCCTGCCAAAGCTGCCGCACCAAGAGGAGAAATATCCGTATGCTTGACATTGAACTCAAAACGCTCACTATCACGGGTAAACATACTGTAATAAGCCATCAAATGATGCCCGAAAGAAATCGGTTGAGCATGCTGCACATGGGTATAACCTGGCATAATGGTATAGACATGCCTATCCGCCAAGTTCACCAAAGACTGACGCAAATTAGCCAATTTTTCAATGACTTCGGACAACTTAGACTTGAGATAAAGATGCATATCCGTTGCCACTTGATCATTCCGTGAGCGCGCTGTGTGGAGTTTACCAGCTACTGCACCAATTTCAGCGGTTAGGAGACTTTCAATGTTCATGTGAATGTCTTCGTTAGAAACGTCAAAGACCAGTTGACCCTCTTCATACTGCGCCAGCAATTTTTCAAGGCCAGCCTTAATCGTATCCGCTTCTTCTTGGGCAATAATCCCCGTCGCACCCAGCATGGTTACGTGAGCTATAGAGCCCTGAATGTCAAATTTCGCCATTTTTTGATCGAAACTGATGGATGCTCCAAACTCTTCAACCCACTTCTCAAGACCAGCCTCAAAACGGCCTCCCCATAATTTGTGATTTTCTGCCATAATCTTATCTCTCTATTTACTTTAAAACTATAAAAGCCGGGACTCTTGTCTCAGCTTTTAGTGTCTCTCAGGACAGAAAGCCCATAGGCTTTTCGAGGCATCTCTCTGAACGCCTTATCGAATGCAAATAATATAAAAAGTCTCAGATGGAGCTCGCCGGCTCCTTTTATCTGAAGGTTTTATTACTAATGTTATCTTATTATTTCCCTTTTCTTAAATGGTGACCCGCTTTTCTCTTACTTGCTATTGACTTGTGAATTTACTTGGGTTGGTAGTCCCCATAGTTTGATGAAGCCTACGGCTGCGTCTTGGTCAAAGCTATCTGCTGCTGTGTAGGTTGCTAAGTTTTCATCGTAGAGTGAGTTGGGTGACTTACGTGCGACAACCTTCGCTGAACCCTTGTAAAGTTTCACTTTTGCAGTACCATTAACGACTTTTTGAGTTTCCTTGATGTAGGCAATGATGGCTTCTGTTGCTGGACTGAACCACAAAGCGTTGTAAATCAAGTTGGACAGTTCATTTTCAAGGATTGGTTTGAAGTGTGAAACTTCACGTACCAACGTCAAGTCTTCAATTTCTTTGTGAGCTGCTAAAAGAACGGTGGCACCTGGGCATTCGTAGATTTCACGTGATTTGATACCGACAAGTCTGTTTTCAACGTGGTCGATACGGCCAACACCATGTTTTCCTGCAATGATGTTGAGTTCTTGGATGAGGTCAGCTAATTTCAGTTCTTTTCCGTTAATGGCTACTGGCTTCCCAGCTGCAAATGTGATTTCAACATATTCCGCTTCATTTGGTGCGGCTTCAGGAGCGTTTGTAATCCCAAAAGCTTCTTCTGGGGCTTCATTCCAAGGATTTTCAAGAACGCCACATTCATTAGCCCGCCCCCATAGATTTTGGTCGACAGAGTAAGGATTGTCTAAATCCGCTGGAACGGGAACACCGTTTTCCTTGGCAAATTTAATTTCTTCTTCTCTATGCCACTTCCATTCGCGAACGGGAGCTACAACTTTCAAGCTCGGATCCAGTGCAGCGATGGCAACTTCAAACCGTACCTGGTCATTTCCCTTACCAGTACAACCGTGTGCAATCGCTGTAGCGCCTGTTTTATGAGCAATTTCTACTAATTTTTTAGAAATAATGGGCCGACTAAGCGCCGAAACCAATGGGTATTTTTGTTCATACATAGTATGGGCCTGTAAGGCAGGTAGGACAAATTCTTCTGCAAACTCATCCTTCACATCTAAAACATAGGATTCAATTGCACCAACTGCCAACGCCTTATCATGAATAAAACCCAATTCTTTCCCTTCGCCGACATCCATACAGACTGCAATCACATCATAATCTTTTTTCAGCCAGACAATCGCTACAGAAGTGTCTAAACCGCCAGAATAAGCCAAAATCAATTTTTCCTTTGTCATCGTTACCACCCGTTTTCTTTCTTCTTTCACTACGTTTTCGTAATGCATAAATTGTATTTTAGTGAATTTTTATTTATTTGTCAATAGTTTTTGTATATTTTTTCATTTAACGCTTGACTTATGTTTAAATACAGCATAAAATGTATAATAATACAAGTGTTTTTAAAAGGAGATTTGAATATGTCATTCAAAAAAAACAGCTTTAGGATTATCAACAATCGCTCTTTCTATATTATTAAGTGCTTGCTCTACTTCGTCAGGGCAGGATGCAACTGTTAATAATATACAAAAAAATGATAAATTAGTCGTCGCTATGAATCCTGAATTCGCACCGTTTGAATACAAGACTCTTGTCAACGGCAAAGACACCATCGTCGGCTCAGATGTAAAATTGGCCCAGGCAATCGCAGATGAACTCGGAGTCAAGCTGGAACTCTCTCCAATGAGTTTTGACAACGTCCTCTCAAGCCTTCAAACTGGCAAGGCAGACATTGCGATTTCAGGTATTTCCGTCACAGAAGAGAGAAAGAAAACATTCGACTTCTCAGACCCTTACTACAAAGCCAATAATGTTCTCATCATCAAAAATGAACAGCTAAATACCTTCTCTTCCATCAAGAGCCTAGCCGGTAAAACCATTGCTGCTCAAAAAGGTTCTGTACAAGAATCCGTCATCAAAGACCAAATTCCAGATGCAACCTTGATTTCACTCACATCAAATGGAAATATGATCACCGAATTACAAGCCGGAACAGTTGATGCGGTCATCTTAGAAAAGCCAATCGCAGAAGGTTATATCAAAAATAACCCTGGATTAACCTTAGCAAAAATCGAACTAGACTCATCAGATACCGACTCATATGCCGTTGCATTTTCAAAAAATAATGACATCTTGAAAAAGAAAATCAATAAAGTTGTCAAAGAATTGGTCACATCTGGCAAATACGCTACCTATGTACAGGAAGCCTACGAGTCAAATACTTCTGAGTAACTAAAAAAGGCCTGTCCTCAATTGGACAGGCCTTTTTCTTATATTTTCTTGGCAACGGTGTGTTGGATACTATCCACAACAAAGCCTGCTTGCGTCAAACAGGTTGTCAGGCTGTCTTCATCAACCTTACCACCAATTTGGATTTCGACTACAGCACGTTCAGAACGGTCTTCAATTTGTACCGTCCGCTTAATGTTATAGCCTTCCTTGGCAATGACTTGAAGAATATTTCCCAAAACACCTGCCTTATCATCTACTAGCATGCGGAGGCGTACTCCCTCTTCTCCATAGCCAGATACATGAAGAAAGGCTGCAAATGCATCTCGGTCTGTGATAATTCCATACAGCTGACCATCATCCACAACGGGTAAAATACCCACCTTATTTTGGTACATGAGATAGACTGCATCTTCCAGACTCGCAAATTGCGATACGGTAATCACATCTTTAATCATGACATCTTTGACCTTGGTCTTATTGAGAAGGTAATTCATCTCATAGATGGATAGGCTAGTAGCCTTAGATGGACTCGCTTCAGCAATAGTTCCTTCCGTTACAAGGCCGACCAATTTATCATTTTCAATCACGGGCAGACGGTGAATATTTTGATCACGCATGAGATCTGCTGCATGGGCAATTGTCGTATCTGGTGAAATATACACCACTTTTCGTGTCATAAATTCTTTGACAGCCATAGAATTTCCTCCATTTTTCTAAGTCTATTATAGCATATTTTAGAAATTACTAACCACTACCTTTGCACTGATTAGCAGGTAAATTGTAAGCTAAAAGCCATCCAAAAGGAATGACTTTTACGACTTTTATCCACCAAGATAAGCCTTACGGACTTCATCAGAGGCAAGAAGTTCTTGGCCACTACCTGTCAAGACGACCTTACCAGTTTCCAATACGTACCCGCGATCTGCGATAGCGAGTGCCTTATTGGCATTTTGCTCGATCAAGAGAACGGTTGTTCCTTGTTTTTGGATATCTTGGATAATATCAAAAATTTCTTGGATAAAGATTGGTGCCAAGCCCATAGATGGTTCATCCAAGAGCAAGAGTTTTGGCTGGCTCATGAGCGCACGACCCATAGCAAGCATCTGCTGTTCACCACCTGAAAGTGTCGCTGCATCTTGTCCCTTACGCTCTTCCAAGCGTGGGAAACGGTCAAAAACTTTTTTCAAGTTCTTTTGATTTTCTTCGCGATTGTTTTTCAAGAAAGCACCCATTTCCAGATTTTCTATAACTGTCAATCCTGGGAAAACATGGCGTCCTTCTGGTACCTGAGCGAGCCCTGCAGCTACGATTTTACGAGCTGGAACTTTTTGAATCTCATTACCCAGATAAGAAATAGTTCCTGATGATGGACGAACCAATCCTGAAATAGTCCGCAAGATAGAGGTTTTCCCAGCACCATTGGCACCAATCAAGGTAACAACTTCGCCTTCATTTACCTCAAAAGAAACATTTTTTACGGCTTCGATGACGCCGTAATGTACAGATAGATTGTCAACTTTTAACATAGACATTAGGCTTCACCTCCTAGATAGGCTTCGATAACACGTTTATTTTGTTTGATTTCATCCGGTGTTCCGTGTGCAATCAAGCGACCATATTCCAATACGTAGATGCGTTCGGTAACTTCCATAACCAGACTCATATCATGCTCAATCAGCATAATGGTAATCTTGAAATCATCCTTGATTTGACGAATCAACTGCGTTAATTCAGCCGTTTCTTGTGGGTTCATACCTGCAGCAGGCTCATCAAGGAAAAGAATTTTTGGCTCTGTTGCCAGTGCGCGAACGATTTCCAACCGACGTTGCTGTCCGTATGGAAGATTTTTAGCAAGTGTATCTGCATCCTTGTCCAAGTTGAAAATTTTCAACAATTCCAAGGCTTTTTCTTTTAAGTCAGCTTCATTTTTATAGAAGACTGGTAAGCGGAAGAAACTTGCAAATACATGTAGTTTATGGTGATTCCCAAAGGCAATCAAAACATTTTCCAGCACTGTCATGTCCTTGAACAAGCGGATATTTTGGAAAGTACGTGATAAACCAAGTGACGCAATTTTAGAAGGCGCCTTGCCATTTAGCAAGGTATCATCCAGCGTAACGCTTCCTTCACTCGGCTCGTAGACACCTGTCAGAAGGTTGAAAAGTGTTGTTTTACCAGCACCATTTGGTCCGATAAGACCGACCAATTCTCCTTCTTCCAATTCTATGGTCACATCGCCAACAGCCGTCAATCCACCGAAATGTTTGGTTAATTTTTTTACTTCAAGAAGTGCCATTTACTTGTCCTCCTTCTTTTTAAAGAATGCTGACAGGGCAAGTTCTTTTGTGCCCAAGAGTCCGCCTGGACGGAAAATCATGATGAGAATCAAAGCCAGCGAATAGATAATCATACTGATATCAGAGTAATTTTTGAGGAAAACGTTCAAGACACCAAGTACAATAGCTGCTAAGAAAGTTCCTGTAATTGAACCCAAGCCACCCAAAACGATGATAATCAAGATATTAACAGATGTCATGAAGGCAAAGTCTTTTGGCACAACTGTCCCAACATAACCCGCTTGCAAACCTCCGGCAATGGCTGCTGTCATAGCACCAATAACAAAGGCCACAACTTTCATTTTAGTTGGATTAACACCAACTGACTCAGCAGCAATCTCATCTTCACGGACAGAAATGACCGCACGTCCCATCGGACTACGCAAGAAATTCAAGGTTAAAATCGTTGTAATCACTACAAAAGCATAAACAATTTGCCAATTGGTAAAGAGAGGAATGTTCATAATTCCAGCAGCGCCGTTTGTCAAATCACCACCGTTGATAATAAGGATACGTATAATTTCAGCCACACCAAGTGTCGCAATGGCAAGGTAATCCCCTTTTAGACGAAGAGTTGGAATCCCTACGAGCAATGCCACTGCACCTGCTAACAACATCCCAATCACAATGGCCAAGATGAATCCACCATAAGTTGGCATTTGGGAGCCGATAATGGCCACAGCATAAGCACCGATGGCCATAAAACCAGCGTGCCCCAAAGAGAACTGCCCAGAAAAACCAACAACTAGGTTTAGTCCTACAGCCAAAATGATATTGACCCCAATTTGCTGCACAATTTGAATGTAGTAAAAGTTAAAGACGCCAGCTGCTACTAAGACATCAATCAAAAGAAAGCCTGCAACAAGAATGGCTAACCAGATAAGATTGAGTTTCAAATTTTGTTTCATGGTTACACCTTCTCTTTCACATTTTTACCGAGGATACCACTTGGACGGACCAAAAGGATAAGAATGAGGACGATATAGACAACTGCATCACGGAAGTCTGACAAGCCAACAGCTGTCGCCATTGTTTCCAAAATACCGATAACAAATCCACCCAGAGCGGCACCAGGAATAATTCCGATACCACCAAGAACAGCGGCAACAAAGGCTTTGATACCTGGTGTCATCCCCATCAATGGCTCAATAGAGTTATAGTACAGGCCAATAAGAACACCGCCAGCACCCGCCAAGGCTGAACCAAGTGCGAAAGTAAAGCTGATTGTACGGTCTACATTGATTCCCATGAGTTGAGCGGCATCGCTATCCACAGAAACAGCTCGCATAGCTTTCCCCATTTTGGTTTTGGTGACGATGAATTGCAACGCAACCATAAGTACGAGGGAAATCCCAAGAATCAAGAGTTGAATATTGGTCACACTGATTGGACCTAAAGTAAACTTAGTCGTTTCAATAGCCTGTGGGAATGGGCGCACATTGGCTGAGAAGAAATAGACCATCGTATACTCTAAGAAGAAGGAAACCCCTATGGCGGTAATCAAGGCAGCAATCCGAGTCGAATTGCGCAATGGACGATAGGCTAAGAATTCAATGACCACACCTAGGAGTGCTGTAATTGCCATAGCAATCGGCAGAGCCACAAAGAAGCGGACGGCCATATTATCGATAACCGTCAGATTGTTAATCAGATAATAACCCAAAAAGGCACCAATCATATAGATATCACCATGGGCAAAGTTAATGAGTTTGATGATTCCGTACACCATGGTATAGCCAAGGGCCAACAAAGCATAGACAGAACCCAGAATCAAACCATTGACAAGTTGTTGAAGCATAAGTTCACCAATCTTTCTAAATATTTTCAAATACGGTCTATTATACGATAATTTTCTGACAATTTTCAAGTGCTATTGTCTGACAATTCGTAAAAATTTTCAACTGTAAAGAAAGGCCGGAACCGCAATCCTAGCCTTCTATTTTTCTAATTAGTCTACAGAAACTGTATCAACTGTAGATTGTTTGCCATCTTTCAAACCAACGACATAAACTGATTTCACAACATTGTGCTCTTTGTCGATAGACATTGTACCTGTCACACCTTCAAATTTAGATAATTTAGCTAAGTTATCTTTGATATCAACAGATGTTTTGGCACCTTTAGCTGCTTCTGCTGCCATGTAAACTGAGTCGTATGCAAGTGCAGAGAACATTGATGGCTCTTCACCATATTCAGCCTTGTATGCATCGTAGAATGCTTTTGCTTTTTCGCTAGCTGATGTAACGAATGCTGAGAGGTAGTAGACATCTTTGGCTGCTGCCGCTGTTGCTAATTCAGCATATTGTGGTGAGTCAAATCCATCTGAACCAAGAATTGGTTGGTTCAAACCAAGTTCACGTGCTTGTTTTGTAATCGTACCAGTTTCATTGTAGTAACCTGGCATGATGATTGCGTCAAAATCTTTGTCTTTGATTTTTGTCAAAGCAGCTTGGAAATCTTTATCTCCTGAAGCAAATGTCACTTCTGAGACGATTTCGCCTTTGAATGCTTTCTTAAATGCTTTCGCTACACCTTTACCGTAATCAGATGAGTTATCGTAGTAAAGGACAACTTTTTTAGCGCTGAGTTTTTCAGTTGCATACTTAGACATGATTTGACCTTGGTATCCATCTGTAAATGTTGTACGGAAGAAGTATTCTTGCGTATTCCCTTTGCTGTCTACTACCAAGTCAGTTTGTGTACCCGAAGGTGAAATCATTGGAACAGCTGCCTTGGTCACGCTTGAGGTTGACGCACCTGAAGCACCAGAGGTCGCAGGACCAACGATGACGTTTACGCCTTCACTTGCCAAGCTTGTCGCAACTGTAGCAGCTTCTGCAGTTTCAGATTTGTTGTCTTTTGAAATGATTTCGATATCTTTTCCATCAACGCCACCTTTAGCATTGATTTCTTTAGCGGCCAATTTAGCACCTTTTTCTTCTGTTTGTCCATAAGAAGAAACAGCACCTGACAATTCCAAGTTAAGACCAACTTTTACTGTGTCTCCAACTTTTGTCCCAGCTGAACCAGATCCACCTGTGCTAGAAACACTTGAACATGCTGCAAGCATAGCAGCTGAAGCAAGGCTCACAAGAGCGATGGTAAATTTACTTTTTTTCATAAATAGTTTCCTAAACTTTCCTTAAAATTTAACGATGTAACTAATATACTGAATTATCTGAAAATTGTCAACAAAAAAAGAAAAATAATTTTTGAAACCATTTTCCTTTTTTAACGATATAAAGAACCAACAAAATCCTTGTCAATTTCTTTGAAATAAGATGGAACCACACGCTTAACAAACTTCTCTTTTTTCAAACTTGTCATGATTTCTTCTGCTTTTTCCTGACCAACATAGAGAATGGCATAGCGCAATCGACGTGAATGATAGGTCAAGTCGCCATATTGATTTAGCTTGCGGGCATCACGATTGTAGTACAGATAAACTGCCAAACTCAAACGTTCTTCTTTCTCAAACATGCTTTACTCCTTTTCTTTCATTATAACAAAAAGAGAAGTCTGCTTCAACTTCTCTTTCTTTGTCTATTATTTTAATTCTGTATTTTTCATGATTTTGTCGATAAAACCATAGGCCAATGTTTCTTCCGCACTCATCCAGTAATCACGTTCTGCATCTTTGTGAACTTGTTTTACTGTTTTTCCTGAGTTTTCAGCCAAAATTTGTTCCAAATTATTACGTGTTTTCAAGAGGTGTTCTGCAGCGATAGCCATATCGGTCTGCTGTGTACCTCCACCCGTTCCACCCATTGGTTGGTGAATCATGTACTCTGCATTTGGAAGCATAAAGCGTTTGCCTTTGGCGCCAGATGATGCAATGATGGTTCCCATTGAAGCGGCCATTCCCATAACAATGGTTTGTACATCTGCCTTGATGAAGTTCATGGTATCCACAATGGCAAGCCCTGCTGATACTGAGCCACCAGGTGTGTTGACATAAAGATAGATGTCTTTAGTCGGATCTTGAGCATCCAAGAACAAGAGCTGAGCAATAACAGAATTGGCCATATTGTCCTCAACTGGTCCTGTCAACATGATAATACGGTCTTTTAATAAGCGAGAATAAATATCGTAGGAACGCTCGCCACGGCTGGTTTGTTCGATAACTACTGGAATCATACATTTCTCCGTTTCTCTATTTCAATAGTCTTATTATAATTTTTTGGTCAAAAAAGGTCAAATAAAAAGTTTCATTTCTATTTATATTGATTGACAGTTTTTATTTATAGAGTTATAATTTATATATATTAAACTTTAATATATAAATTATAAAACTATATATTAATAATTACTATAACTATGACTGAAAGGAGTGTTTCTCATGCAATTCCCTGTCCCCGCAGCATTGACAGAATTTCTGATTATCAGCATTTTAGAATCTCAAGATTCTTATGGATATGAGATTTGCCAAACTATCAAGTTAGTATCCAATATAAAAGAATCGGCTCTATATCCTATCCTAAAACGTCTGGAACAAAATGATTTATTAGCCACTTATTCTCAAGAATACCAAGGGAGAATGAGGAAATACTACAGTTTAACCCAGTTAGGACATGAAGAGTTGGTTCGTCTCAAAGATGATTGGGATACTTATGTGAATACAATCAATGGCATCATAGAAGGGAGCATCCGCCATGACAAAAACTGAATACTTGGCTCAACTAGAAAAACATTTGAAAAAATTGCCGCATAGGGAATTTCAAGAAGCCATCACTTTCTTTCATGAATACTTTGATGAAGCCGGCCCTGAAGAAGAGGAACGTGTGATGACAGAATTGGGTACGCCTAAAGAAGCTGCTAGCGAACTCATCAACAATATCCTAAATCGCCACATCCAAGGAGAAGGCACGGAAGATTCTTCTGACAAGAAAGTACGATTCCCAAAATATCATCTCTATACTCTGATTGGGCTGGGAATTGGCCTCCTTACCTCTTTCTGCTTGGTTACAATTTTATACCGCCCATTACTTGGAATTTTTATTTTCTTTTTAACTTCTAGTTTTGGAGCATTTTATATTGGGAAAAATTGGCAAGAAATTCGCGAAACAAAGAAGACAATTTGGCTGGCTATTCTTGCTGTCATTTCGCTACCAATTGCCATACCAGCACTGATTTTACTAATTATTAGTCTGGTTGGTCTACTATTTCTTGCACTTGGTTTACTTTTGGCTGGTGCTATCGCAGGTTTGATCGCTTTTATCGGTGGCATCTACTTCATCTGGGAAGCTATCACTCTCCTTTCTCAAGGGGGAAATGTCTTTTTAATAGGCTTCGGAATCGGATTGAGCCTAGTTGGAGGAGCCATTCTCCTCTATCTGCTAACTGGATTTTTCTCTTATTGGGCATGGCAGGGAATTAAATTCTCTTTCAAATGGATCTTGAAAAGAGGTAAACGAGTATGAAAAAGAAATTAACAATCATTATTATCACCGCCTTCTCCAGTGTCATTTTGGGTCTAGTTATTATAGGAATTGGTTTCTTCTCTGGCGGAGTAGACCGTCTGCAACAAATCAGTAAACCAGAACAAATTACAAAGACTTACACCGATATATCGTCTCTAAAGATTGACTATATCCCTCAGCATATTGCCATTCAAGAATCTGCCGATAACTACTACCATGTCTCCTATTATAATTCTCCAAATCATTTATACAATTCTGTGAAAATAAATCAAAATAAAAATACATTAACTCTCTCTTCGGAAACAATGAGATTCAGAATAAAGGGCCTATTACACGTCTTGGGTGAAGTATTAGCACAAAGAAATTCGACCAGCCAAACGATCAATATTCAAATTCCTAAAAATAAAACTTTAGAGAAATTAGAAGGTTATAACATGAACTCTATTTCTATACAAAATAGTAAACTTGGAGAAATTAACTTTTCCGGTAATCTAAACTTGGAAAATGTAGATATTTTAAGTGGAAACATCAGCGGCTATAGGATCGATGTTCTTCACTCAAATCTTAAAAATGTAACAATTTCAGCCCAGACAAATACACTTAACATGTCAGACTCAATACTTGAACAAGTAAAGATCGAGGGTTACCATAGTCTAGAAGGACGTCAGCTTACGCTAATCGGCGAGAACGTGTTTACTCCTGGTAAGCAAGGGCTGACAGTGACGAATTTAGATTTTACGGATAAAAATCTTACTACACTTTCCTTCAATATTCATAATAAAATTAACAAAAAAGATTTGGCACAAGAGCTTGGTTATAGCTATGGAGGGGAAGAAAACTCAAGTTATGAAACAAACAGTAACTTTCAAACAACTTTAGAAAATGTAGGGATTTTCACACGCGATAAGTACGAAAAACTGCCAATTTCTAGCAAAGAGGAGGAGCAAACTCTTATCACACAAATGCCAAATAGTAAAAATAAATTGACTATCCAAACAACTAACGCAACTATCAATTTGCGTACACCACAGTAAATTTGAATATGATAAAAAGGCGAGAAAATCTTCTCACCTTTTTGTTTGCTTATTTTGTACCGAAGAGACGGTCACCTGCATCTCCCAATCCTGGGACGATATAGCCGTGCTCATTGAGTTTTTCATCCAATGCAGCTGTATAGATGTCGATATCTGGGTGTGCTTCCTGAAGAGCTTTTACTCCTTCTGGTGCTGCTACAAGGGCTACAAACTTGATATTTGAAGCGCCGCGTTTTTTCAATGAATCAATAGCTAAGATAGCTGAGCCACCAGTAGCCAACATTGGATCCACTACAAAAATATGGCGTTGGTCGATGTCTTCTGGTAATTTTACCAAGTACTCAACTGGTTGCAAGGTTGTCTCGTCACGATACATACCGATATGACCAACTTTAGCCGCTGGAACCAAGCTCAACAATCCATCTACCATACCAATACCGGCACGAAGAATTGGAACAATGGCTAATTTTTTACCAGCAAGTTGTTTTTGGACTGTTTTAATAATCGGTGTTTCAATTTCCACATCTTCGAGTGGCAAGTCACGCAAAACTTCGTAACCCATCAACATAGCAATTTCATCCACCAACTCGCGAAAATCCTTTGTAGAGGTATCTTTACGGCGTAAGATGGACAATTTATGTTGAATAAGTGGGTGTGAGATGACTTGGAATTTTCCCATGATAAGACTCCTTTATGGTGTTTTTTCTATTCTACCAAAAAATCACAAAAAAATCTTGCCAAAAATGGCAAGACCTTTATTTTTTGAAAACAAGCGCTTCGTATGGACGAAGTGTTGAGGAATTCTTCGAAGGGCTAGCGTAGTTGTGCAGAAAGACTTGACCTTCTGCTGAGAGGCTGTATTCTTGCTCTTCCTGGCTAAAGTTCACAAGGATTGTAAACTCATCATTTTGGTCAAATTTTCGATAAGCCAAAACGAGATCATTGCCCGTTTCCAGTGCTTCAAACTGACCTTCTGCCATCACTGGGTATTGGGCACGAAGTGCAACCAATTTTTGATAGGTGTAAAAAAGTGAATGTTCATCCGCCAAGGCAGCTTCAACATTGAGCCAGCTGTAGTTGTCATTCAAAGCCAACCAAGGTTTTCCTTTTGTAAATCCACCATTTTCTTCACTCGTCCAAGCAAGAGGACGACGTGCATTGTCACGCCCTTTGACGTTAATAGAGTGGATAATCTCCTCTTTTGTATAGCCTTCTTCTAGACGTTCTGCATACATGCGGCGGCTTTCAATATCATCCGCTTCAGAAATGTCCCTTATCGGAGTGTTAACCATACCGATTTCTTCGCCTTGGTAAATGTAAGGGGTGCCTGACATAAAGTGAAGATAGATGGCCAGCATTTTACCGCTGATTTCGCGGTATTCTGGGCTGTCGCTTGCAAATCGTGAAATGGCACGTGGAAGGTCATGGTTGTTCCAAAAGAGGGAGTTCCATCCTTTTCCAACCAAACCTGTTTGCCACTTGGTCATGACCTTGTGGAGGTCTGCTGGATTGAGGGGAGCTAGGTCCCACTTCTCTTTTCCAGGTTGTTGATCTAGCAAAACATGTTCAAATTGGAAGACCATTGAAAATTCACTGCCGTCTGGATTTGAATAAATCGGAGCATTTTCAAGGTTGGCGGACCAAGTTTCCCCAACCGTTACCACATCATGGCTACCAAATGTATGCTGGTTGAGCTCTTTGATGAGGGGATGGAGAGTTGGTCCATCAGCTGTAATTTCCTGCTCTGGCTCTTTCCCAATCAAATCAATCACATCTAGACGGAATCCACCAACTCCCTTGTCCAACCAGAAATTGATCATCTTGTAAATTTCTTCTTTTACAGCGGGATTTTTCCAGTTGAGGTCTGGTTGCTTTTTGGAGAATAAGTGAAGATAGTATTTGTTGAGATGAGGGACATATTCCCATGCTGAGCCTGAAAAACTAGACTTGAGACCGTTGGGCTCATCTGCCCAGACGTAATAATCGTGATAAGGATTTTCAGGACCCTTGAGCGCTTCTTGAAACCACATGTGCTCATCGGAGGTGTGGTTGAGGACTAGGTCCATGATGATTTTAATACCGTATTCATGCCCTTTTGCAATCAACTCATCCATATCTTCCATGCTCCCAAATTCGGGCGCAATGGCCTGGTAATCACTAATGTCGTAACCATTATCATCCATAGGGGACTGGTAAACAGGGCTAAGCCAAATGGCATTGATACCTAGTTTTTCAAGATAAGGGAGACGCTGGGTAATTCCTTTTAGGTCCCCGACACCGTCACCGTTTGAATCTTGAAAGCTTCGCGGATACACTTGGTACAATACCGCTTTTTTCCACCAATCTGTTTTCATATTCTTCTCCTTAATTTTCTTTTTTATCTAATTGCCGAATAACACGAGCTGGATTGCCCGCGATGACAACATTGTCACCAAATGACTTGGTCACAACAGAGCCTGCACCGACTACAACATTATCCCCAAGGGTCACGCCTGCCAAAATTATAGCACCACCACCAATCCAGACACGGTCACCAATGGTAATTGGCGCACCATATTCAGGACCTGCAATCCGCTCTTCAGCATCTAATGGATGTAAAGCTGTATAAAACTGGACATTTGGTCCCAACATGGCATTTTTCCCGATGGTAACAGGACAAGTATCCAAGACCGTCCAGTTGAAGTTGGCATAAAAATCCTCTCCCACATGAACATTACAGCCATAATCCAGAGTCACCGGCGTCTCAACATAAATCCGTTGACCAGTCGTTCCCAGCCAGTCTTTCATCAATTGAGAACGCTTGGCGCCATCCATTTCTTGATTGACAGCCTGACGTTTGATACGAGCTGCATTTCGCAAAGCAACTAATTCTGCATCTCCAGAATTGTATAATTCCCCTGCTAGCATTTTATCTTTTTCTGTCATTCTTTTACTTCTCCTCTATGTCTAAAAGAAAGGTTTTCACTGTTCTTCTATTATAAGTGAAACGCTTCCATTAGTCAAACGTTTGCATAACTCTATTCTCGTTAAAAAAGAAAGAGAGGACTGCTCCTCTCCAATCTTTATAGTTGAATTTTATTTGACCCATCTTCGTCCGTTTCTACAATTTCAAAGCTGTGGTCCTTAAGATTAGCACTTAGCTGGGCTGTGACTCCCGCATCTTCATTGGTCCAAGTGATTTGAAGATTGTGTTCATCCACCATCTTAACGGCAAATTCACCGTCAAAGGCTGGGCTGGTATTGCGGAATTGAAGGAGTTTGAAGAAGGATTTGACCACTGGTCGTTCCACTTCTCGTTCAATCTCGTCTAGATCATAGTAATGACGGTTGATATTGCGACCTTCTTTGGAAGACTCCAAGAGCTCGATATCATTTTCACCCGCCAGAAGACCTACGTAGTAAATCTGTGGAATCCCAGGGGCAAAGCATTGCAGAACACGTGCCAAGAGATAGGCTTGGTCATTATTCCCCAGAGCTGAGTAGTAGGTACAGTTGATTTGGTAAATGTCCAAGTTATTATATGCTTCGGTACTGTAAATCTTCTTGACATTGGCACCCTGTGTGTAGAGAGCTTCGCGAGTAGCTTCTGTCTCCTCATCCGTCAACAAGTCCTTGACATCCACCACTCCGATACCATCATGGGTGTCTAGCGTTGTAAATTGCTTGCGCGGACAAATTTCCATCCAGTGAACCAGACGGTTAACATTACCACTATAGAGGGCATGAAGAACGAGCATTGGTAGCGCAAAGTCATAGACATAGTAGTCCTGGTCCGCAATTTTTTGCTGAATCGTATAATGTTCGTGGATTTCTGGTAGTATTTCAATGCCCTGTGGTGCTAGGAGATTGCGTGGGAAATGCAACATTTCCCAAATATCCGGCTCAACGAAGAAACAGTTGGTGCCGATTTTCTTATTGGCATAGGCAAAGGCATCAAGACGAATAATAGAGGCGCCATGCTTGGCAAGATTTTCCAGATTTTCCTTGATAAAGTTGCGAGTGGTCTCGGTCGTTACATCTAGGTCAATTTGCTGTTCATCAAAGGTACACCAGACTTTTTCCTCAGTCCCATCTGCAAATTGAGCGATGCGGTATGGAGCACGCGGCTTGCGTTTGTAAATCAAATCCACGTCTTCTTGTGTCGGCTCACCGCCTGGCCAGAAGTTTTTATAACGAATGAAGAGATCGGCGTACTTGGATTCGTCTTTCTTTTCCAAGAAGTCAAGGAAGTAAGGGGACTTAGCAGAAATATGATTGATCATGAAGTCAAACATCAGGTAATAATCTTGGCTCAGCGCTTCCACATCTTCCCAACCACCAAAGGCAAGATCCACCTTGGTGTAATCCATTGGTGCAAAACCACGGTCACCAGATGATGGGAAGAATGGCAGGATATGCACTCCTCCCACCGTATCCTTGAGGGGGCCTTCTAGCACTTTTTTCAAATCTTTGAGATTTTTACCCAGACTGTCTGAATAAGTAATCAACATGGCTTGGTTTTTGATTTTCATAGATTCCTCCTTTTACAGAATGTTCACTGGTCTATTTGACAGAACCACTAGTCATACCTGAGATGATATTCTTTTGGAAAATCAGGTAGACAATGAGGATTGGAATAATCCCAACCACATATGATGCAAATGATGGTCCGTAGTCGCTAAAGTATTGTCCTTGGTAGTTGTATTGGAAAAGGGGCATGGTCCAAAGACTGTTGTCACGGTTGAGAACCAGGAGTGGCATGAGGAAGTCATTCCATACCCAGAGGGCATTGATGATGAGAACGGTCGCATGCATTGGCTTCATGAGCGGGAAGATAATTTTCCAGTACATGGTAAATTTACCCGCGCCGTCAATAGCTGCCGCTTCATCCATTTCTGTTGGAACAATGGTTTTAATGTAGCCAACATAGAGGAAAAGAGTTTGTGGAATGGCATAGGTCAAGTACAAGACTGTCAAACCTGGCAAATTTGTCATGCCCAAGTCGCTCATGAGTTTGGACATTGGAAGCATGATAACTTGGAAAGGTACAAACATCCCGATGATCAAGAGAGTATACATGATAGAGAAAATCTTTTTGCGGTCCATGTGGCGTGCGATAGAGAAAGCCGCCATTGGAATCACCAAGATAATCAAACCTACGCTGACTACTGTCATGAAGGTGGAGTTCATGAAGTAAGTGCTGATACCGTCGGTGAAGAGACGTTCATAGTTTGACAGCGTCCATTCTTTAGGTAGCCCAAAGAAATTTCCAGTGATATCCGCAGTCGACTTGAATGAAGAAATCAGCGTCACTGCGAGCGGAATCAACATCAAGAAAATCCCTGCAATAAGAACAATATAAGCTAAAATATGACTTTGTTTTTTTGCTTTCATCTTATCTTCCTCACACTTCAAATTTTCTTGACATGGTAATTTGTACTACAGAGATAATGGTAATAATAACAAAGAGTACAACGGCTACTGCATTGGCATAGCCAAATTGGTTATTGGTAAAGGCATTTTTGAAGACCATGAGTCCCAAGGTTTCTGTCTTACCGTCAGGTCCACCCTTGGTCAATGAATAAATCAAGTCGAAGGCTGTCAAGCCAGATTTCATAGCCATGATGAAAACCATGCTGATAGATGGCAAAAGGAAGGGTACTTCGATTTGGAAGAATTGCTGACGAGGTGTTGCTCCGTCAATCTGTGCTGCTTCTTTGATATCTTCTGGAATAGATTGGAAACCTGCCAAGAAAATAACAACTGGCATGGCCAAACCTTGCCAAAGAGCTACAAAGAGAACAGACCAGAAAACAGACTTTTCATTGAAAAGTAAGTTTGAGCTCAACCATTTGATTCCAAGGGCTTCTCCAATTTGAGGCACCCCGTAGTTGAAAAGTTGGCTGAAAATCAAACCAATAGTAACGGTTGAGAGTACTGCCGGGAAGAAATACCATGTGCGGAAGAAACCAACTGCACGAATTTTACGATTGAGAAGGCTAGCCAGCCAAATCCCTAGCACAATTTCACCAACGACAAGTCCGATTGTAAAGAGAATGGTAAATCCTAAGCTGTGATAAAAGGCCTTGTCATGGAAAATAGTGACATAGTTTTCAAATCCGATAAAGTTAAAGGAACGTGTCAAACCGGTCCAGTCAGTCAGTGAGTAAATCACCCCATTTACCATTGGGTAAAAGAAGAAAACCAACTGCAAGATAACGGGAATGGCCACGAAAATGTAAGCCCAGTATTTACTGATGAAGCTTTTTTTATTCATATCCAAGTTTCTCCTATTATAAGATACGAGGGCGTTTAAAAATCCGTTTGAAAATAGGAAAACTGACGAAGAAACCCGCGGTTCTAGGAAGTTTTATCTTTTTCACTAGGATTTTAGCCCAAGTTCAATTCATTAAGATACGAGGGCGTTTGGAAGTACCCTCTCCCTACTATTCTGTATAAAACAAGAGGCTTGGACAAGGTCCTTGCCTCTTACTTTATTCGACTATTTATTTTTTCATTGTGTCCAAGAATGTGTTCAAATCTGTTGCGTATTTTTTCAAGTCTTTGCTCTTGAAGTAGCTGACGTTAGCATTCCAGAAGTCTTCTTCTGAATCCCAATCAGCGTGCAACCAGATAGCTTGTTGGTCTGTGAAGGCAAGTGACGCAACGTCTGCGATTTGTTCGAATTTGCCAGTTGTTTCGACACCTTTTACAGATGTTGGTGAACCATCTACATCGTAGTATTTTTGCATCACTTTAGCTGAGCTCAAGTATTTAACAAATTCTTTAGATGCTTTTACATTTTTAGAATCTTTTGAGATAGATACAGCCATATCTGCTGCACCGACAGTCATTGGTTTGCTATCAGCTTTCAAGCCTGGCATTGCAAACATACCTACTTCAAAATCAGGTTTTTGTTGAAGAATAACTGGGAGTGCCCATGAACCGTTTGCCATCATGAGAGCGTCACCTTTGGCAAAGGCTGCAACTGTATCAGCGTAAAGAGCTCCTTCTGCATTCTTTTGACCATTTCCAGCCATAAGGTCTAAGTATTGACCAACTGTTTTTGTCAATTCATCGTTGGCAGAAATCTTGCCTTTTTCGCTGTAACGAAGGTAGTCTTCAACCGATTGACGATTGCCACCTGCTGCTTGAAGCCATGCTAACTGAGCGTATCCGTTGAATGTCCAGGCATCTCCAAGTGCTTCTGCAAATGGTGTTTTGCCATCTGCTTTGATTTTTTCAACAGCAGCTTTGAATTCGTCAAATGTTTTTGGTGCTTCGATGCCTAATTTTTTAAAGGCTGTTTTGTTGTAGTAAACACCTGAAACGTTTGTTGTCAATGGAATGTTGTAGATTTTTCCATCAACAGCATAGCTTTGTGCAGCACCATCGTTCAGGTTTGAGAGGATGTCTTTTTCTTCTGTCAAGTCAACAAATTGGCCATCTGCTGCCCAACCTTTGAAGTCAGCATTTTGTGGATAGATGTTAATCACATCAGGAGTTTCGCCATTTGCGATACGTGTTTTCAATACAGTACCGGCATCTGGAACACTTGTCAATTTCACTTTTACATCATCTTGAGACTTGTTGTAGTCATCAACGATTTCTTGCAAAGTTGCTTGCATTTCTTTCTTTTGAGAGAAAAATTCAATCTCTGTTTTTCCGCCTGATTGTGAATTTCCACAAGCAACGAGAAGGCTTGCAAATGCGCATACTGATGCGGCTTTAAGGAATGTATTGACTTTCATAAAATCCTCCTAGATTTTGTTAAAAATATATTGTACACTAAAATAATCTTTTTGAACATGTGGCATGGTCAGGCCGATGTTCATAAGCTCGTCTCCGTAGAAAGTCTCGCCTAAGGCTTCACAATGATAAGCTGCTTCTGGGTCCAAGCCTTTCAAGCGCACTTGGATAAGTGGTGCTTCAGGCTGGGCCAATATTTTCACGAAGGTAAAGACTGCTTGTGATTGGTCTGGACTGATATAGATACCAGCTTGTGTGTTGCTTGTCTTTTTGAGGCGATAATAGTCACCGTACTGGACAGTTGAGCGAATCTCTTTGTAGGTTTGTACCTGCTCTGCCACTTCTTGAATTTCTTCTTGAGGAAGTTGATTGAGGTCCAATTCGTAACCGAAAGCTCCCCCCATCATAGCGACATTTCCTCGTGTTGCAAGCGGGGTAATGCGCCCTACTTGGTGATTTGGTACAGCAGAAACGTGAGCTCCAATAGAGCTGACCGGGTAAACCAAGCTGGTTCCTTCTTGGATAGAAAGGCGACCGATGGCATCTGTATTGTCACTCGCCCAAGCTTGTGGCATGTAGTACATAAGTCCCAAGTCATTTCGACCGCCACCACCCGAACAAGACTCAAAGAGAACTTGTGGGAAGCGAGTCACTAAGCGTTCCAAGGCATCGTAGAGACCCAAGATATAGCAGTGGTAAAATTCATGTTTTTGGTCGTTAGCCAAATCCTCTGGAATAGCTGTAATGTTGCGGTTCATATCCCATTTGACATAAGTAATGTTGGCTGACTCTAAGATAGCCGATACCGTATCCACAATATAATCTACGACTTCTGGCTTGGCAAGATTGAGTACCAATTGCTCCCGACTATAAATATGGTCTCGACCTGAAATCTGAATGGCCCAATCTGGATGTGCTCGGTAGAGATCACTATCAACCGAAATCATCTCAGGTTCAAACCATAGTCCAAATTCCATTCCTAAGTCATTGATAGACCGGGCAAGTCCTCCTAGACCGTTTGGCAATTTTTCTGGATTGACAACCCAGTCTCCCAAAGAAGACTCATCGTCATTTCGCTTACCAAACCAGCCATCATCCAGTACAAAGAGTTCAATTCCTGTCTGGCTAGCTGTTTTGGCAATATCCAAAATCTTTTCTTCGTTAAAGTCAAAGTAGGTCGCTTCCCAGTTGTTAATGAGAATCGGACGTTCCTTGCGAGCAAACTCTCCGCGACAGATATGGTCTCGGATAAAGTTATGACTATCACGCGTCATACCTGTCAGCCCTTTATCCGTGTAAGAAATCAAGGCTTCCGGTGTTTGGAAGGAGTCGCCAGCTTCTAATTGCCAGCTAAAGGTTTCATCATTGATGCCCATACCCCAGCGAGTAGTATCCAGAGCTGTTGTCTCCGCAAAAGCGGTGAAATTGCCACTATAAATCAAATGCGCTGCATAAACTTGACCTGCATCTTCTGTCGCATCCTCGGCAGCTAAGGCCATGAAAGGGGTTCTAGAATGACTAGATGCGCCACGAATACTACCAATGGAATACTTGCCATTTGGCAATGGCGTAACCGTCCATTCTTTTTCATAAGCGTAACGTCCTGTCAAGGTATGCACATGGACATCTCGATGAGGCATATCAATGGTAAAGCTATAAGCCTTTTCAATCTTGCTCGCATAGCGACCAGCCTTGATAAGAGTTGAACGTGTCAGATAGTTGAGTTCTGAAAAAACACTGTAGCTGAGGGTAACTGTCACATCCGTCAATTCATCATAAAGGTCAATCTCTAAAGTCTCAACCTCATCCTCCGAACCAAAACTCTGTGGCAGACCTGGCAGCTCTTTCTTCCCCTTGAAAATGCGGTGCTCCTTGTATTTCAAATCAAGGGCTGTTCCAAATTCATTGCGTAACTCAAGGGCTGCTGTTCTGAAGTCTCCCAGACCATTGCTGCTGTATTCCAACTGCAAGGTATCAATAGAAAATGTTCGGTTTCCCGTAATGGGGCTTGGTGAGAAAGCTCGGTCAAGGTATGTGATTTTGTTACCTGAGCTAAATCGATTGATTTTTTTACCAAAGTAACGATTTACCAGTTGTCCGTTTTCCAAGACTTGCATGACATAGGAAAATTCCCTTGTTTGCAGGTGGAAAAGCTGCATTTCTTCTTGATGATGAATCACTGTTTTTCTCCTGTATTTGTTTTACAAACTCATTCTACCAAATGGAGGCGTTTTCAAAAATGGCATTTTGTAGCTTCTATATGGTATAATGTTTCCAAACAAACTTGGCTGATTTTTTGAAAAAGGAGCGAATGGATGAATATTCTCAATACCTATCACGAACTAGACAGTCATCATTTTGACCTCAATGTAGACCATTTTGGTGCTGAAATTTGTGATAAAAATTACTCTTTCGGTCCTGCCGTCCGAGACGATTATGTCCTGCATTTTATTATTGATGGGAAGGGCAGTTTTACGATTGATGGAAAGACCAGTCAGCTGGCTCAAGGAGATATGTTTCTCCTTCCAAAGGGAAAAGTCACCTTCTACCAGGCAGATGCTCAGCACCCCTGGTCTTATATCTGGGTTGGCTTTAGTGGCTCCCGCGTAGACGCCATTCTCCGACAAACTCAGCTTCTTGACCACTACTATCTCCGTTCAACTCTCACATCCGCTATCCTTGACCAAATGATGACCATTACACAAGTTGTCCCTCACAAATACTTGCCTATCACAGAACTGCAGCTCATCGGCCACCTCAATATGCTCCTTGCAGCTTTAATGGAAGAATTTCCAAAAAAAGAACTTGATGAGTCCCATAATTTAGCGAAAACCTATGTCAAAACAGCTCTCAATCTCATCCACAGTCAGTATGAAAAGCCGATTAAAGTCAGCTATTTAGCTGAACATCTGTCACTCAGCCGTAGCTATCTCTACAAGATTTTCAAGCAGGAGACCGGCTATTCGATTAAAGATTATATCTTGCAAGTTAAGATGAATCGCTCCTGTGAACTCTTGGAAAATATGGACCTTTCTATCACTGAAATCGCCCTATCTGTCGGTTATCCGGATCCTTTGAATTTTAGCTATGCATTCAAAAACTATTTTCACATGAGTCCAACCGACTACCGCAAATCACAAGTTGAAAAGGATTAGTTTCGGCTAATCCTTTTTTCATTTTTCAAAGGCAACGGCAATCCGACGACAACCTTCTTTGACAGTGTCAAAGGTTGTCGCTGCGTTAAAGCGGGCAAAATATTTTCCTTCTGTACCAAAAGCCAGTCCATTATTCAGAACCACTTTTGCCTCTGTCAGCAATTTTTCTTGAATGGCTTCATTAGATAAGCCATAGGCTGAAAAATCAAGCCAGATCAAGTAAGTTCCTTCTGGTTTCATGACCTTAATTTTGGTGTGATTTTCCAGATAATCAACTGTATAGTTAATGTTTTCTTCCAAAACCGTCTTCAATTCTTCCAACCACGGCTTACCAGAACGCAGGGCCACTTCCATTGTAATCAAGCCAACAGTTGGTACTTCGTGTTGATTGTTGGCCAACTGCTGACGGGTAAATTGCATGCGCAAATCTGGATTTTCAATAATGGCAAAGCTATTTTTTGTCCCAGCAATATTAAAGGTCTTTGTTGCAGATGCAAGGACAATGGTAAAGTCCTTATAAGACGGTTGAAGGGTATTAAAACTATGGTGTTTATTGCCAAACAAGGCCAAATCTTGATGAATTTCGTCCGATACGAGAAGAACTCCATGTTTTTGGCAGAGCTGTCCAATCTTTTCCAACTCCTCAACAGACCAGACACGACCACCAGGATTGTGGGGGCTGCAGAGGATATAGAGATTGACATCATGCTCCACAAAGTCTTTTTCTAATTGATCAAAGTCTATCTCGAAATGTCCATTCTTTTCAAGAAGAGAATTGGCAACTAATTTACGATTGTTCAACTTAACTGAACGTGCAAAAGGTGGATAAACTGGCGTGTTGATTGCTACGGCATCCCCGACTTGGGTAAAAGCTTGAATAGCTACCGAGATAGCTGGCACAACTCCTTCGATCAAAACTACATCGTCTCGAGTAACCTTGTATCCATGTTCCGCTTCCTCCCAGTCTAAGATAGCTTGGTACAAGCTATCACTAGCATAGGGATAGCCAAAGACATGCTGGCTAGCGTAGTCAACTAAGGCTTGCTTGACTTCTGGCAAGGGCAAAAAGTCCATGTCCGCAATCCACATCTGCAACAGGTCTGGATTTCCTTCCGTTTTCCGCCATTTTTCACTGTGTTGGCCTAAACGATTGGGCCGCGTCGTAAAATCATACTGTGTCATATTAGCCCTCCAAGGCTTGCTTCAAGTCTGCAATCAAGTCTTCTACATCTTCGATACCGATAGATAGGCGAAGCAAGTCATCTGTCAAACCATAGGAATGACGCACTTCGGCTGGAATATCTGCATGTGTCTGTGTCGCTGGGTAGGTAATCAGACTTTCTACACCGCCCAAACTTTCTGCAAAAGTAAAGACTTGCAGATGATTTAAAATATGACCAATTCTGCCCTGGTCTTTCACTTTGAGGGAAATCATGCCTCCTTTTCCAGTGTAAAGAACTTCCTTCACAGCTGGTGATGATTGCAAGTAATCTACAACCTTTTGGGCATTGCTAGTCGAGCGCTCCATACGAAGTGACAAGGTCTTGAGACCACGCATCAAAAGGTAGGAATCAATCGGTGACAAGGTTGGTCCAGTGGTATTTTGGTCGTAGAAGAGTTTCTCGTAGATGGCTTGGTCGCTAGTCACCAAAACTCCTGCCAAGACATCATTATGACCTGATAGGTACTTGGTCGCTGAATGTAGCACCACATCTGCGCCTAGCGGGATTGGATTTTGATAAATTGGACTGTAGAAAGTATTGTCCACGATAACTTTTGCTCCATGTACATGGGCTAGTTTGGCAATTTTTTCAATATCAAACTCAATCATCAGAGGATTTGTCGGTGTTTCAATGTAAACATAGTCTGTTTCTTCTGAAATCGCCGCAATCATTTCTTCTTCGGTATTGGTATAGGTAAATTCGAAGCGTCCATTGGCTTCCTGCTCATTGAACCAACGGAAAGAGCCACCGTACAAATCACGCGCAGCTACTACCTTACTTCCAACTGGAAATCCACTAAACAGCAAAACCAGAGCAGACATTCCCGAACTTGTCACCAAGGCATAGTCTGCCTTTTCAATAGCCGCCAAAGTCTTCTCCAAAGTCAAGCGTGTCGGATTTTTCGTACGTGTATAGTCAAATCCAGTTGATTTACCAAACTCAGGATGTTGGTAGGTTGTTGAAAGATAAATGGGCGAAATGAGGGCACCGGTCTTCTCATCAGCGTTAATCCCTGCGTGAGCTAAAATGGTATCTACTTTAAAATCTGTCATACATATCTCCCCTTGATTTACTTATCTACCATTGTAGCACTTCTATTATCTATTTCAGCCCCTATTCCCACATATAAATATTAAAAGCACCTCATAAAGAAAGGCTATGATTCTATTGATTACAGCATCAGCCAGACAAACAAAACTGATACCAAAAGGGTGAGCAGAGCGACAAGAAGCACCTTTTTGTCTTCTTTGATTTGATTTTTATCATTGAAAAGAGCAAGACCAAAAATCGGTAAGACCAGCAAAAGCACTAAACATTTCCCAAGTACGGCTCGATGCCAAAATAACGAACCAAAAACAACTGAATTAAACACGGCTTGGTAAAAATACCAGGACTTGTACCATTTTTTATTGATTGTAACTTTCATACATTCCTCGATTTGTTTTTCTATATTACATCAAATTTACAAAAATAAAAAGAGGGGAGTCAGTCACCGCCCTCTCGCTAACAATCTAATCTTCGTCCTTAACACCAGCTTCATGGAGCCACTTGCTATAGTTTTCTTCATCTTCTTGGTTGTCGCGAACCACTTTTGAAACTGTAAATGAAGAGGAAATCAAACCAACAGCCCCCATCAAATAATAACCTTTTACCATCAAAGGTTCTTTCAGCGTATACAAGCCAATCAAAATCAAGGCAACAAAGAAGATAAATGATCCCCAGGCCATGGTAGTAAAGGCAGGTGTGTTACGGTAAACTTTCTTTTTCATTTTATTCATTTTCAGAACTCCTTTATTTAGTGTCCCTATCGTATCATACTCCTTGTTGAGCCACAATAGACTGCTTGTTACATCGGATTCGACGGTGACATTAGCCATCTTGCTACTACTATGATATAATAAGCAAAACGACGAAAAGGAATAGATATCATGATCCGTATTGAACAAGTACTTGCTGTACTCAAAAAAGATAAGAACTTCCGAGAAATTTTAGACCAAGGAAACTACTATTTTGAGTGGGAAAATCTAGCTTTTTCCAAAATCAGCTATGACAGCCGAGACGCGGATGCAGAGACACTTTTCTTTGTCAAAGGTGCCGCCTTCAAAAAAGAATTTTTAGAGCAGGCTATAGAAAATGGCTTACGCTTTTATGTGGCAGAGCAAGATTACCAAGTAGGGATTCCTGCCATTCTTGTCACGGATATCAAAAAAGCCATGAGCTTGCTGGCCATGGAATTTTACGACCATCCTCATGATAAGCTGAAAATCCTTGCCTTTACAGGTACCAAAGGGAAAACGACGGCAGCCTATTTTGCCTATCATATCTTAAAACAAAGCCACAAACCAGCTATGTTTTCTACCATGAATACAACCTTGGATGGCCAAACCTTCTTCAAGTCCCAACTGACAACTCCTGAAAGTTTGGACTTGTTTCGGATGATGGCCCAGGCTGTGGAAAATGGGATGAGCCACCTCATCATGGAAGTATCCAGCCAAGCATTTCTGGTTGACCGAGTATACGGCCTAACATTTGATGTCGGAGTATTTCTGAATATCAGCCCAGACCATATTGGACCGATTGAGCATCCGACCTTTGAAGACTACTTTTACCACAAGCGCTTGCTGATGGAAAATAGCCGAGCTGTTGTCGTCAATAGCGGTATGGATCATTTTCAAGTGGTCAAGGAGCAGGTGAGTCTGATTCTGCATGATTTTTATGGACCAGATTCTGAGAATCAAATTACCCAGTCACAGGCTTTCAACTTCGACCTTTCAGGCCAACTTGCCGGACACTACTCTATCCAGCTCATCGGTAAATTCAACCAAGAAAACGCCATTGCAGCTGGCCTAGCTTGCCTTCGTCTGGGTGCAAGTAAAGAGGACATCCAAAAAGGAATCGCTGAAACTAGCGTTCCCGGACGCATGGAGGTTCTGACTCAAACAAATGGCGCTAAGGTCTTTGTCGACTACGCTCATAACGGAGACAGCTTACAAAAACTGCTTGACGTCGTACTGGAACACCAGACAGGAACCATCACCCTTCTCATCGGAGCTCCTGGTAACAAGGGGGAAAGCCGACGCAAGGACTTCGGACTTCTGCTCAACCACTATCCGGCTGTGCAAGTGATTTTGACCGCAGACGATCCAAACTTCGAAGACCCTGCTGCCATCTGCCAAGAAATTGCCAGCCACATGACTAGACCTTACGAGGTCATCATCAATCGTGAAGCAGCTATCCGAAAAGCTATGGCGGGAACGAAAGAAGACCGCGATGCTGTTATTATCGCTGGAAAAGGGGCAGATGCCTATCAGATTGTCGCTGGCAAAAAGGATGCGTCTTACATCGGTGACTTGGAAATTGCTAAAAAATATCTTTAAACAGGTGTTAAAAACCTGTTTTAATTTTCGCCAAATTGTCAGAAAACTATTGATAAATTAAAAAAACTAGGCTATACTATTCTAGTAGAAAGTGGAGGTTCGGTTTGTCACACATTCAGGCTCAGGCAATTCAAATTGCCTACGAAGACAAGATTATCATCGATGACTTGTCTACCAGTATCCCACAAGGAAAAATTACCACCATCGTCGGAGCAAATGGCTGTGGCAAATCAACGCTCTTAAAGGCTTTGACTCGGATTTTGCCTATCAAAAAAGGCGGAATTTATCTGGATGGAGAAGCTATTGCCAAACTCCCTACCAAGGCAGTGGCTAAAAAGCTTGCCCTTCTTCCTCAGGTTCTCGAAGCAACTGAAGGAATTACCGTCTATGAACTGGTTTCCTACGGACGCTTTCCCCACCAAAATGGACTGGGACATCTCTCTCCAGAAGATCGCGAGAAAATCGCCTGGGCTCTTGAAGTCACTCAAATCAGTTCATTTGCCGATCTGACAGTTGATTCATTGTCTGGCGGACAACGGCAACGCGTCTGGATTGCCATGGCTTTAGCCCAAGACACGGATACTATTTTTCTAGATGAGCCAACTACTTATCTTGACCTCAATCATCAGTTAGAAGTTTTGGAGTTGCTCCAAGAACTTAATCAGACCAGTGGGAAAACCATTGTCATGGTCCTACATGACCTCAACCTCTCTGCTCGATTTTCCGACCATATGATTGCCATGAAAGAGGGAGCTATCCGTTACCAAGGCTCGGCTCAGACCATCATGACTCAAGAAATCCTCAGAGATATTTTTAAGATTGATGCGCAGATTGTCCAGGCCCATCAGCAAGGTTATCCAATCTTGCTCTCTTATTCACTTTGTAAATAAAAATATAAGGAGATACCATGAAAAAAGTTTTTTCATTCTTTAGTTTACTTGTCGCAGTTCTTTTTCTAGCTGCTTGCTCTACTTCTTCTAAGCCAGAAAGCAAAAAAGAAGAAACTCAAATCTCAAGCATGCCGAAAATTGAAGGATTCAGCTACTATGGCAAAGTACCTGAAAATCCAAAGAAAGTCGTTAGCTTAAATTCATCCTATACTGGACATCTGATGAAATTAGGCTTAAATGTTGTCGGTGCTACTTCTTACGATAAGAAAAATCCCGTCTTGAAAGACAAGCTAAGTAAAGCAACCGAGGTTTCTAGTGAGGACCTCGAAGCTGTTGCAGCACTTAAACCAGATGTTATCGTTGTCGGTTCGACAGATGAAAATGTGAAACAATTGGCTGCAATTGCACCAACTGTCGTGGTTGAATACGGAAAACAAAATCACCTCGATATTTTTCTCAGCTGGGGAAAAGTCTTTGGACAAGAGGACAAGGCCAAGAAATGGTTGACAGAATGGAAAGAAAAGACTGCTAAAGTCGCTAAAGAAGTCAAAGCTGTAACTGGCGACAAGGCAACTTTTACCGTTATGGGTCTCTACGAAAAAGAAATCTACCTCTTCGGAAACAACTGGGGACGTGGCGGAGAAGTCATCCACCAAGATCTCGGTTATACTGCTCCTGAGAAAGTTTTGAAAGAAGTTTTCCCAACTGGTTACCTAGCTATTTCTCAAGAAGTTGTAGCTGACTATGCTGGAGATTATCTAATCGTTGCTGCAGAAGACGATAAAACTGGGTCAGCCCTCTATGAAAGTGAAGTATGGAAAAATCTTCCAGCTGTTAAAAATGGACGCATTATTCGTGTTGATGCCAATGCTTTCTATTTCAACGATCCAATGACTCTAGAATACGAACTAGAAACTTTACGTGGTGCCATTCTTGCTACCAAAAACTAAACTCTTTTCAAAGGATAATTTTTCATGAGCCATTTATTAGCCAATGAAAATACCAATAAGCCAAAACCTTTTTGGCTTGTTTTTTTCATTATGACGCTCCTTCTCTTTCTAGGAATCTATCTCAGCCTCCGTTTTGGGGCAGTTTCCTATTCGCATCAGCAAGTCATGCAGGTGCTCACACACCCCTTTGCTACGTCAGAAATACAGAATATCATCCTAGACTTGCGACTCCCTCGCTTAACAGGGGCTATTCTGGTTGGAGCTGCTTTTGCAGTTGCAGGGGCCATTATGCAAGGGGTTACACGCAATTCAATTGCCGACCCTGGTTTGCTGGGAATCAATGCCGGTGCAGGATTGGCTCTGGCAGTAGGCTATAGCTTATTTTCACATCTGCATTATTCACAGATTTTACTATTTTGCCTCATGGGCTCCTTTCTAGCTGCGGTCCTCGTTTTTGGTCTATCCTATCACCCTCGTGGCTACAATCAAATTCGACTCATCTTAGCTGGGGCTATGGTAGCCACTTTATTACAAGCCATCGGACAAGCCTTAACCATTTATTTCCAGCTGTCAAATGCTCTGATTGGTTGGCAAGCAGGTGGTCTGATCGCTACTAACTGGAAAATGGTTGGTTTCATCGCTCCAGTTATCTTGATTGGTTTACTACTTGCACAGCTATTTTCCCATCAACTAACCATTCTTAGTTTAGACCAAACTATCGCTATGGCTTTAGGACAGAAAACGACAAAAATTACCTTTTTATTTTTAGGAATTGTGCTCTTGCTATCATCAGCAGCTGTTGCCTTAGTAGGGTCGATTGCCTTTGTTGGCTTGATTATCCCTCATGTCATTCGGTCATTGACAAGTAAAGATTACCAGAAAATCCTTCCTCTTTCTGCACTAGCAGGTGCTTGTTTCTTCCTCTATGTCGACCTACTAGCTCGGTCAATTCGTCCACCGTACGAAACGCCACTCAACGCGATTATCAGCTTAATTGGACTACCTTGCTTTATTTGGTTAATTAGAAAGGGGAAACAATTATGATGAAAGGTAAAAACTTATGGCTATACTTTCTTGGCGCCATCATCTTAACCGCTCTTCTCTTTATTCTCTCTCTATCTCTAGGTTATAGTCGCTTGGGCATTAAAGATGTGCTAGACGTTCTTTTGGGGCAAGCACCTTCTTCTACCGTACTAATCATCGGTACCATTCGCTTGCCGCGTATTATCGTATGTGTCCTTGCTGGTGCATCTCTAGCTCTTAGTGGACAATTACTACAAACTCTAACCCGAAATCCACTAGCTGATTCTGGTATTTTAGGAATCAATGCTGGTGCTGGTATGGTGGTTGCCTTGATTATTTCCTTTACAGATTTATTGCAATCTAATACACTTGCCTTTATGCCACTCTTGGCGGTACTAGGTGGTGGTTTGACTATTCTTTTTGTCTACTTAGTTTCCTACAAAAGGCATGAAGGAATTAGCCCTAATCGACTGATTTTAGCTGGTATTGGTGTTTCTACTATGCTCTCTAGTACTATGGTAGCAATTGTTGGAAATATCGATCGCTATAAGGTCGAGTATATGGCAAACTGGTTAGCAGGACGCATCACTGGCGACAATTGGCAAACTATTGCAATTCTTTTCCCTATTCTGGTTTTACTATGGATAGCAACCTACAGTCTCAGTGCAAAACTAAATATCCTAAATCTCAATGACCAAGCTGCCCAGGGATTGGGTATTAATTTACCAAGAGAACGATTTACCATTTTGTTTTTATCAACCTGTCTAGCGGCTCTCAGTGTAATTCTCGTTGGAAATATCACTTTTGTGGGTCTAGTATCGGGACACATTACGCGTAAGTTAGTGGGAAGCAATCACCGTATTTCCTTACCATTTTCTATGCTGATAGGTATCGTACTTCTCCTCGTTTCAGACACCATCGGTCGTGTCTTTCTGGTCGGTACAGGCATTCCTACAGGAATCATCGTCTCCATCATCGGAGCACCTTACTTCCTTTATCTTATGAAACAAACAAAATGAACCTAGGACATTGCTCCAGGTTCATTTTTTCGTGAAATATTTTTTTAAGTACTGCAATTCTTCTTCATCTAGGTTGCGATAGTGTCCTAAAGGCAAATCTCCTAGGTCAAACTCGCCAAAGCGGATTCGTTTGAGATAGGTCACCTTGACACCGTAAGCTAAAAACATCTTTTTCACTTGGTGAAATTTTCCTTCCGCAATCCGAATATGAGCGCAGCTTTTTTCCCTACCAGACGAAAGGATCTCCAGCTGAGCAGGCTTGCACTTGGTCCCGTCCAAAAACTCCACACCTGCTAAGAAAAATGTAAGAGCATCATCATCTAGAGGACCATTGACCTCCACATAATAGGTCTTTTCGATATGGTACTGAGGATGAAGTAACCGAAAACCCAGCGGTCCATTATTGGTCAACAAGACCAAACCTTCCGTATCCCGATCCAGTCGCCCAATGGGATAAATCCCCTCTACCCGATTTTCAAGCGCTAGCATATCCACCACCGTCTGGTGCTCCTTGTCTGTCACGGCCGTCACAACACCTGCCGGCTTGTGTAGCAAAAAATACTTGCTCCCATAGCCCCCAACAGGTCGCCCCGCCACTCGGATATCCTGCAAATCCGTATCCACAATCTGATCAATGGCCGTAACAATCTCCCCATCAATCCGAACTTGCCGACTATGCAATAATTTCTTGACTTGATTTCGCGAACCAAAGCCCACCAGTCCTAATAACTTATCTAATCGCATAGAACTAGTATACCAAAAAAAAGAGTGGAACAAAAATCGTGATTTCGCAGAAATCAATTTTGTCGTCCCACCTCCGCACAGTTGGCTAGATTGGTCGAAATTGCTTGCACAGCAAGGAATAAGAGCATTCAGTCAACCACTGCGTCAAACTGTTAAAATTACAAAAAATCAAGAACCTAGGACTGAGTCCCAGGTCCATCATCTAGGAGACTTATAATTTAGCTGCTGCCGCTTGGTCGACAATCACAACCACGTCAGCATGTTTTTGCAGAATAGAAGCTGGAAGTTCTTCGGTTACTGGGCCGTTGACCATGCCATAAACGGCATCTGCCTTTTCTGCACCATAAGCCATCAGTACAATCGTTTTTGATGCCATGATGTTGGCAATTCCCATTGAATAGGCTTGTTTAGGAACTTGATTTTCATCTTGGAAAAAGCGTGCGTTGGCTGCAATGGTAGACGGTGTCAAATCAACCACACGTGTCACACCTTCAAATGAAGCCCCAGGTTCATTGAAACCAATATGACCGTTGCGTCCAATACCTAGAATTTGGAAATCAATTGGATTTTCAGCCAGGATTTGATTGTAGCGAAGTGCTTCTTCTGCTGGATTTTCAGCCAATCCATTTGGCAAATAGCTGACTTTGAGAGGTTTTTCTGCAAAGAGATTTTCCTTCATAAAGTAAGCATAGGACTGTTCATCATCCGCTGATAAGCCGACATATTCATCCAAGTTCACTGATACCAATGAGGATAGGTCGACATCGCTAGCAACGATTTCTTTGTAAAATTCAATCGGTGTCGAACCTGTTGCCAATCCTAGTACCTTGGCACCTTGGTCTAATTTTTCTTTCAATAATTCAAAAGCAACTTTTCCGCCTTCAACTTGGTCTTTTACTGTGATGACTTTCATGGGTCTCTCCTTTGCTTGTTTGGTATATACCAATTGTCTGATTTCATTATACGGTATATACCAATTTTTGTCAAGCAAAATCTTTTTTATGGTATAATGTTTTTATGACTACACAATTATTGATTATCTTTTTATGGGGCGCAGCACTTTGTCTGGCCGCCTATTTTTTGAGACAATACAAGACTTGGAGAAATGCCCTAGCCATTCTAGGTAGCTTTCTGATGATTGCTCCGCTTGCGCTGATTCTCTACTTTTTATTGATTATTTTTGCTTAAGGAGACTTATGAATACTGCTGATTTTGATTTTTATTTGCCTGAAGAGTTGATTGCTCAAACTCCTTTGGAACAACGAGACAGTTCGAAGTTATTGGTCATTGACCGCGAAACTCATGACATGACCGACACACATTTTGACCATATTTTAGATGAGTTACACGCTGGTGATGCGCTGGTCATGAATAATACACGTGTTCTCCCTGCTCGTCTCTACGGTGAAAAACCAGATACACATGGCCACGTCGAATTTCTTCTTTTGAAAGACAAGGGAGGTAATCAGTGGGAAGTTTTAGCCAAGCCTGCCAAACGCCTAAAAGTAGGAACCAAGGTCTCTTTCGGAGATGGTCGCCTCACTGCCACTATCGTCGAGGAATTAGAACATGGTGGCCGCATCGTCGAATTTCACTATGAAGGTATCTTCCTAGAAGTGCTGGAAAGTTTGGGAGAAATGCCGCTTCCGCCATATATCCACGAAAAATTGGAAGACAAGGAACGCTACCAGACAGTCTATGCCAAAGAAAATGGCTCTGCTGCTGCACCGACTGCCGGCTTGCATTTCACAAAAGAATTACTGAAAAAAATTGAAGCCAAGGGTGTCAAACTAGTCTACTTGACACTCCATGTCGGGCTAGGAACTTTCCGTCCTGTCTCTGTGGATAAACTCGATGAACACGAAATGCACTCTGAATTTTACAATCTTAGTCAAGAGGCTGCAGATACTTTGAATCAAGTCAAGGCCAATGGTGGTCGTGTAATCGCTGTCGGTACGACTTCAATCCGCACTATTGAAACCATTGGAAATAAATTTGACGGACAATTGCAGGCTGACTCCGGTTGGACCAATATCTTCATCAAACCAGGCTATCAATTCAAGGTCGTGGATGCTTTTTCAACCAATTTCCATCTTCCAAAATCAACCCTTGTCATGCTAGTATCTGCATTTGCCGGGCGTGAATTTGTCCTAGATGCCTACAAACACGCTGTCGAAGAACACTATCGCTTCTTTAGCTTTGGTGATGCCATGTTCGTCAAATAGGAGATTTTCTATGAATAAAATTGAAAGCCGCCATCAGGTCATTCGCTCCTTGGTATCGGAAAAGAAAATTCATACCCAACAAGAGTTACAAGATTTGCTCGAGTTAAACGGTATCTCTGTGACCCAATCCACCCTATCACGCGATATCAAACTTCTCAATCTTGTCAAAATCAACGAAGACGATACTTCCTATTATGTCATTAACAGCATTGCTCCCGCTCGTTGGGAAAAACGTCTGCGTTTTTACATGGAAGACGCCCTAGTCATGCTCCGTCCAGTCCAACACCAGGTTGTCCTCAAGACCTTGCCCGGTCTTGCCCAATCCTTTGGCTCCATCTTAGATGCCATGGAATTGACAGAGGTTGTCGCAACCGTTTGTGGAGATGACGTGTGTTTGATTGTCTGCGAGGACAATGACACTGCCCAAGCCTGCTTTGAAAAATTAAAAGAATACACACCTCCATTCTTTTTTAGCAATCGATAATATGTGAAAAGACCCTAGGTAAAGCCTAGGGCCTTTTCAAGAGAAAGAAGGAGCTGGATTATAATGGATTTCCTGCTAGGCGATAAATGGCTTCTGCATAGATATCCATAGCTCGATACAAGTCTTCTAGTGGGGCATGTTCATTTTCTTGATGCTCAGTCTGTGGTGTCGTTGGGAAACAGGCCCCGAAGGCGACACAGTTTGACATGGTTCGTGCAAATGTTGCTCCACCGGATGATTGAGCAGGGGTCATATCTCCTGTTTTTTCTTGGTAAACAGCCATCAGCGTAGAGACCAAGGGGCTATCTAGCGGAACATAAAGCGATGGCAGATAGTCAAATTCCTCGTAGGTCAGCTGGAAGTCCGTCGCTTTTTCAGACAATGTCCGAACCAAGGATTCCTTGTCTGCCAAAACAGGAATTCGGATATCCAGTCGGATCTCGGAATAGTCTTCTGTCAAACTAAGACCTGCAATATTAAAGCTGAGTTTTCCAGACGGTTGGTCTTCAACCAAGCCGAATAAACTAGCTCCTGTCGCATCTTCTCCAACTGCTTCTGCTATAAACCGAATCGCCGGATGATCTGTCACTGGAAGAAGAGCCTTGGCTAGGCGAACGATCGCATTCACCCCTTCAGCTGCATCCTTGGAATGTTTGGCCAGACCCAAAACAGTCACCGAGTCGGCTGTTTTTTCATAGTCAAAGCCAAGCTTATCCAATTCGGCTAGGACAGTATCTAACCACGGACCGCTGTAACTAGCCTTGGCTGGTACGACATTGTAGGTTTGACCAGCTTCTAAGCTAAGATCTTTGGCTTCTGGACCTCGTAATGTCGCTTGAAGTAAGCCTTTTTCGGCATAGGTCAGTGGGAATGATGAATCTGGTGCGAAGCCCATTGTGGCAGCTTCTTCCAGTTCATTGTAACGATGGAGGCAACGCCAGAGCGTTTCTTCATCTGTGCCAAATATAAAGCGAATGCGTTTATGGAAGATAACTCCTGCTTCGACCAAGGCTTTGACTGCATAGAGAGCCAGCATGGTTGGACCCTTGTCATCTTGCACACCACGGCCGTAAAGTTTGCCATCTCGAACGTCTGCTTCAAAAGGAGGAGAAACCCATTTCTCCAAATCCCCTGCAGGAACAACATCCAAATGGCAGAGAATCGCAAGTGTCTCCTCACCCTCTCCCAAGTCTGCATAGCCATAATAGCCTTGCGGATCAAGGTAGGTCTTGTAGCCCAGCCCCCTTGTCAACTCCAAGGTGTGTTCCAAGGCGTCTTGAATAGCTTGACCAAAGGGAGTACCATTTTCTCCTTCATGACAGACAGATGGAATGGCAACAATGTCTTTGATTGCTGCAAGCACCTCTGCCCGATGACTTTCTGTAATAAATGTCTTCATAGAACTCCTTTCTTCTTTTCATTATAAAACGTTTAGAAGAAGGTTGCAATGACCAAGATAGCGATACTTGCAAGGAAAACAAGCACAATCAACTTAGCAATGTATTTCCACCATGTACCAATTTCAATACGTCCGAGGGCAAGTGCTCCCATTACGATACCAGAAGTTGGTGTCACTAGATTGAGCAAACCTGAAGCTGATTGGAAGGCTGTGACAACCAAATGAGCTGGAACTTTTGCAAATTCGCCCAAAGGGGCCATAATACCCATGGTCGCTCCTGCTAGACCAGATGTGGATGGAATTAAGAAGGACATTGGCAAGTAGAAAATGTAGGTCAAGACGATGAAGAGTTGTGAAGAGAGACCTTTCAAGCCTTCTTCGCCCCAGTGAAGAATGGTCGCAGTGATGGCACCATCGTTCATAACAACTTGAATACCACGCGCAACAGCACAAATCAAGGCAACGCTGAGCAAGTCTGCTACCCCGTTCATAAACACTTGGATAAAGCGAGATTCTGAAATACCGTAGACAATACCAATCAAAATCGCCATCATGAAGAAAAGCATGGTGATTTCTTGGAAGTACCAAGTTCCCAAGGCAGCTGTTTTCCCAAATACGACACCCAATACAGGAATGTTTTGAAGAGCATCATTCAGACTTGTAAATAAGGTAAAATGTTTGTTCAAATCTGCCCATGGAATCAAGCTAATCACCATGATGATAAAGGTTGCTGCAAAAATCCAGAGCACTCCTTTTTGTTTGCCACTTAGAGTCGCATTGTCTTCGGTTCTTAATTTGAAATAAGCAAGGTCTTCGTCTCGTTTTGCAAAAACATAGGATTTTTCAGGATTGTGCTCAATTTTCCCTGCATAGCGGTAAACATACATAACTGAGATACCGTACATGACAACGAAAAATACCAAGCGCCAAATAATCCCATCAGCAAGTCCGATTCCGGCAGCATCTGACGCTACCCCCGTCGCAAATGGATTGACCGTTGAGGCCAAGCAACCAATTTGTGAACCAATCAAGACAATAGACACCGCAGTTATGGTATCAAATCCAACGGCTAACATAACAGGGATAATCAGAGGATAGAAAGCCATTGTTTCTTCACCCATGCCGTATGTGGAACCACCGAGGGCAAACAAGAGCATGAGAACAGGAATCAACATCTTTTCGCGGCCTTTGTATTTTTTAACAACCGCCGCAATCCCTGTATCTAAAGCACCCGTTTCTGTAACGACACCGAGAAAACCACCAACCATCAGGATAAAGAAAGAAACTTCAATTGCCCCTGATGTCTTGCTGGTCCCAATCATCCCACGGACTGGCGCCATAAAAATGTCATAGAGTCCTTGCTTGCTTGAAGCAATGCGTTGATAAGTTCCAGCAATCAAATTTCCAGCGTCATCCGTCTTGTACTGGCCTGCTGGAATCAGCCAAGTCATGACAGCCATAATGGCGATGATGATGAACAAAACAGTGAAAGATGAAGGCATCCTAAAGCCTTTTTTCTCTTTTTGAGCCATGTCATTAACCTCCTAAATAATATATGCGTGTCCAGATCGGACTTTTCACCGATTGATTTGTAGCTTGTGCTCTTCCGACAGAAAGCACTTGATGTTTTTGTAACCGTTTACAAAAACTCTTGTCCTAAAGGGAGCTCCGAGTTGATTTCCAGCTCCCTTTTCAATCTACCCTTTTGAAATAATCGTGCCGCTTTCTGACTCAATCAAGGCACCGAGATTTTCAAGCGATGTGATAACGGCTTGTGATTCAGGCTTGTGATTGACAAAAGCCATGGCAGCTTGAATTTTTGGTAGCATTGAGCCTGGTGCAAATTGGTTTTGTCCAATGTATTCTTCCAATTCAGCTACCGTTACCCGTTCCAATTTCTCTTGGTTTGGTTTGTTAAAGTTGACAAAGACATAATCCACACCGGTCAAGACGATAAAGAGATCTGCATCCACCAATTCAGCCAAGCATTGGGAAGCAAAGTCCTTATCAATAACGGCTTCAACGCCTGTCAAGGTCCCATCAGCCTCTTTAACGACTGGGATACCGCCACCGCCAGCCGCAACCACCACTTCGCCCGCATTCAACAGTGTGCGAATGGTTGTGATTTCTTTGATACCAATTGGTTTAGGTGAGGCAACAACCTTGCGCCAGCCACGACCAGCATCTTCTTTGAAAGTGGCTCCCGTCTTTTCAGCTTCAGCTTTTGCCTCTGCTTCTGTGTAGAATGGGCCGATTGGTTTGGTCAAATTTTCAAAAGCTGGGTCATCCTTGTCCACAACCACCTGTGTCACAAGAGAGACCACTTCTTTTTCAATCCCTTCCTTGGCCAATTCGTTTTCGAGAGCATTTTGTAGCCAAAATCCGATAGAGCCCTCTGTCATGGCAACAAGTGAATCCAATGGAAAGGCAGGATTTTTAATGGAATCCGCCGCCAAATTTTGCAGTAATAAGTTACCAACTTGCGGTCCATTTCCATGGGTGATGATGAGCTCATCTCCATTTTTTATCAGTTTCACCAGGTGCTTGGCTGTTTGAACCAAGGCTTCTTTTTGAGCTTTTGCTGATGGGTCTGAGGAGAGGATTGCATTCCCTCCCAAGGCCACTACGATTTTACGATTTGTCATAGCTTCTCCTTTTTCTCTGATAATAGAATAGTGGATTTCTTTCGTTTTCAAACGAGGCTTGTAAAATCAAAGAAACTCACTATCATCTCATATAAAAATAGGAGGACTGGGCTTTTGCCTCAGCCCTCCAGCTGTTTGTCAGACAAGACGTCCAACAGGTGCACTTGTAAACTTATACTTTTGGAATAAAGAGCTCGCCCAATGTAGCTGCCATAACTGCTTTGATGGTGTGCATGCGGTTTTCAGCTTGGTCAAACTGGCGAGCGTATTTGCTGCGGAAGACTTCATCTGTCACTTCCATTTCTTCTACACCAAATTTTTCTGCTACATCTTTGCCATAAACCGTATTGGTATCGTGGAAGGCTGGCAAGCAATGCAAGAAGATGAGATTATCATTTTGAGCTTTCTTAATCAAGTCCATATTCACTTGATAAGGTTTAAGCAAGGCTACGCGTTCTGCAAATTTAGCTTCTTCACCCATTGATACCCAAACGTCTGTGTAGAGGACATCTGCTCCTTTGACAGCTTCATCGGCATCTTCCGTCACGAGAATATGAGCGCCAGATTCTTTTGCAAAACCTTCAGCAAGAGCTACAACATCTTCTGCTGGGAAGAGTTCTTTTGGAGAGAAGATATGAACATTGACACCAAGGATAGCACCAGTTACCAAAAGGCTGTTTGCCACGTTGTTACGACCATCACCGCAATAAACCAATGTCAAACCTTCTAATTTGCCAAAGTTTTCTTTCACAGTCAAGTAGTCAGCCAACATTTGAGTTGGGTGCCATGCATCTGTCAAACCATTCCAAACTGGTACACCTGAAAACTCTGCTAATTCTTCTACCATTTTTTGGCTGAAACCACGGAATTCAATCCCGTCAAACATACGACCAAGAACTTTTGCTGTGTCTTCTGTGGACTCTTTCTTGCCAAGCTGGATATCATTTGCTCCCAAGTATTCTGGATGAGCACCCAGATCAATAGCTGCAGTGGTAAAAGCTGCACGAGTCCGAGTAGAAGTCTTTTCAAACAAGAGCGCAATGTTCTTGCCTTCTAGATAACGGTGGGAAATATGGCGTTTTTTCAAATCTTTCAAGTGCGCTGCAAAGTCAATCAAGTATTCCAACTCTGCACGTGTAAAATCTTTTTCTGCTAAAAAATGTCTGCCTTTAAATACGGATGTTGTCATATGCTTCCTCTTTCTATCTCATTCGTTTTTCTATCAAATATCCTCGCGCTCAAATGGCATGGACATACAACGTGGACCGCCACGGCCTCGTACCAATTCACTTCCTGAAATCTTAATCAAGCGAAGACCTTTGGATTCGAGAATGGCATTTGTGATTGTATTGCGTTTGTAAACCACTACGACACCAGGTGCGATGGTCAATGTATTGGAGCCATCATTCCATTGTTCTCGTCCAGCAGCAACATTGTCACCGCCACCGCAACGAATCAAGTCAACTTTTTCAACTCCGAGATTTGCTGCAAGAAGTTCTGCCAAGTCAACTTTTTCTTCTACGATATGTAATTCTTCATTTTCATAAGTGACAGAGTAGACGCGAAGGTCACCTTCAATTTCTGGGTGAATGGTGAATTTATCATAGTCCACCATAGTGAATACAGTGTCCAAATGCATGAACTTGCGGCTATTTGCAAATTCAAAGGCTAAAACCTTCTTGAAGCCAACTCCCCGTTCGAAGATATTGACCAAGAGTTTTTCAATAGACGCTGCATCTGTCCGTTGAGAAATCCCTACTGCTAGCACGTCTTTTGAAAGCACCAACTCATCTCCACCTTCGATACGAGTTGACTCACTTCTGTCATAGACAAATGGAACTTTGCCTGCATAATCTGGATGATGAGTAAAGATGTACTTACCATAAATGGTTTCGCGATTACGCGTTTCAGAGTACATATGGTTGAGCGAAACAGAGTTGCCAATCGTCGCAAATGGATCACGAGTGAAGTAGAGATTTGGCATTGGGTCGATGGCGAATGGATAATTGGATTCTACCAAGTCTGTCAGACCCTTTTCTTCTGCACAAATTTCTGGTAATTCTGATTTCTTAACACCAGCCATTGTTTTTTCAATCAATTCTTGATTGTCGGTGATATTCATCAAAAGCGCACGAAGGGCTTTTTTCGTTGCCCGGCCACGAATATTGGCTTCTTCTAAGTATTCGTTGATGAAGGCTTCTCGAATTTCTGGAGTGACCAGAGACTCAGCTGCAAGCTGTTCCAAGTAGAGAACTTCCACTCCTTCATCACGAAGGGCTTGAGCAAATGCATCGTGCTCTTTTTGGGCGTCTTCTAAGAATGGAATATCATCGAACAAGAGTCGTTCGAGATAGTCAGGCATCAGATTTTCAATTTCTTTACCCGGACGGTGTAGCATAACTTTTTTCAGTTTTCCGATTTCTGAAAAAACATGAATAGGATTTTGTGACATGTGAATCCCTCCTTTTTACCTGTTGTAAGTTTCCTTACCCTTTGTTGATACTACTATACCACCAAATTTAAAACGCTTACACGAAGTATTTGACAATTTATTTGCCAAATATTGTACATTTTAACACAAATTTTTTCATTTTTATATAAATGACAACGCTTTCTTTGACTATTTTATCGATTTTACTCCTTTTTTGAATAAATATTTTTATTGAAAATAAGAAAAAACCGAAACTCTAGCGAGTCTCGGTCAAATGTTCTAAAAAATAATCCTTATCCAAAAAAGTCAGTTGCTTGTGGGAATAACTAATCCGATTTTCCTGCTTCAGCCGCTTCATGACTTGACTAACAGTCTCCCTAGTGGTCGCAGATAATCGGGAAATTTCTTGGATATGGATGGTAAAGGGGAGCGTATCTAATTGAGCCGGTAGGCAGATGTCCCAGTACATGAGGGCCAGAACTTGCTCCACCCGGTCGCTAGCTCGGGATATCATTGCATTGCGCAAGCGCAGCTCCTCAAAACGCAAAATTTTTGACAGCTTCTTGGCGATAAAGAGCATCTGGCGCGGATTGATTTTCGAAAATTCTTCATAATCATCCATAGGAATCATAAAGTATTCCAAATCTGTCTCCGCTACCGCTGTGTAATGGTAGAGACCATCATTGAACATATCACCAAATGGGAAGGCCTCTCCTTGGCGGATATAGTCCAGATAGGTGTAGGTCCCCGTCTGGTCATACTGCTCTATCCGCGCATAACCTTGAAATAAGACAAATAAGTAATCACGACGATCGCCACCAAAGAAAAATATCTGTCCTTTCGGGATTTTACGAAAGCGAATTTCCTTAGCAATCTGGTCAAAATGCTCAACAGGAAAATGTTGAAAAATGGGATTGTTTCGTAAATAGCGATACTGGTCGTTTGTGATCATTCCGTGCAATATGCCTTCCACTTTCTTTTTTAATATATTATAGCATATTTTAAACCACTTTAAAACGCTTTCTTTTTTCTGTAAAAGGATACAAAAACGTCAAACCCCTACTAGCTATTTCAGATCCGTCTATCATTTTTAACAAAATAAAAACATACTAAGCTTAGTAGTGAAGAAATCTCCGACGGGAGAAATCTTCACTACTTTTTCTTTTTTGATAAAGTAGAGGTGTCTTGTTAAGCCGAAGGGGCTTTAGACGCTAGACGTCGCAATAAAAACTAGCAAGACACCTGTTTTAGTTAAAATCTGGTCACAGTATGTGGGACGTTCAACGTCGAGTATTGAAAATGAGATAGCTAAAACAAGGAATCTGACAAGATAAACGAGGTAATCTTATGCGTACAGTATTTGGAATTGATGTGAGTAAAGTAAGCTCTGAAGTGGCTATTCTGGTCAATAGTGAAAAAGTTCATGGCTATTCGATACCCAATGACGCTATCGGTTTTTCGAGGTTGTTAAAGGACTTGAAATCTGTTCAAAACCCAGAAATCATCTTTGAAGCTACAGGTTCCTATACTCGGTTAAACCCTCTAGAAGCCAAAAAGCAATTAGACAGTTTGCGAGTACGTAAAACAGATAAGATTGATGCAGAAAAATTGGCTGAGTCACAATTTATCTTCAATCGCAAGCCTACTTATCGTCAAAAAGAAGTTTACCAAAATTTGCGTGACCTTAGTCGCTTCTATCAAAATCTGACTGAAGACACCGTCCGTGCTAAGAATCGTCTTCATAAGGTCTTGCAAGTGACTTTCCATGAGCTGGAACAACTGCTATCCACACCAACAGGAGAACAATACTGGAATTTAGTTAAGGCCTTTCCAAATAAGAACTTTGTCTTGGAGTTATCAGAAACGGAATTGACAGACGTTATCCTACAATCCACTACTTAAACGGATTTCTGGAAAACGAGTCTCTTCCTTGGTTGATAAATTAGCGGAACTAGCTAAACAGTCTTATTCAGCTGTACAAAAAAACTCTACAATGGTCGAAGAGGTGAGATACTATGCACAAGAACTGCTTAGACTTACAGAACGGAGACAAATCGTATTGGATGAAATGGTCAGCTTGCTCAGCCATTACCTGAACATGAGATACTACTTTCTATCCCTGGTATCGCATAGACTACAGCTACAAGTATTATTGCGAGTTGGGGGACATTCGTCGGTTTCAGTCTGCCAATCAAATCAACGCTTTTATTGGCATTGACTTAAGGCACTACGAATCTGGAAACTATCTGGCACAAGAACACATTACAAAGCGTGGCAACCCTTATGCCAGAAAGATTTTATTTAAGTGTATCCATAACATCACTTCTGCTAGTCACACAAATCCCTCTCACATCGCTGACTTCTATAAGAAACGAAAAAAACAATCGCAAGTCAGCTCAACCAAGCCACATACGATTGCCTCAATACATCGCCTTATTCGGACAATGTATTACCTCATAACGCATAATAAACTTTATGATTACCGTTTAGCTAAAAATTAGTAAAGATAACTATGCCATACTATTGTAACACCTTATTAAAAAATCACTAAATAAGGTGCTGTCTGTGTGTACACTTTTTTCTGTCAAAATGACCTAAAAAAAGGCAATAGACATCATCATTCTACTGACTTTCTAAAAAATGATTCCAATAAGCGTTGATATACTTGACAAATGGTAGAAAAACACCCCCAAAATTAGAGAAGTTCTCTAACCCTAGAAGTGTTTGGTAAAATCATCCTTGTCCTATTTCACCAGAATCGCTAGCGCTTGGTAAGGTTTCAAGGTCACAGTCTCTGTTACAGTAACGTCAGCATAATTACTGATAAGGACTTGACCATTGACATAGTCAGCTGGCAAGTCAAGAGTGACGTCATCTGCAAAGAAGTTGTTGAGAACAAGAAGTTTTTGACCGTCCAACTGACGTTCAAAAGCGTAAACCTTGTCGCTGTCTGTGTAGGCCGCCTTGTAGTCACCTTCTGCAATCAATGGTATGTCTTTACGGAGTTTGATGAGTTTTTGATAGAAGGTAAAGATTGATCCTGATTGTTCAGAGACCACGTTAATTTCCTTATATGATTTACCGGCTTTGAGCCATGGGATACCCGTGGTAAAGCCAGCATTTTCGCTCGCATCCCATTGCATTGGCGTACGAGAATTATCACGCGATTTGGTTTGGATAATCTTGAAGGCTTCTTCTGGAGTCTTGCCTTCATCCAACATGATTTGGTAGGCATTGAGACTTTCAACATCCACATAGTCAGCCATTGAATCATAGTCTGGGTCAATCATGCCGATTTCTTCACCCATGTAGATATATGGTGTGCCGCGTGACAAATGAATAGAAGCTGCCAACATAGTTGCTCCTTCATTGCGGAAATTTTTGACATCCACAAAACGATTGAGAGCGCGTGGTTGGTCATGGTTATTATAGAAGAGAGCATTCCAACCATCTCCCTCGCTCATGCCTTCTCCCCAAGAATGGAAGAGGTCACGAAGGGCGATGAAATCAAAGTCCATGATAGTCCATTTTTGACCCTCCTTGTAGTCGACTTTAAGATGATGGAAGTTGAAGGCCATTGACAATTCTTCACGCTCTGGTGCCGTGTAGAGAATACAATTTTCAATGGTTGTCGCAGACATTTCACCAACGGTCATAAAGGAATCATCTTGACCGAAGCTGGCATTGTTCATCATTTTAAGGTAGTCATGGGTGATTGGACGGTCAGTGTAGGCTGGTTTACCATCATTGATTGGGCAATCTTCCAAAACTTCATCTTTCCCAATCAAGTTGATAACGTCGAAGCGGAAGCCTTTGACACCCTTGTCACGCCAGAAATTAACCACCTTAAAAAGTTCTTCACGGACATGAGGGTTGCGCCAATTGAGGTCTGCTTGAGTCACGTCAAAGAGGTGGAGGTAGTATTTGCCTGTATCGCCAAACGGTGCCCAGGCATTGCCACCGAATTTTGAAACCCAGTCGGTTGGCTCATCACGAAGGATGAAGAAGTCTTGATAGAACTTGTCACCAGCAAGGGCTTTTTGGAACCATTCATGCTCTGTTGAACAGTGGTTGAGTACCATATCCAACATGAAGTCAATATTGTGCTTACGACCAACCGCAATCATTTCTTCAAAATCAGCCATGGTGCCGAAGTCTGGATTGACAGCCGTGTAATCGGCGACATCATAACCATTGTCACGTTGTGGACTTGGGTAAAATGGGTTGAGCCAAATCATATCAATGCCCAACTCTTCAAGGTAAGGCAGTTTTTCAATGATACCACGAAGGTCTCCAATACCATTGCCAGTTGTGTCCTTGTAAGATTTTGGATAAATTTGATAGACAACTTTACGTTTATCGATTGCCATGGGTGTCTCCTTTTTCTTTTTTCATACTCATTAAAATTTAAAAACTGATTTTTGATATTTTCTAACGTAGCAGGTTTATCAATGGTTAAAATCACTGATAAACTACGGTAATCGCTATGGCAACTTACCTAGCTACCTTACTAATTCCATTTTCAAAATGTTATCGATTTTGAAAATTCCATGTTGTGAGATAGTGCGGACGGAAGAAGAAATTATCCAGTGGATGATTTGAGAAATCCAGGGAATGATGAGAAAAACTTTGTTTTTCCTATCTGTCACCTCTAACAGTCTCCCAGACTGTGAGAGCAATCCTAAGATTGAGCCCCCTCACGTCTTTGTTTTAAGGCTCGGGCAAAATAAGTCCACTGGACTTATTCTCTCTCAAAAATTCCGTTATTAGTAACAGCATTGCTGTCACTAATAATTTCACTACGGCGAAAATATCAGGTTTGACTCACTTCGTTCGCTTTTCTAATTTCTAATATTCCATTATCAGATATGTAAATTAAGTTTGCTAGTTTTGATTTTTATTTGAAAATAAACTAAAGGCAGGGCTAGCTACCTTTGAACCTCTAGCTTGCACTGGAAAATGCGTCAAGTCCAGTTTTCATGGACTGGACTTGAAACAATTATATCTATCTCTATTAGAGTTTACGCGCTGTCATCAATTTTTCACCACGCTGGATAGCTCTTGGGAAATCGTGTTCAGCGATTGGCAAGAAATTATCTTGGTTAGTGATGATAACAGGTGTTTCAACTGGGTAACCAGCTGCCTTGATAGCGTCAATGTCAAAGCTAATCAATTTATCACCAGCTTTAACCTTTTCACCTTGAGCTACGTGTGCTGTAAAACCTTTACCTTCAAGGTTAACAGTATCCATACCGATGTGCATCAAGAGCTCAACACCGTCTTCTGACACCAAACCAACAGCGTGTTTAGTTGGGAAAAGAACTGAAACAGTTGCATCAACTGGAGCCACCAATTCACCTTCGCTTGGTTCGATGAGGACACCTTGTCCCATCACACCTTGAGCAAATACAGCATCTTGTGCCTGACTAAGTTCTTTCATTTCCCCAGTCAATGGGCTAATAAGAGTGACTAGAACACCTGCTTCAAGTCCAGTTTCTTCAACGACTGGTTCTTGAAGAGGAACATCAAGCACTGCATCTTCTTCCGTCTTAGCAAGAATACCTGTTTTTTTGAAGAAAATTGTCAAGAAGAATGGTACTATAACAGCTACTGCCATACAGATAAAGAAGAAGCCCATATATTTGATATTGATTGACAAGAAGCCTGGAAGGCCACCAACACCGATAGCGTTAGCTTGAATGTTGAAGGTGGTTGATAAGAAACCCGCAATCCCCGAACCAATCATACCCGCAACAAATGGGTAGATGTATTTCACGTTAACCCCAAAAAGGGCTGGTTCTGTAACACCAAGGTAGGCTGAGATAGTTGCAGGAAGAGAGATTTGTGCTTCCTTCTTATCATGACGGTGCATCCAGTAGTAACCAAGAACGGCAGAACCTTGAGCGATGTTTGACAAAGCAATCATTGGCCACAAACCAGTTGTGTGAGTGCTAGTATCCGCAATCAATTGCGTGTCGATAGCGTTAGTCATATGGTGAAGACCAGTGATAACGAATGGGGCATAAACAGCACCGAAGATTGCTCCGAAGAGCCATTTGAAGGATCCAGTCAAACCGGCAAGAACGACTGCTGAGATACCTTTACCGATAGTCCAACCAAGAGGGCCGAGCACTGTGTGGGCCAAGATAATGGCTGGCAGCAAGGACAAGAATGGTACAAAAATCATTGAAATAACTTCTGGGATACGTTTACGCCAAAAAATTTCAAGGTAAGACAAGCTGAGGCCTGCAAGGAGGGCTGGAATAACTTGTGCTTGGTAACCGATTTTATTAACTGTAAAGGAACCAAAGTCCCAAACCCAACTCTTAGCAATTTCAGCTGCTGGAGTCCCTGCTACTGCGTAAGCATTGAGCAACTGCGGTGACACCAAACAGATACCAAGAATAATACCAAGGATTTGAGTTGTTCCCATTTTACGAGTAACAGACCAAACGATACCTACTGGCAAGAAGTGGAAAATCGCTTCACCTGGAAGCCATAAGAAGGAGTTCACTCCATTCCAAAATTGTGAAACTTGGATAATCGTGTTATAAACCGGCTCACCATTTGCATCAAATACTGGCTTCCCGTCAGCCATAGCTTGGCCAAGCGATTCAAAAGGAACTCCTTCAAGAATATTACGGAAACCAAGAATCAAACCACCTACGATGATAGCTGGAATGATTGGTGTAAAGATTTCAGCCAACATGGTCAGTACGCGCTGAATTGGATGTTGATTTTGTTTGGCAGCTGACTTAGCTACTTCTTTTGACACGCCTTCAATACCTGACACGGCTACGAAGTCATTGTAGAAGATTGGCACATCGTTACCAATGATTACTTGGAACTGACCAGCATTGGTGAAAGTTCCTTTTACTGGTGCTAGACTTTCGATAGCTTTGACATCGGCTGCCTTGTCATCATTCAAGACAAAACGCATGCGAGTCGCACAGTGAGTCACTGCACTGACATTGCTCTTACCACCGATGGCATCTAGGAGGCTTTGAGCTTCTTTTTCAAATTTTCCCATCGTATTTTTCCTTATACCTTTTCATATTTTTTGCAATCACTGCTACCATAGTACACGTCTACTATCCCCCAAGAGGTTATCGACCTGTTTCATAATCTCTACAATCATTGCAAGGGACAAAGTATCAACTGGTTTTCCAGCTTAAAACAACTAAAATCATAAATGCATTTGATTTACATCTACATTGTAAGCGATGTACTATTTGTATGCAAGTTGTTTGGTGCATCTTTTCTGATTTTTTGATAAAATAAGGCGATTTGTATGCTCATTTAAAAACAAGTATGAAAACAATTGAAGGAAAGCAGAAAAAATGAAAAAATATGAAATGATTTTCAAAGAATTAGAACAAAAAATTTTAGATGAATACTACAAGGGAGGAGACTTTTTACCAACCGAAAAAGAGCTGACCATAGAGTATCAAGTTAGCCGGGATACAATCCGAAAATCTTTATCGCTACTGTCTCAAGCCGGACTCATCACCAAAGTACAAGGCTCAGGGTCACAGGTCACCCAACAAGAACATATCACCTTCCCAGTTTCCGAACTGATCAGCTATCAAGAACTTGTTAGCAGTCTAGGACTTTCTTCCAAAACCAATGTGCTCTTTTTAGAGAAAATCCGGATTGATCAAAAACTACATCAGTACACTGGCTTTCCCATTAATAGTATTGTCTGGAAGATTATTCGTCAACGATTAGTCGATGGAATAGCTACTGTTCTAGATATCGATTATTTATCTGCTCGGTTGGTTCCGCGTATGAGCAAAGAAATTGCTGAAAAATCCATCTATGCTTATTTGGAAAAAGAGCTACATCTCGAAATCGCTTTTGCGCGAAAGGATATTCTAATTGATCATGTCCATGAACAAGACAAACAATATTTGGAAATAGGAGAGGATCGCCATGTCGTTTCTATAAAATCTCAGGTTTATTTAGAAGATCAGCGACAGTTCCAATTCACTGAAAGCCGACATAAATTGGATAAGTTTCATTTCATCGACTTCTCCCGCCGTATGAAATTGTAGAAATAACTCATCCTATCATAAAACGCATATCTCATAATGGAGACATGCGTTCTTTTATTGCTTATTTCGCTGCTGCGTACAATTCAGCTACCTTATTCCAGTTGATGATATCAAAGAATGCTTTGATGTAGTTTGGACGTACGTTACGGTAGTTGAGGTAGTAAGCGTGTTCCCAAACGTCAAGTGCCAAGATTGGTTTTTTGCCTTCCATGATTGGAGTGTCTTGGTTAGCTGTTGAAACAACTTCCAATTTACCTTCTGCATTGACAACGAGCCAAGCCCAACCTGAACCAAAACGTGTTGTTGCTGCGGCTGTGAAGGCGGCCTGGAATTCTTCAAATGAACCAAATGCTTCGTTGATAGCTGCTGCTACTTCTTCTGTGATGTCTGTTTTTTCAGGTGAAAGGAGTTCCCAGAAAAGGGCATGATTCAAGTGACCACCACCGTTGTTGATGACTGCTTGGCGGATGTCTGCTGGGATAGCGTCAACATTAGCCAACAAAGCTTCTAGATCTTCACCGATTTCTGGGTGTTTTTCAAGAGCTGCATTCACATTTGCCACGTAAGTTGCATGGTGTTTATCATGGTGAAGCGTCATTGTTTCTGCATCAATAGCTGGTTCAAGAGCATCGTATGCGTACGGAAGATCTGGTAAAATAATTGCCATTTTGGTTTCCTCTTTTCATTTATATGGCTTTATTATATCGAATTCTGAGATAGCTTTCAAAACATTTGTCCGTGATTTAAACCAGGTTGGCAATCTTGAGCAAGGTCATATCAAATAGGAAATCCTTCTCGTAAACACCCGTTTTAATCTGATAGTCCGTCTTAATCAAGAGCCGCACCACTTCCTTCAAAAATCCAAGCGATAAGCCTCGTGAATCTCTCAAGGCAAACTTGACTTGGTAGGGATTGACCTTTCGCCCTTGAATATCGGATAATTCGGTGACAATCTGCTGCTCGCCCCGTCCTTCATGAGTCAGTAACTGCACCTGCAAATAGGTCCGAAATTGGGTCAACAGTACGGCTAATAACTTGATTTCATCTTCTCCTTGTAAGCGCAAGTCGCGCACCAAGCTCTGGGCCTGATTGATTTTTTTAGACAAGATAAGTTGGGTCAAGTCAAACAAGTTGTCCTGCAAGGTTTTCGGAATGGCCAGCTGAATATCCTGATGTGAAATCACAGCTCCCGCTTTGTAGGATTGCAGAAAGACTAAATTTTTTGTCATTTCAGCAAAATCAAGATTCGACTTGACCAAGAGTTCCTCAAAGACGCCAGGCTCCATCTGAATCCCCAAACGGGCTACTTCTTTTTGGAAATAATTTTTCAGGTCAGCCTCTTTCATCTCGTTGGCTTCCAAGACACGCGCATCTCGTTTGAGAATCTTGACCAAGCGGCGCTTACTATCTAATTTCCCCTGAGCGAAAATCACCAAGCGTGTGGTGTCAACAGGATTTTCCAGATAAACTTCAAATTGTTTGAGCTCATCGTCTGTCAAATAACGCTTCTTATCCGTCGTTAAATCCGCAAAATAATCCAATAGGACAATCTTCTCATCAGAGAAAAAAGGCAGCGATACCAAGTCCAAATCTACCTGAGTGTAATCCGACTCTGACATATCAAAATAGGCATAAGCCAAATCACTAGCATCAAATGCAATTTGCTTGAGAAATGCTGACTTTGCTAGTTGAAATTGACCAGGATCATCGCCCGTCAAAACAGTCACCAAGCCCAACTTTTCTTTCTTTATTGTTTGAATTTCTTCTATAATATTCATGATTTCCTCGTATTCTTGCCCTATTATATCATTTTTAGCAGCAAAAAACCGCTCATGGCGGCTTTCCTTATCTTCGATAGCGACGGCTATAAGCCGCACTTTGTGAACGACTGCGACGACGTTGTTTTGCTCTAAATTTAAAATATGCCTTCGTAAGTAAAAATAAACCAAGAGCACCTGCTACAACAATAACTACAAAGATAGGCAGAGAGAGTCTGAATTGATTGGTAGCGGGGCTAGTCCCCTTACTTGACGGTATTGTTTTAGCCGCACTTGCTGCATCTGTCGCTGCTACACCTGAAGACGGGTCAACGGTTCCTGCGATTTGCAAGAGATTTCCATTCAAAGTCAATTGAGGAGATTCGCCCGCTTTGACCAGACCGTAAAGGTTATCTTTGGTGACAATCTGCTTGCCGGCCACATCTTGCTTGCCTGCTGGTGCGATGACTTGTCGGCTGTATTCTGAAAATGTCTTATCTAAAAGCGTATTGATAAAGTAATGTCGGTAGTATTCGCCGTCTTGGTCTGACCAGTCTCCCACTCCCATGACCACGGTAATCAAGCGAATGCCATTGCGCTTGGCTGTCACGATAGCATTAAAAGCAGCACTCGGACTAGAACCTGTTTTTAATCCATCAACACCTTCATAGCCATACTGCAAGCCTGGCAAGGAATAATTATAGGCGTCAAATGTTTCTTCCAACGGTGTACCCGCCTTGACAGTGACCTTGGGATTTTTTGTAAATTCTAGCACCTTTGGGTGCTTTTTCAACAAATGGTAACTTAGAATCGCCAAATCCTTAGCAGTTGTGTCATTTGGAAATTCATGGTTGTAACCAGCTGGGGCATAGTATCCTTCAAAGGCAGAGGCAACTGCACCCGATGCATTGTTAAAATGCGTATTGGTCATTCCAAGGTCTTTGGCCGTTTTATTCATCAGGTCCAAAAAGCTAGCATCATCACCACCATGGATCAAATGAGCCAACATCAGAGTGGTTACATTGGACGATGGAACCAAAGTCATGGTCAACAACTCGCGAACAGTATAGCTTTGTCCTGCTACAATTTTATTATTACTGAGAGCATAAATCCCTGCAATCGCTTGGTCGGTCTCTGTTGCTGTTACTTGCGTATCCAGATTGATTTTTCCTGCGGTGATAGCTTCAAAGGTCAAGTAGACCACCATGGTTTTTGTCGTACTAGCTGGGTCTCGAATGGCATCTGCATTTTCTGCCCAAAGGACCTGACCGGATTCCGCATCCAGTACAATAGACGCCTTAGGAACCATGGCTTCCGTTGCTGGATAGCCTGCTTTTTGCGTCATTGTTAACAAGTCATCTTGGGCCGATACAAGACCTGTCCCTACAAAGAGACTCCAGAGCACGGTCCCCATGACAAATAATACTTTTTTCATATAGCCTCCTTTTGTGAAATCACTTTCATTTTATCATAGACAAGATGATTTTTCTAGCATTTTCAGCAAGATATCGTACATTTTGTTCATTTTCAAAGAATGAAGCGCTTCTCGTCAGAATACGTGATAAAAATGGTACAATTAAAGGGATTGAATATTTTGTAGGGAAAGCTCTGTTCCCTTTATACTGGAGGAATTATGAAACATCTACACATGAAGGATCTCATCTTAACAGGTGCCTTATCTGCTGTCTACTTTGTCGGAGTTGGACTTGGAACACTCCTAGCCTTTCTCATCACGCGTTCAGCAAGTACGGAGTTAGCTCCTGCCTTCGCTGCTCTGTTATGCGGAACCATTTACATACTTTTGATTGCCAAGATTCAAAAGTTTGGTGCCATTAGCTTGATGGGTGCTGTTATGTCCCTCTTCTTCTTCTTTTCAGGGCATTTTCTTCTCGCAGTCATCCCTAGTCTAGGTTGTGCACTGTTAGCCGACTGGATTGCAAGTCAAAAAAATTACCTCAGCTCTGGCCTTAATCTTTTATCTTATGTCATCTTTTCTTTTGGCAATCTCGGTCCTATCTTCTTGATGTGGGTTGCTCGTGACGCCTACATTGAAAAGTTACTCGAGCGCGGCAAGGATATGGACTATGTTAATCGAGTCATGATTGAATTTAATCTTGGAAATGTCAGCTATATCTGCGGCAGCATCATCTTATTTGCCATCATCGGCGGTGTCATCGGACAAAAATTAGTTGCTCGTCACTTTCTGACTTCTGGCCTCGTCAAATGAAATTAGACATTCGCAGTAAAATCCTGGTCCTCTTTCTGACCAATTGGGTCCTGCTCTATCATATTGATGGCTGGATTTATTGGTTGGAAGTTGGTCTTATCCTGCTTCTTATGACTGGACTCTACCAGCAGTGGTGCAAGGCTAGCCTCTATACTCTGTACTTTCTAGCTGCGACCTGCTATTCTTTCTTTTTACAGGAAACTTCGGGCAATGGCTGGCAGGTATTCCTATCATTTGTCTTTATCGGTCTTCGTCAGTTACTGCCTTGCTTCATGATGGGAGGGCTGATTTTGACGACTACGTCAAGCTATGAATTGCTACATGGACTCAGAAAATGGCGTCTGCCTGAGCCTCTCGTTTTGACCTTTGGGGTCATGTTGGGTTTCCTTCCGCTATTGCCTGAGCAAGCGCGACTTATTCACCAAGCACTCCGCCTCAGAGGTGTCTTTCTTAAAAAGAGGGAGTGGCTACTTCATCCATTTTTATATGGAGAATACTTGCTGATTCCCCTCCTGATGGCTACTCTTCGTAGGGCACAAGAATTAACCATGGCTCTGATGACCAAGGGCATGACAAGCACACGAAAACCACACGAATTTTTCACCAGCAAATGGAGCTGGTTAGATTGGGGGATTAGTTTATGGAGCATCGGAATGTGCCTCTACATCAGCCTATCATCACTGCTGATGCCTTGACCTTCACCTATCATCCGACCAACCAATTGGCTTGCCAAATTGATTCTCTGAAGATTTTCCCAGGAGAGTGTATCTTGGTTGTTGGTCCTTCCGGCTCTGGTAAATCAACATTTCTCAAATTACTGAACGGCCTTGCCCCTGAATATTTCGGTGGAAGCTTGTCTGGAAAACTGACCATAGCTGGTTTGGAAGTTGGTCAGGAATCTACCGACATTCTAGCTCAGCAAGTTGCCTCTGTCTTTCAACATCCGAGCAGTCAGTTTTTTCATACGATTGTGGAACATGAACTGGTTCTTCCCTGTGAGCAAAAAGAGATGCCTAGACCGGAGATTGCCAAGAAACTTCAAGAAGTATGCCAGAATTTTGAGCTGGAGAATCTCTTAAAACGCTCTATTCATACCTTGTCAGGTGGCGAACAGCAACGACTGGCGCTAGCTTGTGCCAGCATGCAGGATACGCCTATCTTGGTCCTAGACGAACCAACAGCAAACCTAGATGCAGCTGGTGCAGCCACGATTCAAACGCAAATCCAGCAACTCAAGTCCGCTGGAAAAACCATTCTCGTAGCCGAACACCGTCTGAATAACTGGATTGACCTAGCTGACCGCATCCTCTATTTTTCGGAAAGGCGACTGGAAAAGATATTCACTCGAGACAATATCCAGAAAATGTCTCCCGACCAACGAAAAAATCTAGCCTTACGTAGTCTGGATCTGACCGAAGCCAAGCAACACATTCAGCACAAAATTCACCAGTCATCCAAGCTTGAGTCTAAAAATGGACTATTTATTGAAAAACTCCCCGTTCGCACAAAAGGTCAAGCATCTGGTCTGCTTACTGAGCTTGCTGTTCCCGCTGGCACTGTCATCGGACTCGTCGGTGCAAATGGTTCTGGCAAATCCAGTCTCGCTCAGCAACTGGTCGGTCTTCGGGCGGTTCGCAATGAGAGTATCCTCTGGAATGATACTCCCCAGTCTGCGCCAGAAAGACTACAACACATGAGCCTGCTCCTCCAAGATGTCCGCCTTCAACTCTTTGCCCCGACCGTGGAACAAGAGCTCAGACTAGGAAGCACCTCTCTCGACCAGCTTGAATCGATTCGTCAGGCTTTGAAGTTAGACCATTTAATGAATCGTCATCCTGCTAGCTTGTCAGGCGGTGAACAGCAACGTCTCTTGCTGGCAACCAGCCTCCTCAGCGGAAAAGACTTCCTTATATTAGACGAACCAAGTAGCGGACTGGACTACCTTCAAATGCTGGAAGTTGCTCAACTCCTCCAACAAGCCAAACAGCACGGACAAACAATCCTCCTCATCAGTCATGATAGCGAACTTTTAGACCTCGTTTGTGATAGCATCATTGATTTAGAACAGGCACTACAAAAAAATAACCTAGCTTAAAGGCTTGGGTTATTTTTATTGTTCGTCTGTGAATCGTGGAAGCATATTGATGAGAATCTGTGTCATCTGCTCTGCTGTCTCCTTCTTCCCACGGGTAATCCACATCTGGTAAATCCCAAAAATGGCATGGCTGAGATAGACACTATTGTAGAGTTTTTCGATTGGTACCTTGTCCAAATTTGGATAGTCATCGTAAAGCTCTTTTGAAATCATGGTCTGCAATTTGTTGCGAATATAGGTCTGAATTTCCTTGGTTCCGTTCTGTGTTAATAGCGCAGCAAATAAAAACTCTCTGTCCAAAAACTCGAAAATTTCCAGCAAGGCCTTCTCTTTTTGAAATTCATTTTTATCAAAGACATATTCTAATTTGCTAAAAAGAATCTGCTGATAACGGTCTATCATTTCATATTTATCCTTGTAATGCGTATAGAAGCTAGAGCGACTAATGCCCGCAGTCTTGGCTAATTGACTGGTTGAAATCTCATCAAAACTCTGGTGTTTGAGCAAATCTACCATTGCTTGCTCGATTGCTTTTTTCGTCCGCTCTCTCCGATGATCTGTTGCCATAATTTCCCTTTCCAATTTTTTGACAATTTTATACATGATGTCCAAATACCAGTTTTAAAACTTGTTTTTTGTTCTGCTACGTGTATAATATATTCTATCATATTTTTTAAACAATGTGTCTAAAAGAGGTTAACTATGTTAGAAGAATTAAAAGGACTGCTCAAAAAGCCTATGTCCATGATTACCCTGGTCGGAGTCGCTCTGATTCCTACCCTATATAATGTTATTTTCCTATCCTCCATGTGGGACCCCTATGGAAATCTGGAAAATCTCCCCGTCGCGGTTGTCAACCAAGACCACACTGCTACCCTAGACAATAAATCCATCCACATCGGACAAGATATGGTGGACAACATGTCTAAAAACAAGAACCTGGATTTCCATTTTGTTTCTTCAACCAAGGCTGAAAAAGGATTGGAAAAAGGGGACTACTACATGGTTATTACTTTCCCAGAAGATCTTTCTGAGAAAGCTACAACTTTGATGACGAAAAATCCTCAAAAATTGACCATCACCTATCAAACCACTCAAGGTCACAGTTTCGTTTCAGCAAAAATGAGCGAATCTGCCATGGCCAAACTCAAGGAAAAAGTTTCCAAAAGCGTCACTGAGACCTACACTTCTTCCGTCTTCAAAAACATGACCAAGCTCAACTCAGGGATGAATCAAGCTGCAGATGGCGGACAACAACTCCTTGATGGGACAACCAAGCTACAAGATGGTAGCCAAACATTGACAAGTAATCTTAACACTTTGTCCTCATCTATTCAAACCTTCGCAGCAGGTGCAACTACTTTGAATAGCGGTCTTTCTACCTATACAAATGGTGTGGGAAGTCTGGCTTCCGGCTTAGGAACTCTGTCATCAGGTGTCACAGCCTATACAGACGGCGTCAGCCAATTGACAAATGGAGCGCAGACACTGGATAACAAGTCGCAAGAGCTCCTGGCTGGTATCCAGCAGCTCAAGGATGGCTCAAGCGAAATTCAAAAACTCGTCGATGGCTCCAATCGCCTATCAGCTGGTTTGCAAGAATTAGCGACAAAAGTGACTCCATCTAGTGAGCAAACAACAATTCTTGACCAAATCAAGGCTGCTCTTCCAAAAATCAACGATGGCCTACAATCCATCAATAGCCAGCTAAATGCTGGAGAAACCCCTGATACTTCAACAATTGTCACAACTCTGACTACCATTGCCGGGCAAGCTAAAACCATCCTGGCCAACAGCCAAGCGGACAAAACCGCTAGTTTGACAGCCGTCCAATCAACAACTGCTTACCAAGCTATGACAGCTGAACAACAAGCTGAAATCTCAGCTGCTATCACGAATGCTCCTTCTAGCACTGCCAGTGCAGCGCAAGCTATTTTGCAAAATGTACAAGCCATGTCTGGCTCACTACAAACTATCCAAGGACAAGTTGCTTCCTTAGGTGACTTAAAAGCAGGTATCAACCAACTTGCAACTGCCTCTAGTCAAGCACTTCCTGGTGCTGCAACAAGTATTCAGACCCTTCAAACTGGCCTATCAAGCGTCAATACTGCTGTTAACCAGCAAATGCTGCCAGGTAGCCAACAATTAGCAGCTGGTATCACGACATTACAAACCAAAGTTTCTGATGGATCTGACCGCCTATTGATAGGGGCTCGTCAGTACACAGGTGGTGTTGCCCAATTGACAAGCGGCGCTCTCACTCTACAAAGCAAATCTGACCAACTCAAGTCTGGTACAGCAAGTGCTTCAGCTGGTGCCGACAAACTCGCAAGTAACTCTGGTCAATTGACAGAGGGAGCTAACAAACTTGCTGATGGCGCTGGACAAATCGCTGACGGCTCAACCAAATTAGCCAATGGCGGTCAAACTCTGACCGATGGTTTAGCCGTTCTCAATGCAGGTACCAACAACCTCACTTCATCATTACGCGCAACTAGCGAACAGCTTTCTATCGTCTCTACAACAGATGAAAATGCAAAAACGGTTTCTAACCCTGTTACCATCAAACACCAAGACAAAGACAATGTTAAAAATAATGGTGTCGGAATGGCTCCTTACATGATGTCTGTTTCGATGATGGTTGTAGCCCTCTCAGCTAACGTTCTCTTTGCCAAAGCCTTATCTGGTCGTCATCCTGAAAATCGCTGGCAATGGGCCCGCAACAAGCTCTTCATCAATGGTACCATTGCAACTGCTGGAGCCATTATCCTCTACTTTGCAATCCGTATGATTGGTATTGAACCAAGCCACGAAGGCCTCACACTCGGCATGACACTTTTGGCTAGTTGGACACTGATGACCTTAGTAACAGCCTTGGTTGGCTGGCACAATCGCTTCGGTTCTTATGCCTCACTCATTCTCTTGCTCTTGCAACTGGGTTCTAGTGCAGGTACCTACCCAATCGAGCTCAGCCGCTCCTTCTTCCAAAAAATCCAACCTTATCTTCCAATGACCTACTCTGTATCTGGACTGAGAGAAACTATTTCGCTAACAGGAAATGTTTCTTCCCAAATGACGCACCTCGCCTGCTTCCTCGTCGGATTTATGGTACTGGCATTGTTGATCTATCGTGACCAAGAAGATTTATAAAAGAAAAAACGGAGACTTCTCCGTTTTTTCTTTGTCTACATATCAGGTGCATTGCTTACTTGAATCTGGAAATTTCTTCAGTGACAAGCCGCCCTTACATATTTCTACCAACAATGCCGTAATGAATATCGCGTACAAATGCCTGATCAACTGTTTCTAGTTCAGTTTGGAAATTAGCTGTGTCTAGCTGACTCATATCAAAATGCTGACTAATCCGACCACGCATCACATCCAAAAGCCAACCGAGGTCAGTGCCCGTTTCCTTGGTCTGAAGGACATTTTCTGAAATCAAGTGCTCAACCTGTAAATCGGGTTTTGCCATCATACCATACAGCTGACTTCCTATATGAATATGCCCACCTTCACGCGCGACCGTTTCCCAAACCATTTCTTGAGCTTGATTAAGTTGGGTAAACTGCTCATTTTTCAAACGCATACTCTCAGCATCACTCTCTTGAAAGAGCAGGATACCACCCGGCTTTAGAAATTGTCGCAAATAGGCTAGAATTTCTAGCGGATTTTTCTGATACATCAGCACGCGTCGACCGATGATAGCATCAAAGCTCGCCTTGTCAAATAGCAGAGCTGCTATATCCGCTTCTAGGTATTGAATAGGAAGGAGGCTTTCGACCCCTTTTGCCTGAGACAGAGCCCCACTATTCTGGTCTATGCCGATAAGCTGACCGTTTGCACCCAGCACTTCAGCAGCAAGACGAGTAAACTCGCCGTTCCCACACCCAACATCCAAAACACGCATACCAGGTTTTACCCCTAACTCCAGCAAACGAGTCGAAAAATCATCTCTTTGAAACATCGATTCTCCTTTTCCAGACAATAATTATAACATAAAAACTTACCTATCTAGACTTTTCGTTATCTGAAAATACATTTCGACAACAATTGCTTCTGTCCGACTTGCTTCGATAGTGCTTGTGAAAATGCCAATTTTCCAAGTTGGTAAGATTGGTGGTCTATAGTAGCCATCCCTAGCAATTTACTAGACAAAAGATTTTCCTGACCGATTAAAACTGGGCAAGGTATGTCCAAAGATTGGTAGGCCTCGCGGATACCTGCAGCTACATCATCACTGGTAGCTAAAATCCACTCCAGTCGTGGAAATTTTATCAACTCGTCTACAATGTTTAACCCGTCTTGGATATCATGTATCTGACCAAATGTCGCCAATGGCAGCTCTTCAAACACTTCTTCAAATGCTTGAGTGGCTGCTTTCCATGTGGCAGAGTCTGAATTATTCCGTGAAAAAAGTAAGACTCCCTGTGTCAACCCTTGTTGACTGACAGCTTCAAACATTTCCCGATAGGAGGGCAATCGATTTACATAAGCAGATGATAGGCTAGTTTGCTCTAGTAATTTTTCACAAAGCACAATTTGTCCATATTTTGCATAGTTTTCAATCTCGTCTATCTCAAGTGCACGTGAAGTGAAAATCAAAGCATCAATAGCTCCTTGCCGTAATTGCTCCAAATAGGAACGTTCCAATGTCCGGTGATAATCCGACGGCATCATGACCAATTGATAGTCTGATAGCTTAGCCGCGTCCAACAAACCATTGATCAAATGGGTAAAATATGGATGTCGTGTATGCGGAATGACAACTCCTACCTTGAATGTTTTTCCACGGGCTAGATCTCTTGCAACCTGATTAGGGGCAAAATCTAACTCCGACATTGCTGCAAGTACCTTTCTTCTAGTTTCAACAGATACATGTGGATGATTATTCAAAACACGAGAGACTGTTGACTTTGCAACGCCAACTTTCTTTGCTATATCACTGATAGAGGTCATTCCTGACTCCTTTCTCTCATTACTACTTCAAAAACTGATGGATGCCATACCCTACACCATCATCATCATTTGACTTGGTTACTTGATAAGCTATCGTCTTGATATCCGCCATCGCATTTTCCATAACAATCGGATACCCCACAATTTCTAGCATTGGAATGTCATTATGCCCATCTCCAAATGCGGCTGTAGTAGTCTTACTCAGCTTTTCTTTTTTGAAAATATAGTTAATTCCTTTTGACTTTTTCGCATGAGCATGGGTAATCTCTAGATAAAATTTCCCCGAGCGCTGGATACTGACCGCCTCGATGGATAAACTCTGTAAAAACTTCTCCAAAATCTGCATGGTTTCCTCCTCGAAGGTAATCATCATGATTTTGAAAATGTTTATCCCGCCTTTGAGAAAAATTGTACCATCTGTTATGAAAGTCGGTTGACACTTGGTTAATTCATATTCATAGCGGATACCTTCATCTATTTTATCACAATACCAGTTGTTCAGATCATAGTAAGAAAGACTGACAAACGGAAAATGCTTTCTCACCTGGTGCAAGATTTCCGCAGTTGTTTGTTGCTGAATAACTTCCGCATGGAGTGGTTGCACGCAGCCATTTTGCCAGCGATAAATCAACCCGCCATTAAAACCCACCTGCACATCCGATAAATCTAGCGCCTCAATCGCTTCTCTCATCTCCATAGGAGAACGCGCTGATACCAAAGTCACAGGAATTTGAGCCTGACGAATCAGGTCAGCATTGGACTTACTTACTCGTCCTTGACTATTCAGTAAAGTCCCATCCATATCCACAAAAATACGCTTGATGTTCATTTGTATTGCCTCACTTTCCATTTATGATTTCATTCTAACTGCTGGAACGCGTTCCATGTCAAGCCTTTTTTTTGATTTTTTTAACCTAAAAAGACTAGAACAACCGTTCTAATCTTTTTAGTTACTATATTTTTGTATCCTCCCTCACTTCTTCAAGGAGGCTTGGTAAAGCTGACGAGTTTTAAAACCTTTGTTCAATATGTCGACCATTTCAGCCTTCCGTTTGGTTTGAGTGGCTTCTTGCTTGGCTGAAAAGACGTAACGAGCCCAGTCTTTTTGGTAGCCCGATGTCAGACTGTCGTAAAAATTCAGAGCCGTTTGGTTTCCTACAAGTGCCTGACGAATATCCTCAATCCGCTCAGCATAATCAGCTACTTTTTTAAAAGCTGCCCGAGTGGATTTTTTTGCTTGGGATAAGCCAAGAAAAGCTGCCCATTATCCGCCAATGATTTATTTTCCAAGACCTGCTCGACGACCGATTTCATTTGTGCCAAGTCATAGACATAGGCGACAAGGAGGTCGGCTTGAGCCAGTTCAGCACTGGTAAAATCAAGCCAGCCATCAAAAGGTGACACTTCCTTGCTTGCTACTAGCACCGCTTTTTTATCAAACCGCTGTAGACCCAGCTTCTTTTCAAGACCTGTATCGGTAGTCCCTAGTAGCTTGTCCAGCCAGCGATTCATCATGCTTTGATGGTCTTTTTTGAGGGTAAAGTAAGACCCACGAATGGTGCCAGCCAGCTTGGACTTCTGACGGGCAAACTTGAACTGGTCTACCAACTCACTCGGTACTTCCATGCTGTCAGACAGCTTGAGACCAACTGCCTGCTTTTTGCGGTCATCCATATCGTACAAGATATTGATGGCTAGTCCATCCTCGTAAAATACGTGCGTCCACAGGATATGGTCCTCCAAAAACAGCTGGGAAATTTCCAGAGGCTTGACTGCGAAGGTCAAATCCCGCTCTTCTTTGAGCAAGCGGTCAATGTCTGCCATCAGGTCCGGCTTCTCGGATACAGGTGTCGTCTCGAATGCCACCTTGTATTTATTCCAAAAATAACGGGCTTCATCGGCACGCATACCGGCCAAGGCAGCGCTACTGGCGAGCTTTCAAGGCCGGCTGTGGATACTTCTTTAAAGTCGATTATCATCTATTTTCTCCATTTCTTAGATACACTATTATACAAGTTTTCTGAGAAAATGGAAAATCATTGCTACGCTACCTTACCGTCTCCAACTTCCATGTATTCCAGCCGTAGAAACGGATAGCGCCTTGTTGGTCTGTACGAAAAACAGCCATATTTTGGTCTGAAAATCGTGCCAAGGTTTCCTCATGAGGATGTTGGTAGCGATTCTTTTCTCCAGCGGAAATCAAGGCCACCTTAGCCTTAATATGGTCTAAAAATGCGGGGTCAGATGAACCTTTTGAGCCATGGTGCCCTGCCTTCAAGACGTCTACTGCCAGATCAGGATAGGCTTCAATCAACTGCTCCTCCCCCTCTTTTTCCAAATCGCCCGTGAATAAAAATCGCTTATCCAAGAGCTGCCCATACAAGACCACAGAGTCATTATTTCCACCGTCTCCTGCGCCAAAAGGATAGAGAACTTGCAAGTTGGAACCAAAAATCGAAAACTGATGACCCGCCTCAACCGCCTCTACATGAGCTCCAGTTTTTCTGAGAGTTTCTACAAAATCCGCCTTGTTCAAACTCCCCAGAGACACGTAAATCGTCCCAATCCGAAAAGCCTTACTAACAGCCAGTAAATCCCCCACATGGTCCGTATCGGTATGGGTCAAAACCAGACTATCTATCTGCCCAATACCCCGACTACGCAGATAAGGAATGAGCGTCCGCTCCGCATTGACTTCCTGATTTTTGGCCTGCCAGCCCTCCTTAGCCGCAAAACTCACCCGACCACCCACGTCAATCAACATATTTTTCCCCGTCTTATCCCGCAAAAAAATACTATCTCCCTGACCGATATCCACCACCGTTATTTCATTACTGGGAGGATTTTTTGTGAGGAAAAAAAGCAGAGCTGCACAAGCAAGTAGCCCCGGCGTCCATTTTTTCTGCCCCCACAAATCATATGTCATCCCCAGTAAGATGAGAAGCGCCAGCAAAATAGGAATATCTGGCTTGCCAAACACCAAAGGATGGGGAAAACAATCTGCCAGCGCCAGCATGATTTTTTCCAAAAAGGAAAAGAAAATATTGATCTGGGTCAAGGGATAAATGGCAGAAACCAGAAAAATAGCTGTCAGTCCAGGCAAGAGCAGACTGTCAAACAAGAAAGAAAAAACAAAGGTCAGCAGGATGGAAACCGGCTGAAAACTGTAGAAATAAAAAATCAAAACAGGCAGAACTCCTACTGACAAAGTCAGACTTTCTGTCAGTATTTTCTTGTAACCGGATAATTTTTCAAAGTCAAAAACGGTCAGTAAGAGAGCGTAAGTGAAGCTCAGCACTCCTCCTGCTGTCAAGAGGAAATGTGGGGCGATTAGAAAACAAAGCATGGTCGTTAGAGCAAGATTGTCCAGACGTGTCACGCCAAAATTCCCCACTATTTTTTGAATAAGCGAGCGGATAACCGATACCGAATAGCCTGTCAAACCTGCATAGACAAAAGAAATCGGCAACTGCAACCAGTCCACGATTTCCCGCTGCAGCCCACAACGCAGAAGCAATCGCCTAAAAAGGTCCATAAAAAAGCCAACTTGCATACCCGATAGGGCAAAAAGATGGATAATTCCCAAGCTACTGTAAATATCGCTCATCTCATCAAAATCACTATCCAGATGACCAAATAAAAGCCCGGTCATATAATGATTCATTGGGCTGGGAAAGGTCTGTTTGATATGAACCAAAGCTTGTCTACGCCAACTCGAAATCCATTCCAGAGGATTCCAGCTCCTTTGCGGAGCAATCGCCTTTATCTTTTCAATCCTAACCGTCCTGTAAATCCCTTGTGTCCACAAATAGGCAGCATAATCAAATCCATTGAAATTGCGCCTCCCAGCTGGTTTTTCCACCGTGGCTTCAACTTCTATTGACATCAATTGGGTCAGATTCTGAAAATAGGCCTGCTCTTCTTGAGTCTTTAGTTTGTAAAACACTTGATAGGTTTGCCTCCGAGACTGACCTCGAAAGGATAGGCTGTCTCCATTAACCTTAATGGTATCGGGAAGGATGACTAGTTGTGAAACTTGGTCTGGGGCAGCTGCTTCTCTTGTCAGCGCCAGCCATTTTTCACCGCCAAAAAAGAGAAGACAAAAGAGTAAAATCGGCAAGACTAGCCGCCATTTTCTTCGGTAAATGTTCAGAAATCGGATAGTTAGGCCAGCCGCTACCAGCACCGACCAGACTGAAAATCGGAAAAGGAGAAAATAATAGGCGACCAGCACAAGGGCGAGATGAATGGGGACAATTCCTGTTTTTTTAATCCACTGTGACATACGGACGAATATTTTCCAGAGTCTTGCCGCCAATCCCCGAAACTTGGTTGAGATCGTCAACGGATTTGAAGCCGCCATTAGCTTCTCGGTAGGCAATGATATCCGCCGCTCGTTTGGCTCCAATCCCTGTGATAGTCTGCAAATCAGCTTCTGTCGCTGTGTTCAAATTAACCAAATCCGTATCGGCTGATTCTGCTTCAGCGCTGCTCGTATCCGTCTTTGCCGAGCTATTCACTACCGAAATATTTTCCCCACTAGCAGCGACATAGACCACCGCTTCATCTGACACCTTTTGGGCTAGGTTAATGGACTTCTGGTCTGCATTTGCAGCAAAGCCTCCTGCTGCTGTGAGGGCATCATTTACACGTGCGCCAGCCTTTAATTCATAGAGCCCGGGTTTAGCAACGGCTCCCTTGACATCAACCAGAATGGTGCTGCTTCCCTTTTCATCTAACTTTTCCTCCTTATCCTTTTTTTGAGAGCTGGACGAACTCGTCATTTCAGTTTTAGGAACAGCTGCCACTAGAACGGATTGTTGCTCACTTTTATCCGGCTGACTAAAGACAATAAAACCTCCGACAAGCACCGCCAAACTGACCAAACCAGCCTGCCACTTGTATTCTTTGATAAATTCTAAAATTGTTTCTTGCATAAACTCCTCCTGCTTTATCTATTCGGAGAAAAAAGAAAAAAACTGGACAAAAGTCTCAGCTTTTTTCTTCTAATTTAATATCTGGATTGATGAAGAAACTGGCGATATAGCTTCCAAGGTAGGTCAGCAACAAGACCAATAATACGATAATGATAATTGGAACTCGATAGATGTAGGTCAACAGATTCAATTTTTTAGTCGTTTGATAGGAAGTCGCCAGTGCATCCAGACGATGAAATTCTGACTCAATACGGCGATTGACTTCTGCAATTCCTGCTTCATCCATGCGTTTAATATCTGAAACATCAATTGGATTGCCAAATACGACGTCCACACGTTCACCCGTCAGCAAACCTTTCAAGGCAGTTGGTCCGACATAATTGGCAGGCATGATTTTAACTTTCGCAGTCTTGGCGATAACAGCCACACCACCCTTGAGCTCGCTACTATGACGACTTCCCGATGGAAACATAACCAAAGAGCGATTGCTTTTTTTCAGCATTTTAACCGAATACTTGAGAACAGCCTGACTTGGATTTTCACGGTCAACTGGAAAGGCTCCGCACTTGCGAATCCACCAACCAAAACCACGGTTGCTGAAGAGCTCTTTTTTAGCCATAAAGATAAATTGCTTGGGTGCGGCACCAAATCCTAGGAAAATCGGATCCCAAAAATTTTTATGGGGAGCGACAAGAATATAGTTCTCGTCTTGGGGTAAAATATTTTCCTTATCATGGTAGTGAACATTGCCATTTACTACCCAGAGTAGAAAGACCAATAGATTTCTCAAAAATGAATAAAACATATACTCTCCTTTTCAAATACTCTTTATTATATCATATTTCCACTTCTTTTCAGTAATTTTCTTTCTGCTGACACACTGTCCTATGCTATAATGTTTTTATGACGAACCAAGTATTATTAGACGGAGAGCGCATTGACCAGCTCTTTTCAACAGATGTAAAAATTATTCAAAATCGCGAGGTTTTCAGCTACTCCGTGGATAGCGTCCTCCTATCTCGCTTTCCAAAATTACCTAGCCACGGGCTGATTGTAGACCTTTGTAGTGGCAACGGGGCAGTAGGACTTTTTGCCTCCACCATGACAAAAGCACGGATTGTGCAGGTAGAAATTCAGGAACGATTGGCTGATATGAATCGCAGGTCTATCGCCCTCAATCAACTAGAGGAGCAAGTGTCGGTCATCAAGGACGATCTGAGTCACCTGACCCAGCACATGGAGCGTTCACAGGTGGACCTCATTCTCTGTAATCCTCCCTATTTCAAAGTCGATGAGCAATCCAATCTTAATGAAAGCCAGCATTATCTACTGGCTCGGCACGAAATCACGACTAATCTTGACGCTATCTGCCAAACTGCGCAACAAGTTTTGAAGTCAAATGGTCGTCTGGCTATGGTCCATCGTCCAGACCGGTTTTTAGATATCCTAGAGACCATGAAAGGCTACAATTTGGCACCCAAACGGATTCAATTTGTCTATCCCAAGTCTAGTAAAGAAGCCAACATGCTCTTGATTGAGGCCATCAAAGATGGCTCCACACAAGGATTGAAAATTCTACCACCCTTGGTTGTCCACAAAGAAAATGGCGATTATACAGATGAAATCCACGAGATTTACTATGGAAAATAAGGCCTATATGTACGTGGTCGAATGCGCAGACGGCAGCCTCTACACCGGCTATACCACAGACTTAGAGCGCCGCATTCGAACACACAATGCTGGAAAAGGGGCCAAATACACCAAAACCCGCCTCCCTGTCTCCCTTCTCTACTGGAAAGAATTTGACAGCAAAAACGCCGCCATGTCCGCCGAAGCTCTCTTTAAAAAGAAAACACGACAGGCTAAGTTAGCCTACATTCAAGAACACAAAAACAGGGAATAGCCCTGTTTTTTTAGTTGCACCTCGCCCTGAAAGGGTGCATATATATATTTCCAATATAAAATACGTAATAAACTCAATATCTTTTTGCACAAACTTAACAAGACCTTCTATCGATATATATCTATTTTAGAAAGTATACTATAATTTGTATCGTAAGCGCTTACTTTTTGAAGTTTTAACTTTATGATTCCTTGATTGGAATACGGAGGATAGATATGACATTGAAAAAAATGCTCGTTTTAGGTGTGTCTAGCTTGTCATTGATTGCCTTGAACCAAGCCTTAGCCCAAGACATTCTCGCCGAAGAACATCAACCAGACCGAAGCGTCACCGCAGTTACCACTACAAAAGAAGGAGAGAAACCAGTTTCTACTGAAGAGACCTTGGCACCAGAAACCCTCTCTGAAACCACAGACGAGCCCTCTGACGTAAATGGGGGAGACAAAGATGGAGTTGATAAGGAAGAAGACAAACCCGCTTCTGCCGATGCGAAAAAAACTGAGCCGACTCCAACCGATTCAGCCACTGCTACTACCACAGATACTGCATCAAAACCAGCCGAGTCGGATAAAACTACTGAAGAAGTTATCGATGCCGAGCGAACTAGCAGCATCCGTCCTAAAGAAGTCAAATTCAAGACAAATGATGACATCTTGGATTGGCAACCAGATGCTCGTCCTGATGATGCTATCAACAAGGCCAGTGTGCCATTAGCCAAACGTGAAAAAGGAGAAATCATCAATCCGCTTGCATCTAAAGATGCGAAGGTGCAAGCTGTTTCGCTCATGAATTCAAAAAATAGCAACCACGCCTCTGTCGGTGGAGATGATTTCAAAACCTATGCCTTTGATTATTGGCAATATGTGGACAGCATGGTTTTCTGGGATGGACCCGTTCCTTCACCAGACGTCATCGATGCTGCTCACCGAAACGGAGTTCCCATTTACGGAACACTCTTCTTCAATTGGTCAGATAGCCAAGAAGACCAGGATAAAATCCTTGATTTTATAAAGGAAGACAGCGCCGGCTCTAAGACATTCCCAATTGCACGGAAAATCGTAGATATTGCAAAATATTATGGATTTGACGGCTACTTTATCAACCAGGAAACCAGCGGTTGGGGGCTAGCTGGCAAAGCTGAACAAATGCGCCAATTCATGCTCTACACTAAGGCTTATGCTAAAGAACAACACTATCCCATTGGTATCTCCTGGTATGATGCCATGTCCAATTCTGGTTACCGCAACCACATCAACGGTGTCAGCAAGGCAAATGATACCTTTGTCAAACCAGATACAAATGGTGAGCTGCCATCTGACCACTTCTTTGTGAATTTCAACTGGAGTAAATCTACCAACAATGAAACCATCGAAACCATGAAAGAACACGGACGTAATCCTTACGATGCCTATGCTGGATTGGAACTACAAAAAAGTTCTTACAAAACCTACATTAACCGTGCAGCCTTGATTGGGAAAGATAAAAAAATACTTCTCTCGCTTGGACTCTATACTCCAGATTCTATTTTGGGGCGTTCAAAAGATGGAGCGGATTACCATGAACAAGAAGGGATTTTCTGGGTCGGCGAAGGTGGCAATCCAAAAACAGCCGATGATAGCCACGAATGGTCTGCTATCGCTCGCTTTGTCGTAGATAAAACTCCTATTACAAGCCCACTTTTCAACACCTATTTCAATACTGGCCATGGTAAACAATGGTTTGTAGATGGAAAAGTCAGCAAGAAAGATAGCTGGAATTACCGTTCTATTTCAGAAGTTTTGCCAACATGGCGCTGGTGGATTGAAGCTAAAAAATCCGCTCTCAAAGGAAAATATGACTTTGACGATGCCTTAAATGGGGGAAATTCAATCCAATTTAGTGGAAAATTGGAAGAAAATAACCGCAATGACATCATGCTCTACTCCACAAACTTTACGGCAACAGATAAGACCAAGTTAAAAATTGCCCTCAAAGGCGGCCAAGGAGCCAACCTAAAAGTAGCAGTCAGCACAGCCGCAGATTATGCCAAAAATAGCTTCAAAGAATTTACCCTCACTCCTGGCCAAGACTGGACTGCTAGTGTTGTCGACCTCTCTTCTCTCGCCAATCAAAAGATTTTCGCTATCAAGCTGATTATCGCAAATAAAGAAACAACAGAGGATTTCAATTTACATGTCGGACAATTGGCCATCTATGAAAATGACCAACAGCCCGCAGCACCTGCTAGCGCTAAGGTCAAAGACCAACGTCTCGTAAATGCACAAGAAGCCGAAGCCATTGTCCAAGTCACACCAAGTGAAAAGACAGCTTACTATGAAGTCTACCAACAATATGGTGACCAGTGGCAAATCCTCACCGCTTCATCCAACCCAACTATCTATCTTAGCAAGGTGACTCGCCCAGCAGACAGCAAAGGGATGAAACAAACACTAAAAGTCATCGCAGTTGGACAAAACGGTCAACGTTCCGAAGCCACTACATTTGACTTTGACTGGACCATGGAAACAGCTGATACCAGCCTGCCAAAACCACGCGCAGAAAATGTCGTCCTCGGCGCAGTTGTCACAGGTTCTTCTCACCCAACAACAGACGGTAGCGAACAAGAAACCTCTATGCTAAACGGTACCATTACCAGCAACTCTGACAAATGGTGTATTGACGCCTACCAAGCTCACGTAGACATCAAGTTAACCACAGTCCGCACTATCAAACGCTGGGTCGTTGAACACGCCGGTGCAGGAGGCGAATCTGTAGCTGACGGTAAGATGAACACGCGCGACTTCGATCTCTATTACAAAGATATGGAAACTGGCGAATGGAAACTAGCCCATAAAGTCCGCGGCAACAAAGACCATGTAACAGACGTCCGTCTAGACAAACCCATCACCGCTCAAGAATGGCGTTTGGATGTCGTCACTCGGGACAATGGCTCACCTTGGGGCGCAATCCGGATTTACAACTGGAAAATGTACGAAGAATTTGACGATGAATCCCTCAACATCCCAATGAGTCATGCCTACGCCAAAATCATGAAAGACAACAAATTGCAAGTTGCCTTTACCGATGTGAAAAAAGGCCTGACAGTCTCTCTTTACAAAGACCGACTCGGAACTCAAAAAGTGGCTTCGATGACGACAACGGAAGATGGTCGATTGGTTATGCCTGCCATTGATACTGAAAACTTGGGGGATTTGATTTACTACCGGACCAAGGAAGAAGGAAAAGAGGAAAGCAATATTTTAGCGATCCGCTTCAGGAAAAGTAAAGAAACTCCTACTCCTGTCAAACCGGACACCCCAAAAAATACCGTCACAGCCAAAACACTTGTCGACCCTGCGACACACGTCTCGGTCCGCGTCAGCGAAGAAGACAGTTCTACTATCAATAGCCTGCGTGTCCGTCCAATTTCAGACAAGGCAAGCCTGGCAAATATGGACTATGACCTGTACGATATTGAATTACTAGATAAGGACGATCAAGTCACCAACATCCAAAAACCTGCTTTGGTGCAGCTCCCGATTGACGAAGGAAAAACAGTCGCATCTGTCTTCTATCTCTCTGAAAATGGGGAAAAAATCTCCTTGCCATTTACACAAGACGGACAAACACTGACCTTCTTTGCAGCTCATTTCAGCCAATATGGTATTGTCTATAAAACGGAGACTACGCGCACTCCAGCACAAGATACCCCTTCTGATAAAACAGATAAACCAGAAACAAAGACAACGCCACTCGCTATGAAACCTGCTGAAAAAGCTACGGTCAACCTGGTCACTTCTGAAAAAGAAAGCTTACCAAAAACAGGTAGCCAATCTAGCCTCCTCCTTTCTCTCTTAGGAGTTTTCCTCGGAATACTTGCCTTCCTCTTCAAGCGTAAAGCAGATTAGTTCACTCTCAAAGAAGTTAGAGAAAACTCTAGCTTCTTTTTAAGTAGGTGAACAAATACATATTTTATATACTTGAAAAGCAAAAATGTTCGCCATTTTAAAATAATATCTTGAATGATACCGCTTTATAGGTTATAATTGTTTGTGAACTACACTTTATCTCAAAATGGAGAAGATTATATGGAAAAACATTATCGTGTAAAATCCGCCCTAGCACTTAGTCTTTTAAGTCTCGGATTGATTGGTGCTGGTATTGCTGCCGACCAAGTCCCTGTTCAAATCTTAGGAGTCAATGACTTCCACGGAGCCCTAACTACAACAGGCAGCGCTTATCTGGAAAATGGACAAAAAGTATCTGGTGCAGGTACTGCAGCCCTTCTCTCCTCTTACCTCAATCAAGCTGAGGCTAACTTTTTAGCGACAAATGCTAACGGTACTTCCATTCGGGTACAGGCTGGTGATATGGTTGGAGCCAGCCCAGCCAACTCTGGTCTCCTGCAAGATGAACCAACCGTCAAACTATTCAACGCCATGAAATTCCAATACGGTACGCTTGGAAATCATGAATTCGATGAAGGACTAGATGAATTCCACCGTATCTTAACTGGCCAAGCTCCTACTCCAGGTCAATTTGGTTCTGTCGTAGATAGCTATCCACACGAAGCCAGCCAACAGACTATCGTCATTGCTAATGTGGTAGATGATAACGGAAATATGCCATTTGCTGACTGGAAACCATATGACATCAAGGAAATTCAAGTTGGAAACAGCACAGAAAAAATTGGTTTTATCGGTGTAGTAACAGGGGAAATTCCAAACCTCGTTCTGAAAAAACACTACGAAAATTATACCTTCCTCAACGAAGCTGAAACTATCGTCAAGTATTCCAAAGAATTACGCGACCAAGGCGTGAAGGCCATCGTTGTATTGGCTCACGTACCAGCAACTAGCTCAGCAGACCAAGCACAAGGTGAAATGGCTGCTATCATGCAAAATGTACAAGCCATGGACCCTGAAAACAGTGTGGATATTGTTTTCGCAGGACACAACCACATGTATACAAACGGAACAGTTGGCAACACCCGCATTGTGCAAGCAACTTCTCAAGGCAAAGCCTTTGCAAACGTGACTGGAACCATTGACACGACAACCCATGACTTTACTGCCGTACCAACTGCAGAAGTCAAAGCCGTTGACCCAAATGGTGGCTTGACACCTGATGCCGCTATCCAAGCCATTGCCGATGATGCTGACGCTCGTATCAAGCCGGTAACAGAAGCTCGCATCGGTACTGCTACTCCAGCAAACACCATCAGTCGCGAAGTTGATAAAGATAAAGAATCTCCCGCTGGTAAGTTGATTACAACTGCTCAGTTAGAAATGGCACGACAGGCTGGTTTCGCAGCTGACTTTGCCATGACCAATAACGGTGGTATCCGTGCAGACCTTGATGTCCAGGCAGATGGTGCCATCACTTGGGGAGCTGCTCAAAAGGTGCAACCTTTTGGCAATATCCTGCAAATCGTGGATATGACAGGCCAAGATATCATCGATGTTCTCAACCAACAATACGATGAAGAGGAAAAATACTTCCTTCAAATCTCTGGACTTCACTACATCTATACAGACCAAGACAATCCTGCTCAACCATATAAAATCGCCAAGGTCTACAAAAGTGACGGTACAGAACTCGACCCTAACGCCAGCTATAAAGTGGTCATTAACGACTTCTTGTTTGGCGGAGGCGATGGCTTCAAGGGATTTGTTGGCAAAAACTTGGCTGGAGCGATTAGTTCTGACACTGAAACCTTTGTCAACTATATCAAAGACCTCGAAAGCAAAGGACATGCTGTTACTGTTCCTGCTCAAAAAGTGAAAACTTATATGACAGCTGATGAGGTGGCTAAGTTGGACCAAAAAGATACACCTCCAATTTCATCAAGCTCAACATCAACTTCTACTTCAACAAGTACATCGACATCGACTAGCACATCAACATCAACTTCATCAGCAGCAGATGATCCAGTTGAACCAAGTGTTTCTTCATCCAATCCAAATCAAACAAACAGCAGCAAAAACAAAAAAGTCTTGCCACGTACAGGACAAGAAGCCGTCACTATTTTGCCATTGATTGGTTTGAGCATTCTTTTAGGCATGATTTCTTTCAAGTCAGGCTCTAAAAAATCATAAGCCTACCATATAAAAAAACATCCACAATGCGCATTGTGGATGTTTTTATTTTACTAATGTAAAGGCACGGCATGCTAGCTCTTCAACCCCTTGAAACCCTAAACTTTGATAGAAAGTTGCTGTTTTTTCTGTCTGGTCTGTCAAGAGATGCACTTGGTATACCTCTGGATAGTTGGCCAAGCAAGCTTGGACCAACTGGCGACCAATCCCCTGCCTCTGATAAGCTGGTAAAACCAAGAGGTCCTGTATAAAAAGAATCGATGCCCCATCTCCAACCGCTCGTAATAGCCCCACCAATCTTTCTTGGTCAAAAACCGCAATCGTCAGCAATGAACGCTCTAGTGCTACTTCTAGCATCTGAGGATTTTTCGTATAATTTGTCCAGCCGACGCTTTCATACAAAGAAAGCACTTGGTTTACATTCAATATTGGATTGTAAGATACTTCCATGCTAATCTCCTTTTTCTATCGGCGACCACTTCCACCACAGGGCATGGTATTCATTCATTACAACTTCATACCATTGGTGGCAACGAAGACACTCTACTAGATAGGTATCCCCAAGTCCTCTTGCTCTTTTAGTAATACGAACATAGCCACCTGCTTCTAATTGTTCTGGGTCAAATTCGATTTCTTCTGGTAGAAATCGACAAGAACATAGTTCTGGAGAATCCCTTTGAAATTCGATTAACTTTACAGCTCGATCAATAAAACGCTGACTGGGCAATAATAATCCTCCAGATAATTTCAAAGATTTGATCTTCTCTAGGTAGGGGATAAAAAACTTCACTCTATTCGGATTTTGACTGAGACTATTGGGTGCACAAGCCCCTGACCACATAAGATGCTCATTTTTTGACAATAAATCATCTAGTATCTCTTGGTTGGTTTTCTGACTTTCTCTCATTTATTGCCTCCTTTTTCCATAATTATAGCACAAAAAACTCCCTCAGAAAGCATTCTCAGGGAGGAAGGTTTATTTATCGCCTTTGTTGCGGATCACAAAACCTGTTTTCTTTTCACTTGATGTGTTTTTATGTGGTTTCTTGTTGTCTTTGTGACGATTGTCTTTTTTGAAACGGTCACGGTCATCACGATCACGACGTTTGAAATCACGATCTCCGCGTCGACGGTCGCCACGGTAACCACCACGATCGCGGTCATTACGGTCACGATTTCCACCGCGATCATTGCGTTGACCACCACCTTTGCCTTTGAAGCCGCCACCCGCTGGTTTGAATGGCAATGGACGTTCTTGAGCAATTTCAACTTTTTCTTGCATTTCAGGATCTTGAACTGTTAAGGTCAAGATGTACATAGCCAATTCTTCTGGTGAAAATTCAGCTGCTAATTCACGCGCATCCTTACCAAATTTTTCAAAATTTGTACGGATATTTTCATCTGCAAAATCACGTTCAATCTTCTTGAGTGCAACTTTTTTCTTGGCTTGGAAAGCATCCTCAGCAGTCGCTGGTTTCAAGCCCTTCATCCGTTTCTTCGTCGTATTTTCAATAATGGCCAAGTAACCCATCTCATTTGGTGAGACAAAGGTAATAGACTGACCAGACTGGCCTGCACGACCTGTACGACCAATACGGTGAACATAGCTTTCCGCTTCTTGTGGGATGTCATAGTTGTAGACATGAGTGACACCGGAAATGTCCAAGCCACGCGCTGCAACGTCCGTTGCTACCAATACATCAAGATTTCCATTTTTGAAGTCACGGAGAACACGGAGGCGTTTGTTTTGGTCCAAGTCACCATGGATACCTTCCGCACGGAAGCCACGGATTTTCAAACCACGTGTCAATTCATCCACACGGCGTTTTGTACGGCCAAAAACGATAGCCAATTCTGGTTGGTCCACATCCATGAGACGTGTCATGGTGTCAAATTTTTCACCTTCACGCACACGAATATAGTACTGGTCTACCAAGTCTGTCGTCAATTCCTTAGCAGCAATTTTAACATGCTCAGGCTCTTTCATAAATTGAACCCCGATACGTTTGATCACATCTGGCATCGTTGCCGAGAAGAGCAACGTTTGACGACTTTCTGGCACACGGCTAATAATAGCTTCGATGTCTTCCAAGAAGCCCATGTTGAGCATTTCATCCGCTTCATCCAAAATCAAGGTTTCGATATTGTCCAAACGAAGAGCCTTACGCTTAATCAAGTCAAGGAGCCGACCTGGCGTACCTACGACAATATGCGCTCCTGAACGAAGAGCTTTGATTTGTTTTTCAATGGACGAACCGCCATAGACAGAACGAACTTTAACACCTTTTGCACGACCAAAACGGAAGAGTTCTTCCTGTGATTGCACAGCTAATTCACGAGTTGGTGCAATGACCAAGGCTTGAATCGTTTGATTTTCAGTATTGATTTTTTCCAATGTTGGAAAGCCAAAGGCAGCTGTTTTACCAGTACCCGTTTGGGCTTGACCAATCACGTCTTTTCCTTCTAAAGCAAGTGGAATGGTTTGTTCTTGGATTGGTGATGGCTCTGTAAAGCCTGCGTTTTCGATTTCTGCCATCAATTCAGCAGATAAGTTTAATTCAGTAAATTTCAATGTATTTCCTTTTCTAAAAGACAGTGCGAAGCTGTCTCATCGCGCTTTATTCTGTCGTTCTTTCACAACTTATCTAGTGTAACACAAAGCAGCTTAAAAAGATAGGCAGAGCTATTTTTATTCCCATAAACACGCTTTCATTTGTTTTTCATTCAAATGGAGAAAATTTCACGACTTCTTTCCTACCTCCTTGAAACTGCAAAACTTGTATTGTGTCCTCTTTTTCTGTATAATAAAAGCCACAAAGGACCTGTAAGGAGAAATGCATGCAAGAGACCATATTTGGGGACTACAGATGGATTCATCTGGATATGGACAACCGTCCCGACCCTCAATCTATCCCCCAAGAAATCGACCATGAAATTCTGAACTACGCGCTGGATGAAAACGAGCGTGCCTTTATGGAATACACAGCCGACACGGACAGCTTAACTTTGGTATTCAATGTGCTTGATTTGGTGCAGGACGATGGTTATTATGAAACGGTTCCCATGACATTTGTCCTACGCGGAAAGCAAGTCATCTCCATGACCAATAAACGAAGTGCCTACGTCTACCAAATTTTAGCGGACTACCTGACAAGCCATCCAAATGTGTCTGCTAAGACCTTCCTTTTTGCAGGTTTGACACTTCTAACCAAAAAATATTTCCAAGCTGTAGACCAGATTGACCACGAAAAGGATGTCCTCAATCGCAAGCTCCGCCAGCAGACCAGTAAGAAAAAACTCCTTGCCATGTCTGACTTGGAAACGGGCTCTGTCTACCTGCTGGCAGCTTCCAATCAAAATGTCCTGCTCTTGGAACAACTGGAAAGCCACTATAGTCAGCGAAACAACAGCGATGTGGAAAAAGAACAGCTAACCGATGCCTTGATTGAAGCCCGTCAGTTGGTCAGTATGACCCAGCTCAATTCGCAAATCTTGGCACAGCTATCCTCCTCTTTCAATAACGTCCTGAACAACAATCTGAATGACAACTTGACCGCCCTCAACGTCATTTCCATCAATTTGGCTATTCTAGCCTGTATCACTGGATTCTTCGGAATGAATATTCCACTTCCCTTCACGGATAAAGAGCACACTTGGCTGTTCCTCTGTCTGATTTCCATTCTTATCTGGTTTACAGTCGCACGCCTGCTAATGAATTTTGTACGTAATAAACGATAAAAAAGCTGGAAATTTCCAGCTTTTTTTTTACATTTTTTCTTCTAAAGCTACGTCTGGGTACTTGTCTGCAAACCAGCGTAAAGCAAAGTCATTTTCAAAGAGGAAGACTGGCTGGTCAAAGCGGTCTTTTGCCAAGATATTACGGCTTGAAGACATGCGCTCATCCAAATCTTCTGGCTTAATCCAGCGAACTGTCTTTTTACCCATTGGTGTCATGACAACTTCAGCATTGTACTCGCCTTCCATGCGGTGTTTGAAGACTTCAAACTGCAATTGACCAACGGCACCAAGCATGTACTCGCCGGTTTGGTAATTTTTGTAGAGCTGGATAGCTCCTTCCTGAACCAATTGCTCAATCCCTTTGTGGAATGATTTTTGCTTCATGACGTTTTTTGCAGATACTTTCATGAAAATTTCCGGTGTAAAGGTTGGAAGTGGTTCAAATTCAAACTTGTTCTTACCAACAGTCAAGGTATCACCAACTTGGTAAGTCCCTGTATCGTAGACACCGATGATGTCTCCAGCCACAGCATTTTCCACATTTTCACGACTTTCTGCCATGAACTGGGTCACATTGGACAGCTTAGCGCCTTTTCCAGTACGAGGAAGATTGACACTCATACCGCGTTCAAATTCACCTGAAACAACACGCACAAAGGCGATACGGTCACGGTGACGTGGGTCCATGTTGGCTTGGATTTTAAAGACAAATCCTGAGAAATCTTGATTGAGCGGGTCAATCACTTGACCCTCTGTCGTCTTGTGCCCGTGCGGTTCTGGAGCAAATTCCAAGAAGGTGTCAAGGAAGGTCTGCACACCAAAGTTGGTAAGAGCTGACCCGAAGAAGACAGGAGTCAATTCGCCATTGAAGATAGCTTCTTGTGAAAACTCATTTCCCGCTTCTTGCAAAAGCTCGATATCTTCTAAAACTTGCGCATAGAATGGATTGCTTCCAAAAAGCTGATCCCCTTCTTCAATCGTTGCAAATCGTTCATCACCCTTGTAAAGTTCGAGGCGTTCATTATGCAAATCATAAAGTCCTTCAAAGGATTTCCCCATACCGATTGGCCAGTTCATTGGATAAGAAGCAATGCCGAGCACTTCTTCCAATTCTTCTAACAAATCAAGCGGCTCACGTCCGTCACGGTCCAATTTATTGATAAATGTAAAGATTGGGATGTTGCGGTGTTTGACAACTTCAAAGAGTTTTTTAGTTTGTGCCTCGATACCTTTTGCAGAGTCCACAACCATGACAGCCGCATCCACCGCCATAAGTGTGCGGTAAGTATCTTCTGAGAAGTCCTCGTGCCCTGGTGTGTCCAAGATATTCACACGTTTTCCAGCATAGTCAAACTGCATAACAGATGAGGTTACAGAGATACCACGTTGTTTTTCAATATCCATCCAGTCAGACTTGGCAAAGTTACCAGTCTTTTTCCCTTTGACAGTCCCAGCTTCACGGATTTCCCCACCAAAGTAGAGCAATTGCTCTGTAATCGTCGTTTTACCAGCATCCGGGTGAGAGATAATGGCAAAGGTACGGCGTTTTTTAATTTCGTCTTGTAATGTCATATTCTTTCCTTTTTCAACAATTTTCTATCTGTATTCTAATCTCGATTTTTACATTGGTTTACTCCTACAGCGTAAAAAAAGCAGAGCTAGTTCTCTAACTCTATTATTATACCCAATCTAGGGCTTTTTATCAATCGTTACCAGCTGAGAGCGGTAGGAACTTCTCTGAAAGAGAGCCACTGTCGGTGTCAGTAATAGCATAAACACTCCACTCACCAATAGCAAGTTCAAGAGTACATTTTTCGTATGTAAAATGGGAGTATCCGCCAAGAATCCGTAATTTCCATCGGTCAAAAGATTGACAAGCAGTAAAAAACTATTCAAGGAAATTGTCATTCGTCCCAGCCAGACCAGGTCTATCTCTTCAACGGTATCACTCGTTTTCAGATGCATGAGACTCAATGCAAATAATCCAAAATGACCTGTGAAAAAGAAAACATTGGTCAGGTGCAATAGTCGATGCGGATAAAGTGCAGGTACAAGCATGGCCAAGATTGAGCCGATAACCCCAATTAGCGCAAAGTAATCTTTAAATCGCCCTTTTGGTGAAAACAATAGGATAAACATGGCCATCCGACAGTGATAAAGCGGCAGTAATTCAGACAAAGGAAGACTGGCCCAGACAAACCAAGTATAGACTACTGCTAATTGCACCATCATACTGATGCGCCAAAATAATTTAAAACTTGTCTTCTGCCCCCATATGTGTACTCCGTAACCTATCAAGATAAGTAAAATAAGAGACAAAACTTGTAGTGTTAGTGGGAGATAAGGGAGTCCTGTACGGACAGGTGAGAAAAATGGATACATGGCTCAACTTTCATTTATGAAGGTATTCATATTATTATAACAAAAATTACTCAATTTAAGTTGACTTCTTTTATTGAACAATTATTAGAAGGGCGAGTTTAGCATGACTCTACTGCTTACTAGATAGTCAGGCGTTTTTCTGGTGCCATGTACATCTTGTCCCCTTTTTTAACACCAAAGGCATCATAAATTCCTTGAAATTGCGAACAGGGATATTGGCACGTAGTTCATAAGGCGAGTGCGCATCTGACTGCACTGAAAACTGACTAAATTCTTTGGTCGCTTTTTGGCGCCATACAGCTGCCCAAGATTGGAAGAACTCTTTGTAATTTAGATTTGCTTCTGTCTTCAAGGCTTCCAGTGCCACCATGACACCACCATTATCAGAGATGTTCTCAGCCAAGGTTTGTTGACCATTGACCTTACCACCAGTGACTTTTAGACCATCCCACTGAGCAACCATAGCCTTGGCTTTTTCTTTATAATTAGCCAAATCTTTTTCCGTCCACCAGTTGTGGAGATTGCCGTTTTCGTCAAACTTCATCCCGTTGATGTCAAAGGAATAGGAAATCTCGTGTCCGATAATACCCCCGATAGCGCCATAATTTTGGCTGATGGATTAGTTTTTATCGTAAAATGGTGCCTGAAGAATAGCTGCTGGAAAGACGATGGCATTGGCATTTGGATCATAATAGGCATTGACCGCATTGGCACTCATCTTCCACTCATCACGTTGATGTGGTTGGTTAAATCCTTCAAAATTTCGTTTTTGAGACAGGTATTTGTAGCGATAGTTATTTTCAAAGAACTAGCCTTACTATCAAATTGGTAGTCTCGATAGAGATTAGAGTAATCATCAGGATAGCCAATTAACAGCTTCATAGCATCCAATTTCTTGATGGCTTGCGCTTTTGTTTCTGGAGAAAGCCAATCGTTCTTTGTAATTCGTATTGGGTAAGGTTAAGGTGTGAGCCTTCCAAGACTTCTGTTGAGGCATCTGCTTTATTTTTAGACAAGTCTGTATGTTGCTCTTCCCATGATTTCATTTTAGGGAAAATTTCTTGTCGCGCCTTGATATCTTCGACACTTCTGAGGCAAGGAAGTATTTGGCTTTGAATCCTTCTGGGAACTGCTTGCCAGTCATGCTTTTTAGATTTTTTGGTGCGTTTTTCTTCATCTTTCAAAGTTGGGTTATTCCCAACGGTATGCCCGAGTGAGAAGTACTGTTCATTGACATGCTTGTCCACATCTGGGATACGTTGTACCCATGTTTGCTTCCGATTTGCGATTTGTCCACCTTTATCGCCTTCTATACCTGATGTGCTGGTGTCCATACCGATAAAGCTTGCGACTTCGTTGCGGTAGTCATTAACATATTGAAGGGCATACATACCACCCATTGAGTGGGCAAGGATATGGTAATCTTTCAAGCCAAGTTTGCTTAAGGCTGTATGGATTTCTTTACTTGTATTTTCCACCGTACGTGGGCTATCTGTCTGGTCACTGAGGCCATAACCAAGTGGTTCTACCACATTCAATTTGTACTTGTCACCCAAGCGATCGAGCAAATTCTTATAAGACCAGCGAGCAGATATTTCACCCAAACCTGGGAATACAACCAACGGAATCGTACCTTTACCAGCCACATAGACGTTCATTTTCTTTCCACCGACTTCAATCTTTTGACCGTATTCTTCAATTTTTTGTAGTTTGTATGATGTCACATCCACCATACCTTGTGCTTCTGCCATTTTTTTGATTTCTTCTTCAGTTGGCTCTTTTGCAGTTCCTTTTGCTGCATCCGCTGCTTCCTTAGCAGACATACTTTGTTTTGGTTGTTGATCTGACATAGAATGTTTTTGTGACTTTTACCCACAAGCTGCCAACAAGGCACATGCCGCAAGGAAAACAACTCCCGTTTGATAATGACGTTTCGTAATAAGATTCCTCCTTTGATATGCTCCTAGTTTACAAGACCAATGTGAAACCTATGTGAAATACAAAAAAGAGAGTGGGACAAAAATCGTGATTTCGTAGAAATCGATTTTGTCTCACCTCCGCACAGTTGACTAGCTTCAAAGGTTCGGGGAACTTTTGAAGGTTGGAGATAGGGCTAACAAAGTTAGCCTCAAATATTCGAAATTGCTTGCGCAGCAAGGAATGAGAGCATTCAGTCAACCACTGCGTCAAACTGCTAAAATTATTAAAAATCAAGAGCCAAGGATTGAGTCCCAGTTTTTTCAAATCTATTAAAATTGAATCCAGAAATCCACTCCCTCTTCATAAGGTTGAAAATCAAAGGCATAGCCCTTCTTCCCAAGGAAAAATTTGACAATATAGAGGCCCATGCCCGAACCACCAAATTCGGAATTTCGACTTTGCTCCAAGCGATAAAGCGGTTCAAAGACCTTGCGCAGATTTTCGGGAGGAATGGGTGGGCATTGATTTTTAACGGATAATCTCCCATCAATCAAGGAAAGGCTAATCTTCCCACCATCGGGTGTAACATGCACTGCATTGGATAAGAGATTGGAGAAGACTTTTTCCAGCAAGGACTCGTTCAAATATTTATCACGGTCTTTATAGGGGCCGACATTGAGCACCATATTTTCAATGACCAAACGAAGACTGGTCAGAGGCGTCTTCAACTCATGCGAAGCTGCCCGCAAGAAGGTAATCCGCTCTTCCTCCAATTGGATAATATACTCGTTTTCCTCTGCCAATGAGTCAATAGTTGCCAACAAACTTTCATACAATTCATTAATATGTTGCCCCAACATATTAAACTCATCCTGCCCCTTCACAGGGTAACGTTCCGAGCGATTGAGATGGGTCATCTCATCCGTCACCGCAACCATCTTACGGATAGGGCGAACGGTCAACCGATTATAGATGTAGGAAAAAATCAGCGAACAGATAATAGAAAATACCAAGGTGTAGGGCAGACTGCGGATAGTGGCCTGTCGCGCCTCTTTAATGGACGTCACATCTATCATCAGCTGCAGGGTCACAGATTGCCCCATGGCATTTTTTATCTTACGGATTTTTGAAATCACATATTCCGACTGCTGATAGGACTGAGGCAGAGCAATCTTCAAGTCACTCTTGACCTCTTCTGAATTTCCAATATCAATGACGGTTGTATTGCCAAAATAGTACTCTTCCTTGTCCATCTCAAGCATCACATTGACCACATGCTTTTGCGTGTAGGTCTCTGCAATCTTCATCATGACTTCCTTGGATTGGCCGTCCAGTCTAGCTGCCAAATCATCAATTCTCCGGACACTCTCAGCCTCTTTCATATCCGAGTAAATTCTTGGCATCAGGTAAAAAATTCCCGTATGAATGATGGCGATCAAGCACATGAATAGTAAGAGGGTGGACATGAATATCTTCGGAAATAGCTTAAGCTTGGTCATAGCGATAGCCCACTCCTTTCACCGTCTTCAAACAGTCTAGATGCAATTTTTTCGCAAATTCTTGATGTAGATATCAATCACGCGCTCGTATGACGCCTCAAAATCATCCCAGATAGCCGACAAGATTTGGTCACGGCTCAAGACCATCCGCGGATGGTCCACCAGGTAATGCAAGAGCTGAATTTCCTTTGTCGTCAGAGAGACCGCATCCCCGGCATAATAAGCCTGAAAAGAATCGAAATCAACACTAGCTTCCTTATATTGCCACAGCTGTCTATCCGGCGTTTCACAGCGGCGTAATAAATCCTCCACCTGCTTCAGGAGTATCAACAAGGAAAATGGTTTTTCGATAAAGTCATCAGCCAGCTCGTCAAAGGACGTAAACTGAACGTGCTCATCTGTCAAAGCCGTCAACATCAAGACCGGCATCTGACTCACCTGACGAATGGTATTCAAGACTTCCAAACCATCTTTCTTGGGCATCATAATGTCCAAAATAGCCAGCGAGGCCTGGCCAAATTTCTCAATGGCTTCCTCACCATCCTTGGCGGTCAACACATGGTAACCACGATCGGTTAAAAAAGCCTCCAAGCCTCTCTTGTCGTCTTTTCATCCTCTTTGGTCATTTCGCCATCAATGTTCTTTCAAATAAGTCATCGCAAGCTCCAACATTCGAATGGAACTGGCATAATGGTCCCCTATCAGATTGAAAACAGCATCCTCTGATAAGACACCGCAAGGAATATCCGAAAATTGGTCCGTCTGATTTAATAGTTCCACCGCTTTAAAGTAAGCTTCACTTCCATAAAAATCCTTTAATTTCTGATACTGACTCCGATTGGCCTCAAATTGATCAAGGACCCGCTCCAGCTCCTCAATAATCTGTGTGGATTCGTTTAAAATGGCTTCAAATGCACGAATGTCTTCTTCCATGATAGCCTCCTGGTTTTTATAGTTTTTGAACAAGTATCCCGCTTTCTTGTCCTCATTAATACCATAAGTTTTAAAAAAAACTGACTCCCTTTTTGTAAGGGGAATCAGGCTCTGTAATGTCTCTATTCTTGTTCTAAACGAGCGACAATCTCTCCTAATTTCATAGAGTTGCTACCCTTAAGAAGGATTTGGTCCTGCGGTTGCAAGACAGATTTAATCTGCTTGTAGAGCTCTTCGAATTGGTCTTCTTGGTCATTCTTCTTGAAGAAATAAACCTTGCCAATTGGAAACATCTGACTAGACAATTGAGCCAAGTGTTCAATATCTTGTCCGTAAAAAATCACCGTATCCAAAGCTTCTGGGCTGAGACTCATGACAATCTGATTATGAAGGGCAACAGACTGCTTGCCCAATTCTTTCATATCCGCCAAAACAGCGATTTTCTTTCCGCCTTCATTGGCAGGAATGCTCGAAAATGTCTCCAAAATCAATTTCATGGCTGTTGGATTGGCATTGTAGACATCCGACAAAATATCAGCCCCATTATGCGCCTTTTTCCACTCCGTCCGATTTTTTGTCAATTGCAAATGAGCCAGAGCTTGGTAAATGTCTTGGTCCGCAACGCCCAATTGTTGACCAACATAGGCTGCTACCATAGCATTGATCGCATTGTACTTGCCCGTTACCGGAAGATAGATTTCATTTTCCAAGAAATTGGTCTTGAATGTCAAATGATCCTTGTACTCCACCAAGTCGCTTACTACTAGCGCAGCACCTTCACCAAAACGCACCACCTCTTGCTGCTTAGGTAGAAAGGCATCCACAATGGTATCAGCTGGCGCCACCAACAGGCCATCTTGTGGCATCCCGTCCGCGATTTGAAGTTTTCCCTGTGCAATCTTGTTGCGAGTACCGAAAAATTCCAAGTGCGCCTCTCCAATCAAGGTCACGACTCCGATGGCTGGCTTGGCAATAGTTGACAAGAGATGAATATCTCCCAAATGGTCTTGCCCCATCTCCAACACCAACATCTCTGTATCCTCAGGCATATGGAGGGCTGTATAAGGAAGGCCGATTTCATTGTTGTAATTTCCCTGCGTCTTGTAGGTTGGATAAGTGGTGGACAAGATATCAAAAATCATATCCTTGGTGGTTGTTTTCCCGTTTGAACCCGTCACAGCAATGACTTTTGCTGGCATTTTTTCCAAGTAATATTTGGCTAGCTTTTGCAAGGATTTCAAGCAATCATAGACCAAGATATGCGGACGGTCGCCCAAGTCAACTTCTGAGAGAGTTGCTACCGCACCATTTTCAAAGGCAGTATCAATAAAATCATGCCCGTCACGCTCGCCTCTCAGCGGAAGAAAAATGTCTCCAACCTGAATCTTGCGGCTATCAAACTCAATATTTCCCAAGGCAACATCTGGAAAGGCCGTCACATCATTGCGAGCACCGACAACCTCTGCCACTTCATGTAAACTTAACTTCATTCTATTTCTCCAAAAAGTCTGGACATTCGTCCAGACCCGATTGTATTCCAACCTTTTAAATCAAATGGCTTTCACGTTTTTCAAACATTTCTTGCGCCAAATCAACTAATTTTTCAATTAAGTCAGGATAGGCAAGACCCATATTTTCCCAAAGAAGTGGGTACATCGACCACTGGGTAAATCCTGGCATGGTATTAAGCTCGTTGAGGTAGACCTGACCGTCTTCTGTCAAGAAAAAGTCACAGCGAGAAAGACCGCATCCACCAATGGCACGAAAGGCGCTTGCTGCGTAGTCACGCATTTGGTCCATGATTTTGCTGTCAATCTTGGCAGGAATATCCATGGTGATTTTGTTGTCAATGTACTTAGCTTGGTAATCGTAGAAGGCAACATCCTTGACCACTTCGCCGGCTTCTGTTGTCTTGACGTCTGAATTTCCCAAAATTCCCACCTCAATCTCGCGGGCCGTCACTCCTTGTTCAATGAGAATGCGGCTGTCGTATTTGAGGGCAAGGTCAATAGCATCACGCAATTCAGCTTCTGATGTAGCGCGTGAAATACCAACTGAAGAGCCCATATTGGCTGGTTTGACGAAGATTGGGAAGCTTAATTTTTCCAATGTTTCCGCAATAACCGCCTCTAGGTCTGCACCTTCTACATAGACCGTATAGGCTACTTGTGGGACACCAGCTGACTCCAATACGTGCTTGGTGGTAATCTTATCCATGGCTACACTCGAAGACAGAATATTGGTCCCAACATAGGGCATTTTCAAGACTTCAAGGAATCCTTGGATTGAGCCGTCTTCTCCCATAGGTCCATGAAGAACTGGAAAGACAACTGCTCCTTCTTCATAAATATCACTTGGTTTGATTTTTTGACTCAAAACAATAGAAGCATTGGTCATGAGTTTTTCATCCGCACTTGGGCAACTTGCAAATTCTTGGGTCTTAATAAAGTCACCAGTCTGCGTGATAAAGTAGGTTTTCACAAAGAATTTTTCATAGTTTACGGCGCGCATGACGCTCTCTGCTGAAAGGACAGAAACTTCTCGCTCAGCAGAACGTCCACCGTATAGCAGCACTAGAGTTTGTTTTGACATGAGTTTCTCTTTTCTATAAAATTCATTTCTATTATACACTAATTTGACCTAGAGCACTAGAAAAGAGAGTGGAACAAAAATCGTGATTTCGTAGAAATCGATTTTGTCGTTCCACCTCCGCACAGTTGATTAGCACTAAAGGTCTAGTAGATCTTTAGTGGTTGGAAATACAGCGAACAGAGTTAGCCACAAATATTCGAAATTGCTTGCGTAGCTAGTAATGAGAACATTCAGTCAACCTCTGCGCCAAATTATTAAACTAAAAACTTTTAAAAACCCTGGACTTTTGTCCCAGGGCCCTACAATTCTGTACGATTTTCGATGGCGCGAAGTAGGGTCACTTCGTCTGCGTATTCGATGTCCGCTCCGACAGCTAGACCACGCGCCAAGCGAGTGACCTTGATGCCAGCTGGTTTCAGTACTCGCGAGATGTACATGGCTGTCGCTTCACCATCTGCAGTCGCGTTGGTTGCAATGATGACTTCATCTACTTGACCATCCATGAGACGGGTAATGAGCGTCTTGAGATTGATGTCGTCTGGTCCGACTCCATTCATGGGGGAAATCAAGCCATGCAAGACATGGTATCGACCTCGGTATTCCTGGATATTTTCCATAGCCGACACATCCCGGCTATCTTCAACGACCAAAATCTTAGACGAATCGCGTGTCTGGTCTTGGCAAATACCGCATGGGTCTTGGTCCGTTAAATTTCCACAAATCGAACAATAGGACAATTCCCGCTTGGCAGCTAGGAGATTTTTGGCAAATTCATTGACCACATCGTCCTCCATACCAATGGTATAAAATGCTAGACGTGTCGCCGTTTTGATACCAATGCCGGGCAACTTCGAATAAGAGTCAATCAGCTTGGCAATAGGGGTTGGGTAGAGCATAGTTTTCCTTAATTTTTATAGAGTGAGTGATAGAGATTGACGATTTCTGTTACGATAGCTTTACTAGTCGCAGAGTTGAGGTCTGTCAGATTTGGCAAAACAACTGAAACTGCAATCTTAGGATTGTCACTTGGTGCATAGGCTACGATGTTTGTATTGACCGCATCTAAAACTTGTCCGTTTACGTCAGTGACAAAGGTTTCGGCAGTACCAGTCTTGGCACTGATAGTAACAGCGGCTCCATTTGCAATCGCTCGACCTGTTGTAAAACCACTTGTTCCGTTAACAACTTGATAGAAACCTTCCTTAATAATCGCCATATCTTCCGCCGAAATTCCGACCTGATTGAGCTCTTTACCAGTTACCGTAGAGATCTGATTGCCAAGGCTACCGTCTTCTTTGTTGTCATAGACTCCTTGCACCAAATGCGGGGCAATCCGTTTGCCATCATTGGCAACTGTCGCTGCATACTGGGCCATTTGCATCGGAGTATAGTTGTCAAACTGACCGAATGCATTGGTAAGATAATTGGAAATGCTGAATTCTTCTGGAGCGATACCTATTGACTCATTTGGTAAGTCGATACCTGTAGACGCACCTAGCCCAAATTCTTTGAAGGTCGCCCGCAATTTCTTCATGGCTTCTGTCGTTTGGTCATTTTCCGCCAAGGTCATACCATAAGCATAGGGCTGACCGGCCATTTTAAGTGCCAATTGCACCATATAGGTATTGGATGAATATTGCAGGGCTTGAACAGCTGTAATGTTTTGATTGCCATAAGCTGTAAACCAAGAGTTAATCGGTGTTGAACCTGCAAACTGAATTGGCTGGTCTGTCAGAACTTGATTCCCCGTGATGACACCATTTTCCCATCCTGATGCAATGGTTGCCCCTTTGACAATCGAACCGGGGACAAAGACATTGGCAATGGTTCCAAGTGCATCTTCCGAGACTTCATTGGTCTTTATGTCGTGCTTGTAGCCTGCCATAGCCAAGACATCGCCCGTATTTGGCTTTAGGACAACGGCATAGACACCGTTGGAATAACGGGCACTGCCTGTCGACAATTCCGCGTCAAAATGTCTTTTCAGAATCGCATTGACCCCATCCTGGAATTTCAAGTCCAGCGTTAACTTAATGTTATTGCCTTTTTGTCCCTCCTGGATGGTTTTGATTTGGTCTACTTTTCCATTTTTGTCCAATAAAATATCTTGAATTTGGTGCTTACCTTGCAAGACTTCTTCGTATTGCTTTTCTAGGTAAGCTGTTCCGACACGGTCATTGAGGGCATAGCCTTTTTTCAGGTATTCAGCTGCATCTTCCTGAGGCAATCCTGCCTGCTCAGTCGTCACTGTCCCGATGATAGAAGCCAAGGATGTATCTTTGATCACCCGGTTCCAGTTGCTAGTTGTTGAAATACCCGATAGATTTTTTTCATTGGCAGCAATGAGGGCAATCTGCTCGGCTGTCAAGGGCTCCGTCACCAAGTGCACCGTTTCAAAATAACCAGCCGCATTCATTTGAGAAAAGAGTTCGATGACCTTATTTTCATCTTCAGAAAAATTTAACTGCTCTGGCTTCAAACTCGCAACGGCATTGGCATAAATGGTTGACTCATTGAGGTAGTTACCCACTGTATCAAATTTTTTCTTCTTAGGAAGCTTGGACACCACATCTCGATAGGTTTCTGCATCCGCCAAGTAATAATCTGCACGGTCCCGCTCTGAGTTAGAGACATTGGTTACCGTCACATAGCTGATTAAACTTTGCGCGATTTTTTTAATCTGACCCGCTGTCATAGTATTGGACCGCGTAAAGGCCACCACTTGCTCCACCTGATTGTCCACTAGCGCTACACCCTTGGCATCGTAAATCTGTCCTCGAACAGAACTCGTGGTAATGGTTTTCTTGCTAGCTTTCGCCAGTTTATTAGTATAAAAATCCTGATTAACAATCTGCATATAGGCTAATCGAGCAATCAAGGTTGTAAACAAGAGAACCACTACGGAAAACAAAATATAGAGTCTTCTTGGGATATGATTGCACAACTTATTGGCTGCTGGTTTCTTTTTCGTCACTTTCAAGACCTCTTTCTGGAAATTCTTTTTTATTATAACACAGGAGAGACCTTTTTTCCTGACCTAGGTAAAGCTTTCCTGAGAAAGTTGACCATTGTCTATTTGCCAGATTTTTTCCATATCAAGAACCAGCACTTTCATAGGCAGACAAACCTTTATTCCACAGGGCAATGGACAAGGTCAAGCAAATCACTGCCGCCATGACCAAGCCTCCCAAACGAAAGAGCCCTGCTTCTCCCGTCAGAAAATAAGCTGCTGGATAGTAGGCTGTAAAGGCAAAGGGCAGGACAAAGCTGATGACATAGCGTAAAAAAGAATGGTAAATAGCAAGAGGGTACTTGGCGAAATCATTAAACATGTAGAAAATATAAGTCACCGCACCCGACTGCTTGGTCCAAAAAGAAATACTAGCCGTCGCAATCTTCAAAGCCGTATAAATAGCTGTCGCAAATGGCAATGTTACTACAAATAAGAGGACCTTGCTAGCAGTCCAATCCATGCTAGAAGCACTCGTCACTAATAGAAGAATCCCGACGAGCAATTCTCCCAAAGCATCCACCTGAAAGGTTTCCACCAGGACATGAAATAGAGGATTTAGCGGGCGAGTTAAGTATTTATCAAACTCTCCTTTTCGAACCAAACGCTGACCCACAGCCCATAAATTATCAAAGAAAAGGTGGTCAATCCCTTTTGGCAACAAAGAATAACCATAAATAAAAGCAATCTGACCGAAGCTCCATCCTTGCAAATTGGGAATATGGGCAAAGAGCACCCTCAAAAAGAGAATATTGAGTCCCTGCGTCAAAAAGACACCCAAGACACCAATGATAAAGTCAACCTTGTACTCCATCAGCTGCTTGAGGTATTGCTTGATAAACAAAGCATGTAAGCGTCCTAAACGTCTCATCTCACCCTCCTTGCACGGTCAAGTGCCCCTGAACAGCTCGCCAAACCAATTGAGACAAGCCGATAAAAAAGACCAACCAGAATAATTGTAAACCCAAGGCACCAAGCGTCTCGTGAGCATTGTACTTGCCGATAAACATCATAACCGGGGCGTAAACCAGCGATGAAAATGGCAAAAAGGACAATATTTTACTCACCAAACTTGGGAAAAAAGCCAGTGGAATCAAGCTTCCTGACAAAAATGCCACCACTGAATTTTTCAATAAATTGGAACCCCAAAGATTTTTAAAAACAAAAGCCGTAAAACCAAAGCAGATATTGAAATAAAAGTTCATCAGATAAGCCATGATAAGACTGATCAAATACACCAGCAAGTGCGCTAGCACCTGAAATACACTCTGACCTTGATAAATCTGTAGAATTCCCACACCCAGTAAAAATGGCAAGCCGACGGATAAAAAGACCATGACCTTAAAACCTAACTCTGTAAATAGATAAGACATGGCAAAATGAACAGGCCGCAGCAAGCGCATGACAATGGACCCATCTTTAACCTCATCTCCAATCATAAAAGAGGCATCTGACTTGGTTAAGAGATTGGTCAGAAAGCCGATAATGATATAGAAAGTCATGTCCGATAGGGTAAAGTCATGTAGCACTGGATTGGCTGACGAGTCAAAAACAGCCTTCCACAGGTAAAAAGCGACAAATGCACCAATCACATCTCCCAAGCGATAGAGGAAAAAATTGACCCGATAGGTAATCATTTCCTGAATGCCTGCTCGCACAAAAGGGCGATAACGATACCAAAAGGTCTTCATCTTACAACTCCTTTCGATAAAAGCGTCGGATAATGTCCTCCATATCCGCCTCCTTGATAGCCACGTCTCTGATATGAAGCTGAGCCATCGTTTTTTGAATGAGGTCTGCCGTCTGATAGCGCGTGGTGTCGTACTGCACTGTCAAATGATTGCTGTCTTGCTTCACAACGATATCCGTCAAGCCTTCGTAGGATAGTTTTTTCTGCGCTTGTCCTGGTGCCAAGTCAAATTCCAGCGTATGCATTTTCCCAAACGTTGTCTTTAATTGGTCAACAGTTCCGTCAAAAATCTCTTGCCCCTTATCAATCATAAAAATCCGATCACACAGATTTTCAATATCGCTCAAGTCATGAGTGGTCAAAATGATCGTCGTTTCTTCCTCTTTGTTAATCTGAGAAATAGCCTTTCTGATATTGTCTTTCACAGCCACGTCAAGGCCAATGGTCGGCTCATCGAGAAACAAAACCTTGGGCTGATGAAGCAGAGAGGCTGCAATATCTGCCCGCATCCGTTGACCAAGAGACAAGGTCCGAACAGGATCCTTGATAAATTCGTTTAATTCCAGTGTTTCATTTAAAAAATCCATCCGTTTTCTAAATTCCTTCTCAGGCACCTGGTAAATTTCTTTCAAGACGGTATAGGTCTCTTGCAAGGCCAAGTCCCACCACAACTGCGTTCGCTGACCAAACACTACACCAATATCCTTAACATAGTCTTGGCGATTTTCCTGGGGAATTTTACCGTTGATTTGGCAAAGACCTGAACTCGGTGTCAGAATGCCTGTCAACATCTTGATAGTGGTTGATTTGCCCGCACCATTTGCCCCGATAAAGCCCATGATTTGCCCTTTAGGCACATCAAAACTAAGGTCTTTCACGGCTTCAAAGATCTGATACTCTGGCTTCACCAAGGATTTCATAGCTCCTAGTAAACCAGGTTCTTTGATTGTCTTCTTAAAATTCTTTTGCACATGCGATACATGGATCATTGCCATACGAATCGCCCTCCCTATCTCCCATGATCAAGTCTTAATGAATCTCATTATAACAAGTTAGCAGTCTATATGCAAACGTTTTCTTAAGAAATTAGAAAAAGAAGCCCGAAAGCTTCTTTTATTTATAACCAACCCCTTTCCTGCACTTTAGCAACTGCTTCCACACGATTCGTTACCCCTAATTTATTAAAAATAGAAGAGGTGTAATTGCGAACCGTCCCGTTTGACAGAAAAAGAGTATCTGCAATGCTCTTACTTGATTTTCCTTGTGCAATCAGTTGTAAGATTTTTGTTTCTTGTGTACTTAAAGGATTATCCTGTCCGATAATTGTCTCCATCAATTCTGGCGAATATTCTTTTTTACCGGCCAACACGGTGTGAATCGTTGTCATCAACTCAGCAATTGAGCGATCTTTAAGGACATAAGCATCTACACCAGCTTTTAGCGCCTGTTCAAAATAACCAACACGCTTAAATGTGGTCACTATAATCACTTTAATGGACGTGTTAGTTTTTATCCACTCAAGAACATCTAAACCTGTTTTTTGAGGCATTTCAATGTCTAAAATAGCTACATCAATCTCATGTGTTTGCAATAAAGAAATGGCTTCTAACCCAGTTGAGGCTTGAACAATCGTGTCCACATCCTCTTCCATCAACAACAGCTGACACATGGCATCACGAAGCATGGATTGATCCTCTGCAACCAAAAGTCTCATAACTGACCTCCTTCTTCTATGGTCACGCAAACAATCGTTGGATGAGCAGTTGATAGCACACTCACCTCTCCCTTAACCAGATGCAGTCTTTCCTTGATAGACTGCAATTCTTCTCCCGTTATGTTGGCAAAGCCACGACCATCATCTTCTACTTCAATTCGAATCTTATCAGACTGACTCAAGCGAATATGACAGGTTTTTGCTGCTGCATGCTTGATAATATTGGTCGTCAACTCCCGTAAAATCATGGTAATACTCGAGGAAAGAACCGGAGATAAGTGATTTTCTTGAAGTTGATTCTCTACAGATAGATCAATATCTGACAGATCAAACATTTCCTTAATTGTAGCCAATTCTTCTGCTAAGGTCCGATACTTGAGATGATGGATCAACTGACGAACCTCTTTCATCGATTCATGACTGATCTGATTGAGGTCTTGTAATTCATTGCGGACAGCCCCATAGTCTTCCTTGTCCAATTGTTTCAGGGCAAGCTCAGTCTTTAAGGTCATCATGGCAAAGGTATGTCCCAAGGTATCATGAAGATCACGCCCGATACGATTGCGCTCATTTTCGGCAGCAAGCAGATTGATGGTCTCATTTTTCCGGTAAATATCCCGCCTCAGCTCTTCTTCTAGTTGACTTTTATATTGGGTATAAAACATGACTAAAAGAAAGATGGGGATGATGATGACCAGAATACGCGATCCTGGATCGCTAGCCCAGATTATCCCAGTAATAGCGACAATAGTAAGGGCAAGCAAAAATGAGATAAAGCGATAGCTCTTTAACCCATCTCCAAATCGCCACACCAAAAGGTTTATCATATAGAAGAAAAACCACATCATGGAGCCTTCAATGAAGCAAGACATATAGACGATATAAGCTAATAAGTAAGTCCAAAGACAGGCAATCGTTTTTGGATAGTTATTCTTGATATGAATAATAGCTAAATAGGCTGTAGCAAAGAGCAAAGATGGAATAAGCGTCCAAGTAGGGTAACCAAACCAAACAATACCACCCAAAGGAAAAATCATGAAAATCAAGCCTGCATAATAAAGTGGATCCATTTTTTGAAAGGAACGAAACATCACTTAACCTCCGTTTTGCCTTTTATCCACAAGGCAAGTCCTGCTATTATTATAGCATAGGCTATAACACTCGCGAAGGATTTCCATAGAAAGCTACCATTTTGTGCAAACTGAACAACGAATTGATTGACATGATAAAGTGGCGTCCATTTTGAAATAGACTGAAGCCAACCAGGAAATGTCTCTATCGGCATCCATGACCCACCAATAATAGCTAAGCCTAGAAAAGCAATATTAGCCACGATAGACATAACTTGCTGAGATTTGATTTGTGAAATGAGAAGACCAAAAGCCAAGAAAATCAAGCTAGATACTAAGAGTAGGGCAATAGACCCTAACCAACGCTCAAGTGACAGATGAACACCTCGGAAAAGAGCACCAAATAGGAATGTTACCATAATGGAGCATGCAAAATACAACAAGACGCGACAGACCTTAGAAGCATAATATTGCCATATAGCTATAGGAGAATGCTCTAAATAAGCTAACCAGTGATTGGTTCTATCTTCCACTAGCATGAAAGGGAAGGAGAAAAAGCCAAAACTAGACATGGAAAAGGCAGTCATGGTCAACATATAGGATTGGATAAACGCCTTTTGCTGGACGGGATCAGAAAACATGGTCATTCCTGAGTAGAATAAGAAAAAACCAACGGGCATTCCGATAGCCATGATAAAAGTTGGCCACTCTCTCCAAGTTTTAATCCATTCAATTTTTAGTAAAGCTAGCATTATTATCCTCCTTTGTACTATCAAAAAGACTATCAAGTAAGGTCTTGTTTTGAACTTCTATATCTGATATACGGCAACCAGCTGTTTGCAATAGCTGCCAAACCTTGTCAATTTCTTTAGTTTTAAACTGTACTATCTCTCCTTTTAAAAGGACATCATAGACATCCTCTAAAGTCTCGACATGGCTTAACCACTCACTTGATAAGGTGACTTGTTTTTCCTGTTCCTCATTTCTCATAGCAAAAGAAGTTGTATCCCGTAACAACTGTCCTTGGTGCAACACCAAAATACGATCTGCTGTGTGCTCTACTTCTTCAATATAATGACTAGAATAGATAATCGTCACACTTTTTTCTTTTAATTGGGAAATGATTTTCCAAAAATGTTTACGCGTCGAGGTGTCCATGCCTGCCGTTGGCTCATCCAAGAACAAAATATCTGGACAGCCTATCAAACAAATCACAAAGGATAACAGACGCTTCTGACCGCCTGACAGCTGCTCTGCTAGCTGTTGCTTTTGCGCCTCACTAAATCCTAAGTAAGTATCAATCTCCTCATCTGATAAAGGATTGTGGGCGATCTCTTTGAAAAACTCTAATAATTCCTTTACTTTAAGATTATTTGGAAGGCAATTCTCCTGCTTTAACAGAGCAATTTCCCCTTGTAAGCGGCGATGACTAGGAGAGAGGTCTTCTATACTAACTTGACCTGAACTCACATGATAGCGACCCAAGAGACAATTCATAAAGGTTGTCTTTCCAGCGCCATTTGAGCCTATCAAGGCTACACAATCGCCTTTGTAAATATCCACTGAAATATCTGATAATATAGATTTATTTTTAATTGTTTTGCTCAAATGAACAACTGAAATAATCGGTTTCTTCATCTTATTTTTCCTCACTACATAATGCTTTTAATATAGGGTGCAATCCGTAAATCAAACCATAAAGCATCCCAATCATCCCATAAAAGATAGTCGCACCGCCATTTGTGAAAAAATGAGTACAATGCTCAAGTCCAACACCCAGCACGATCATCACTAAACCATAAACTAAGCTTTTTTTCATATTAATTCCTTCTCTCAACTTTTGTCTTTAGTTTACAGTAATCTCATTAATCTGATTAGCCCTTTTTGTCATGACATGATATGACATTTGTCATCTTTTCCGAAACAAAAAAAGAAGCTTTCAAGCTTCTTTCATGTCTATTAGTCTTGTGGACGTGATTTGCGGTCGATGTCAGCGAGGATGGTGTTGACAAAGTCTGCCACGGTTTCAGTATGGGTTTCTTTTGAGCCATATCTGCGAACGTTGACGGATTTGTCTGCCATTTCCTTGTCGCCAACGATGAGCTGGTATGGGACTTTTTGAGTTTGGCTGGCACGAATTTTGTACTGCATTTTTTCATTGCGCTCATCCACTTCCGCACGGACACCACGATCACGGAGCTCTTTTGCCACTTCCCAAGCGTAGTCTGTGTGCATCTCATTTGAAACGGGGATAAGAGTGACTTGTGTTGGCGCAAGCCAAGTTGGGAAGGCACCTTTATAGGTCTCAATCAAGATAGCTGTGAAGCGTTCCATGGTTGAGATAACCCCACGGTGAATCATGACTGGACGGTGTTCTTCGCCATCTGCACCGATGTAAGAGAGGTTAAAGCGTTCTGGTAAGAGGAAGTCAAGCTGGATAGTTGAGAGAGTTTCTTCGTTACCAAGCGCAGTTTTCACTTGGATATCGAGTTTTGGTCCGTAAAAGGCTGCTTCGCCTTCAGCTTCGTAGTATTCAGCACCCATTTCATCAAGAGCAGCTTTTAACATGCTTTGGGCATTTTCCCACATCTCGTCGTTGTCATAGTATTTTTCCTTGTCTTCAGGATCGCGGTATGACAGACGGAAGCGATAATCATTCAAATTGAAATCATGGTAAACATCAATAATCAACTGCAAGGCTTTTTGGAATTCATCCTTGATTTGCTCTGGTGTGACAAAGAGGTGACCGTCGTTAAGAGACATTTCACGCACACGTTGCAAACCAGTCAAGGCACCTGATTTTTCATAGCGGTGCATCATACCGATTTCAGCGATACGAATTGGCAATTCGCGGTAGGAGTGAACATGGTGTTTGTAGACTTGAATGTGGTGTGGGCAGTTCATTGGACGAAGGACAAATTCTTCTCCGTCTCCCATATCCATTGTTGGGAACATGTCTTCTTGATAGTGGTCCCAGTGTCCTGATGTCTTGTAAAGCTCGACAGAAGCCATTGGTGGTGTGTAAACGTGTTGGTAACCTGACGCCAACTCTTTATCAGTGATGTAGCGTTCAAGGGTACGACGGATAGTCGCACCATTTGGCAACCAGAATGGCAAACCTTGTCCAACTTCTTGTGAAATCATGAAAAGGTCAAGCTCTTTACCGAGTTTACGGTGGTCACGCTCTTTAGCTTCTTCACGCATTTGAAGGTAGGCTTTGAGGTCTTTTTTATCAAGCCAAGCTGTCCCGTAAACACGTTGCATCATGTTGTTGTCGCTATTACCACGCCAGTAAGCACCTGCCACATTGAGTAAATGGAAAACTTGGATGCGACCAGTTGATGGCACGTGAGGGCCACGACAAAGGTCCACAAACTCGCCTTGACGGTAGATAGTCAAACCAGCTGCGTCATCCGCATGCTCAGAAATCAATTCCACCTTGTATGGGTCATCTTTGAAGATTGCAAGAGCTTCTTCTTTGCTCACTTCTTCGCGGATACATGGGTGGTTTTCTTTGACGATTTTCTTCATTTCTTCTTCAATACGAGGAAGGTCTTCGTTTGAAATTTGGCCTTCAGCATTGTCTGTATCGTAGTAGAAACCGTCTTGAATAGCAGGACCGACACCCAAGTGAAGATTTGGGAAGAGGCGTTTTGCGGCTTGGGCAAAAAGATGAGCAGCTGAGTGACGAAGGACGTCGAAAGCATCCTCGTGGTCAGGGGTCACAATCTCAATGCTACCGTCTTCAGTGATAGCACGTGTCGTGTCAATCAACTGACCATTGAATTTACCAGCCAAAGCTTTTTTAGACAAAGAATTTGAAATGCTCTGCGCAATCTCAAAAGTTGTTACACCAGACTCAAACTCGCGCACTGCGCCATCTGGAAACGTAATGTTAATCATAGTGTTCTCCTTTACTTTTGTATCCATGTTGGTGATCTATATACACATCCTTCATTGCCCTTCTCACGAAGATACTCCTCGAATGCTATACAAGATAATCAAAAAGTCCACGTCCTCAAAAAGGACGCAGACTGCGTGGTTCCACCTTAGTTTACACGAAAAAATCCGTGCCTCTATTGGTTCTAAGGTGACCACCCTTTTATGTTTGCATAAAATCATACCGAGTAGTATCCGTCCATGAATGGGTGCCACTCCCAGCAACGGGCACTCTCTCGACCATTCGACAAGGCTAGACATGTCTCTGCATTTCATTGTAGCACAATCCACAATTTTTTCAAGCGATTTGAGCAACTAATCTCTCTATTTCGCACACTAAAAGGGCAGACTTGCCTTTTCACTGTTCAACATACCATTATTCTTGCTTGTAGGCGATGAATTCTTCAGGAGTGAGGAAAACTTCGTCATAGCCCAAGGCTTGGCATAATTGTGTCGTAGTTGGCTGAGAAAGATAGACTTTTTCAAGAATATCCTTTTGTGAGAAAACCTCGCGCACGCTTCCATCCAACAAGACATCGCCCTGCGCAAAGACAAGGGCTCGTTCAAATGTTTCCGCTACGAAATCCATGTCGTGCAAGATGGAAATGACAATTTTTCCCTGCTCTCTCAACAAGTGAATCACTGACTGAATCAATTGTTTTCCTGCATCATCTTGCGCAATCGTTGGTTCATCGAAAATCACGACCTGCGTATCCATAGCAATAATGGCTGCAATCGACACCATTTTTCGATCCGACAAGCCCAAGTCATAAGGGTTGACCTTGTCTAGTCCGTCTAAACCAAGCAAAGACATGGCATCCCTAGCAGCCTTTTCTGCTTGGGCATGGCTCAATCCCATTTGCAGCGGTCCAAACATAATTTCATCTAATACTGTATGTTTGAAGATTTGGTCATCTGGATTTTGAAAAATGAGCCCAATACTTTTAGCGATTTTGGCTACGGATTGTTCACTCAAATCTTGACCATTCAACATTATTTTTCCAGCCGTTGGACGACTGAGACCTTTTAAAAGCTTAACAAAAGTAGTCTTTCCAGCACCATTTTGACCGATGATAGCAGTTGACCGCTCATCTAGAGTGATATTCAGTCCATTCAAGATTTTTTTCTCTGGCTGATAGGCAAATTCCAAGTTACTAACGCTAATTTGATTCATGTGCTTCACCTCCATTCTTGGCCAACAGCTGACACGCTTCTTCTAGTGTTACAGGATAATAGGAACTGCCTGGCAGTTGCAAACCAAGTTGCTTGCAGATTCTGGTGAAAGTCGGTGGCACAACTCCATATTCTTCCAAATCTGGTCGAGAAAAAACCGCCTGAGGTGTATCCATAGCAATCAATTTCCCCTGATCGAGTAGCATCACTCGGTCACTATAGGCTGCAATTTTTTCAATCTTGTGCTCTACCATGATTACGGTAATGCCTTGCTTACTCAAAGACTGAATGGCTTTGAAAACGGCCTCGCTACCTTGGGGGTCCAACTGCGACGTTGGCTCATCCAAAATAATGACCTCCGGTTTCATAGCCATAATACTGGCGATGGCCATCCGCTGCATTTGCCCACCTGACAAATCAAAGGGAGCTCGGTCGCGGTACTCTTCAATGTCTAGCAAGCGTAGGCTTTCCTCGATTCGTGCCTCCATTTCTTCTTTTGGCACGCCGAAATTTTCCAAACCAAAGGCAATCTCTTCATAGACGGTCGCTTTTGAGCCGGTAATTTGGTTAAAGGGATTTTGGAATACACTGCCGATTTTTTGACACAAATCATCGACCTCGACCATTTTCACTTCAGCTTGGTCAATCCAAACCTTACCTCCATAAGAACCGCGGTAAAAATTCGGAACCAGCCCTGTCAAGGCCTGACAGAAGGTAGATTTTCCAGCACCGTTTCGGCCAATGACACCAATAAACTCACCTAGCTGAATCTCGCAGGTAATGCTATCCAAGGCCAACTTTTCGGCATAGGGGTATTGGTATTTTAGATTTTCAATTTTAATATGCGCCATTATAGAACCCTCCAAACAATTGCTGCGACTAGCCCAATCAAGCAACAAATTTGAATCAATCGGTCAAATCGTGAGCGAATGGGTGGATTGATAAATGTTTTTTTCGATTTAGAATTAAATCCTCGAACCTCTAAGGCGATAGCCCGTTCCTTGGTATCAATAAAGGAACTCATAATCACTGGAGACACCAATGGCAAGAAGGCCTTTATCCGCACCAACATGGAACCTTCCGTTTCCATCCCACGACTTCTTTGTGCATCCGTGATGGTTGCCATCCGGCTGGTCATCTGCGGAATCAATTGGAACAAGGAAACAAAGACATAGCCCATGCGAGGTGAAAAACCTTTTCTCACCAGCTCTTCAATCATGTCTGACGACTTTGTCGTTAAAATCAGAACACTGAAAGCCAAGATAATATTGCAGACATTCAAGGCAATTTCTGCCGCAAACAGCAAGCCTTCCTTATAAAAAATGACTGGACCTAGTTGAAAAACAGGCGTAACATTTCCACTTCTAAACAAGCCTTGGATAATGCCTACTGTCAAAATGACAAAGCCAGATACACTCAGGATTGGCAAGGTCTGCTTCAACACTTTAGAATGCCCTAGCAATAGAACACCGACCAGAATCGTAAGACCAAATACCCACAAATCACCTGCAATAATTGGCATCAGAATCATCGCAATCACATACCACATCTTGGTTAGTGGAGACAAGCTATTCAAAAATGACTGCTTATCCTCATATAAACTCATCGTTTTCATGGAGACCTCCTTAATCTAAACTCTTAATCGCACTATTGCTTTGATAAAGTGATAGCAAGCTCTTTGGCAAGCTCTTATACAAGCTGAGCACAAGTAATAATACGACAATTTTATCCGGAATATCTACCACTACTTCATCCATAAATGAGGCAAACCAGACTGGGAATTTTTGAGACAAGAGACCGGCATAGACTAAGTCTCCCCATAGATTTCCTGTAGTACCACCCCAAAAAATCATATTTAGCGGCGTAGATACCAAGACCGCTGCAAATCCAGCGACAATCCCCGTAAACAAGGCTCCTCTGATATTCTTCATACTACCATAATAAGCCAACAAACCAACTGCAATACCTAAAGCTGCATTGGTGAGGGCATAAACTGTAGAAATGGGATCCACCGTTAAGCCATAAATCAAGTTGTTCATGATCCCCACGATAGCCCCTACAATCGGTCCTGCCAAACAAGCGGATAAACAGGTCCCAATCGAATCCAGCCACAGTGGTAACTTGAGAACCCCCGCAATCAACTTTCCGATATAATTGATACCAACCCCTGCCGGAATCAGCACCAAGGCTGCAGTATTAAACTTCAATGACAAGGGATTATTATTTTTCCACCCCATGACTCTATCCTTTCCTTTGTTCCTCTAAGCTAGCAATCGCTTCTAATGCCGTAATAATTTCATTTTTCTCGCCCTGTGTCACCCTATTTTCTCCAGACACATATTGATTGATTTCATCTTCTAATTTACCATCGTAGAGCGCTACCGTATTCAATATAGAACCCGTTTTAATCCCACGTAGACTGCCAATGGTAAATAGGGCTGCACTTTCCATATCGCCTGCTAGCACACCTTTTTTCGACCAAAAATGGTCAACATCCCGTTCATTATCAACATAAAAACTATCGTGACTACGACCAATTCCGACATGGTAGGCAAATCCTTCCTTTATAGCGGCCCCTCGTAAAGCAAATAAAACATCCGGATCTGGAACCGCTGGGAAAATCGAATCCACATAGGATTTTGACGTTCCCTCATCACGCACAGCCCCGTTCAAGATTACCAAATCTCCCATTTGCATTTCCGGCTGCAAGGCACCACATGAGCCAATCCGAATCATACATTCTACACCGATACGCGCTAATTCTTCTACCGCGATACCAGTTGACGCACCGCCCATCCCTGTCGAAGTGACCAACACTGGAATGCCCTTATAGGTTCCACGCATGGTTTTGTGTTCACGATTAAAGGCTATGAATTCTACATTTTCTAAAAATTCCGCTACACGGTCCACCCTCTGTGGGTCACCGGGTAATATGGCGTATCTTCCCCCTTGTTCTCTATCACAACGAATATGTGGTTGTAATGCCATATCCCCAATCAAGTCCCCAGACTGACTACAACAAAGAAAATATTTTTTCCCATTTTCCGATTCCGAGTACACATTGGCTCTTCCATCAACAATGATATACATATACTGATAGATTTCGCCTTGTTCCAACTCAAATTCACCATCTGTAAACTTCCTGACCCGTATTTTCCGCAAAAGTTCATAGGGACAGTGCCTAAATAAGGCATATACATCTGGATTCGTTTCGAGGATATCCAATAGTTGGTGCATTTTCGAAATCATATACGCCTCTTTCGCTATCGTTACATATATGGTAGCGCTTTCTTTTAAGTGAGTAAAGGAATTTCGTCCCAATTTGTCATCAAAAAAATAGATTATAACCTTAAAATAGAAGTATTTTAGGTACAAATGTCCAATCGCTTGACGGCAAAATTGCCCTCCTACTGCACTCCTTCATAGAAAAAGACAGCTGAAAAGCAGTCTCTCAAAATCCGATAGTTTTCCTTCTTCTACTGTGAAAATAAAACCATCATCCAGCCCTTGAAGAACATCAGCGTCTTCGCAGGCTGAATGATACAGATGAGAGCATAACTTTCTAGCCTCTAATCCAAGTAATCACGAATCGACTTGACTTGTTTGATTGAAGCCTTCCAAATTTTTGCTGTCGTATCTGAGGATTTGACGAAGGCACGCTTGGGAAGCTCGATAGCTCCCTTGAGAATTTCTTCTGCAACAGTATCACCGTTTAATTGATTTTTCCGAAAATCATAGGCAATTTTCAAATCTAGATAGTATTCATAGACACGGCGACCAAAGTTTTCTGCCGAAATCTCGTACAATTTCTTATCCAGCACATGCTGGTTCATAGACGGCGTCTGGTCAATGGCTGCTAAAACCGTGGCTGCCAAGTCTTCTTCCTCAAAAAGAGCCCCGAACATGGCATTGGTCAAGACATTTTCCAAATAAGGATTGGCGTGTGCGATGATAGGAGTTCCAGAGGCCAAACTCTCCAGATAGGTCAAGCCCTGAGTCTCACTCGTTGAAGCCGAAATGAAGAAATCTGCCGCCTTATAATAGAGGGCCGTATCACTCGGTGCAATCATGCCTGTCATCTGTACAGCTGCCTCCAAGCCCAAGTCTACGATCATGGCCTCCAAATCCTTGGCATAGGGACCACCCCCAGCAATGACCAACTTCACATTTGGATTTTCTTCTAAAATGACTGGCATGGCTTGAACAACTGCCTGAATATTTTTTTCGTAGGAAATGCGAGACAAGCTAAGCAGCATGGTCTCATTTTTAGCGATACCGAGCTGTTGTCGTAGGTCTTCGATATTGTCTTCTGTGATTTCTGGGCGGTCAAATTTTGCCAAATCAATCCCCGTCGGAATCACCCTTTTAGGAATGGTAATCTGGTATTCGCTGAGGATATCTTCGACAATTTCACTGGGGCAAATCACCCCATCCAAGTCCTTAAAGAAGGCTCGGACGATGTACTTGACCATATTTGGACGAATGAGTTTCCCATTGGCAATGTAGCGAACATAGTCCTCGTACTGGGTATGATAAGTATGAACCACTGGAATATCCAACTCACGCGCAATCATTTTCCCTAAAATTCCCAAAGAAAATTCTGTATGAGTATGAATCAAATCCAACTTGTAGCGCTCGGCAATTTTCAAGGCATCGGTAAAGCCCCGATAGGCCACGCGACGATCCTTAAAGGCAAAGAAGGGCACACTCGGAATGCGGATAATATCCCAGTCTTCATAGCGATTCACACCCTTGTCCGTGGTAGTAAAAATAAACACCATATGCCCCTGCTTTTCCAGCTCCGTTTTCAGCGTCTTGATGGAGGTCGCAACGCCAGATACCTGTGGAAAATAAGAGTCTGTAAATAAGCCTATTCTCATCCAAATTCCTTTCTATTTTTCTTTTGGCAGGACCTTTTCATAAAAATCTTGCCACATCTCTAACACATGGTCCCGAGAATAAAATTCATTGCCCCGCTTGGCATCGTCCACCGCCTGTGCATAATAGTGGTCATCCTGCGCCAAGTGTTCAATCTCCTTGATAAAACCATCCAAATCTTCTGCTCGACGGTAAAAATCAAAGAGAATATCCTCATAAATTTCCAAATCCCGCAACAGAATTGGCTTATGCGTACACATGGCTTCCAAGATAGACATGGGAAAGAGTTCCTCAAAAGATGGCAAAATCATCACGTCTGCTAGATTATAGACCGCATTCATCTTCTCCCGCTCAACAATCCCTAAAAAGGTAACATTTGCCGGTGGGTTATCGACCACTTTTTTCAACTCTTCGTAACCATCCGTGATTTTTCCAAATGAAAATCCACCCGCCCATACAAATTGATAGTGTGGTAAACGCTCAGCCATTTTCAAGAAATCAAAGACACCTTTTCTGGTCTGAATTTGCCCTACTCCGACAATTAAAAAATCATCTTGTGCAAAGCCATACTGGGCACGATTTTCTGCCTTTTCCCGCTCTGTCAATGGGTGAAAAGTCTGACTGGACACAAAATTAGGAATATAGGTCACTTTTTCCTTGGGCACACCGTAACGAGCCAACTCACCGATAAAATACGGATTAACCGTCACCAAGTAGTCCATTCTCTTGTAAAAAGCAATCATATACTTGTAAAAAACTTTCTTTGCAAAACCTGGTAGTTGTAGACTTTGCTCAACCGTCTCCGGCAACATGTGCACATAACCGACCGATGTCCCCTTACGACTAAACCACGGCTGCGTCAGATAAAATTGAGGGTCAATGGTATGGTAATGCGTAATATCTGCTGATTTGTACTGGTTGATGGTCACTTCAAACTCTTCTGATAAGCCTGTTTTGACCAGATCAACTTGCTCCAGATAGGCAGAGCCAACTCCCTGACCTGATACCTTTGTAGCGCTCGACATCATGTTAATAATTTTCTTGCTCATTCTCTCTCCAGTCACACATTCTTTTTACTTATTCTATCATAAACCGGGAAAAATTGAAAAAGGCTACCACAGTAGCCTTTTATTATTTAGTAGATTGACGCACTTTAATGCCGTGATTGAGCACGACTTCGCGGTTCTCCAACTCTTCTTTATGCATGATTTTTGTCAGCATACGCATGGCAATGGCACCGATGTCATAAAGTGGTTGGCTGATAGAGGTCAAGTTTGGTCGTGTAAACTTGGTAACGAGCGAGTCATCACTTGTCACGATTTCAAACTCTTCTGGTACTTTGACTCCACGGTCAGAGATACCATTCAAAAGACCAGCTGCAATTTCATCTTCTGCTACATAGGCTGCAGTTGCACCTGCATTCAAGAGGCGTTCTGCAAGGGCATAGCCTTCTTCGTATTTATACTTAGACTCAAAAACCAAGCCTTCGTTAAATTCCAAACCGTTGGCTTGAAGGGCTTCTTTGTAGCCTGACAAACGAATTTTGCCATTGATTTCATCCACAAGTGGACCTGATACAAAAGCAATCTTCTTGTTGTTTTTCGCCAGTAAGTCCACAACATCCTTAGCTGCTTGACCGTAGTCAATATTGACACTTGGCAATTGGTGTTCCAAATCAACCGTACCCGCAAGAACAATCGGCGTACGAGAACGTGAAAACTCAGCGCGAATCTTGTCTGTCAAATGATAACCCATGAAGATAATCCCGTCAACCTGTTTGGAGAAGAGAGTGTTTACAACATTGATTTCTTTATCATCATTTTCATCAGAGTTGGCCAAGATAATATTGTACTTGTACATTTCTGCGATATCATCGATACCTTTTGCAAGAGTTGCATAGTAGGCATTGGCAATATTGGGGATCACTACCCCAACTGTTGTTGTTTTCTTACTTGCCAAACCACGCGCCACAGCATTCGGGCGGTAGTCCAAACGCTCAATCACTTCTAAAACTTTCTTACGAGTATTCTCTTTTACATTTTTGTTGCCATTTACAACACGACTGACAGTAGCCATTGATACACCAGCTTCGCGGGCAACATCATAAATCGTTACTGTATCATCCGTATTCATCATATTTGCATATCCTTTCTGTAACTTTTATTTTATGAAAATTACGCTTTCACTCTCTTATAGTTTATCATTTTTTGAAACCACTTTCAAGCGATAGAATCCCTTTTTTAGAAAAAAATTGGCAGAATCTGAAAAAATATCCTATTTATGGAAGTAACTTCTCTATGTTTATAGAAAAAACAGAATTGATTTATACTCACCCTACCTTTTTTCGTCTCTTTTCCACTCTCCACTTGATTTTTCTCGTATTTGGCATAGAATAGAAGGTAGCATATTCAAAGGAGAACATCATGTCAAAAATCACACATCTTACTCAAAAACTTGAAAAAGACAACATCTTTGCTGCTGTCCTATCTGACCCAGTTTCCATTAACTACCTGACTGGCTATCTTTCTGATCCACATGAACGCCACATGTACCTCTTTGTCTTTGCGGATAAGAGCCCACTCCTCTTTTTGCCTGCCCTTGATGTAGCTCGCGCCGAGGCGACATTGGACTTCCCAGTTGTTGGCTACCAAGACTCTGAAAATCCATGGGAAAAAATCAAAGCTGTTCTTCCTGCTACAGATTGGCCTCAAGTCGCAGTTGAATTTGACAACTTAAATGTGACCAAGTTCAAAGGCTTGCAAACTGTCTTTTCAGGAGAATTTGTCAACTTAACACCTACTTTGCAACAAATGCGCCTCATCAAATCAGCCGATGAAATCGAAAAAATGCTGGTCGCTGGAGATTTTGCAGACAAGGCTGTACAAGTCGGATTTGACAACATTTCCCTCGATGTGACGGAAACAGATATCATCGCTCAAATCGAATTTGAAATGAAAAAACAAGGCATTAACAAAATGAGCTTTGAGACTATGGTCCTAACTGGAAACAATGCTGCCAACCCACACGGTATTCCAGGTACCAACAAGATTGAAAATAACAGCCTCTTGCTGTTCGATCTAGGTGTCGAAACCCTAGGCTACACTTCTGATATGACCCGTACGGTTGCTGTCGGAAAACCAGACCAATTTAAGCAAGACATCTACAACCTTTGCTTGGAAGCGCAGCTAACGGCACTCGATTTCATCAAGCCAGGTGTCACTGCGGCCGAAGTCGACGCTGCAGCCCGTAATGTCATTGAAAAAGCTGGCTACGGCGAGTACTTCAACCACCGCCTCGGGCATGGATTGGGTATGGATGTCCATGAATTCCCATCTATCATGGCTGGCAATGACATGGAAATTCAAGAAGGCATGTGCTTCTCCGTTGAACCCGGTATCTACATTCCTGGAAAAGTTGGTGTACGTATTGAAGATTGCGGCTATGTAACAAAAAATGGATTTGAAGTCTTCACTCAAACACCAAAAGAATTGCTCTATTTTGAAGGCTAATCATGACCTATAAAACACAAAACTATTGCACCGACCGTGGTCATCTACTGGAACTTAAATGTTTAGAAAATGAAGAGAACATCCCCTACTGCAACGACTTGCCAATAATTTCGCTTTCCCATCTTCAATACAGCTTGTAGCATGATTGTGCTCGATGAAGTGCAGGAAAATATTCTCCTCATCCAGCAGTATGGTCGACCAGATTATATCCTGACTGCCGGCTATATCAACCAAGGCGAAGCTGCCGAACAGACTGTCGCTCGGGAAATCATGGAAGAACTTGGACTCACCACGACTTCTATCCGTTTCAATAAAAGTCAGTACTATCCAGGTTCCAATACCCTCATGCTCAATTTTGTCGTGACAACCAGTGGTCCTGTTCAGCCAAATCATGAAATCGACCATTGGCAATGGTTCAGTAAATCAGAGGCACAAGGAGCCATTAAGCCAAATAGCTTGGCTCAAGAATTTCTTAACTACTTCCTCCAACAGACATCATATTAGTAAATAGGCTGCATCCGCAGCCTATTTTTTCTGATTTGTGACAGCTGATTGTCAGCTATTGACTTTCCTTACCCAAGCGGGTAGACTATTGCTAACCCAAAAAATAAACGAGGTAACAAATGAAACAGACACAACTTCAACAACTGGTCTACATCGCTCTTGCAGTCGCATTACTAATCACACTATCCCAGATTACCATTGCCATTGGTCCCGTTCCATTTACGCTACAAACCCTTGCAGTCGGTCTGATTGCTAGTTTATTCCCTTGGAGACTAGCCCTGTCATCCGTCGGACTGTACCTGCTCCTTGGTGGCATCGGTTTGCCAGTATTTGCTGGATTTTCAGGGGGCATGACCAGTCTATTTGTAGCCCCAACAGCAGGATTTTTATGGGGATTTCTGACCTACGCACTCATCACCAGTCTACTCACACAGCGACATACAGGATTGGTCCAAGTATTTGCTGCCAATCTGCTAGGAGTTGCCTCTTGCTTCATCCTCGGCGTCCTCTTTTTCAAATTTAACTTAGGAACCAGCTGGAGCAAAACAGTGGCGCTTACCTGCCTGCCATTTCTCCTACCAGAAATCTGCAAAATCAGTTTGATTTGCCTGGCACAGCGCTCTCTTCAGCCAATTTTGAAAAATAAAGGTTGGAAATAAGAAGTAAAAAAGCTAGGAAATCCTCCTAGCTTTTTATTTTCCAGCAAATGCATCCAGCATGACTTGAAATTCTTCGTTTGAAAGGGTAATTCCTTTCCCCATCTTGGTATGGTCTGGGCTCCAGGTACGGATATCGTACTTGGCCGGTGCACCGTTAAAGGAAACGCGATTGAGTTCCTTGGTCCAACCCTTATCGTTTTCAGATAGGACCAACAATTTTTCTTCGATTTCAAATGTAAATTCTGCCATATTTTCCTCCTAACTATCTATTCGTAGACACTTGTCTTTTTTGAAAAAATTCGCTAAGATTATTGTATCAAGGATGAAAGGATTTTACCATGAAAAAGTTCATTGAGCCTCTATTGGATCAGATGAAGGTATTTTTAGGAACGAAAACAGCTCCGACACCCATTAGTGACCAAGAAGAACTGGAAGCGGTTCTGTTGCAAACGATTGAAACAGCCATCCACCAACACACAGCTGTTCATGTCATTTATGGACAAAAGAAAAGTTTTACTGGTGAAATTGTCAAATTTGATAGAGAACGAAAGCACTTGGTCATGAAAAATTTCTCTAAGAATATGGGAAGCATTATTCACCTGAATGAAATCAAACGCATTTCCCCCGTCCCAGAACCTATTCGAAAATCACAAAAGAGTGTGGGACAAAAATCGTGATTTCGCAGAAATCGATTTTGTTGACACTTGCCCTGCAAGTTCCATTTCTAGCTTAAAAACGTCTCCCAGACCTTTTTAACCCACCACCGCACAGTTGGCTAGCTTCAAAGATTCGGGATAACCTTTGAAGGTTGGAGACAAGGCTAACAAAGTTAGCCTCGAATATTCGAAATTACTTGCATAGCAAGAAATAAGAACATTCAGTCAACCCCTGCGTCAAACTGTTAAAATTACAAAAAAATAAGAACCTGGGACCTTCGTCCCAGGTTCTTATTTTATGCACGAACGGTTACGGCTTTTCCGTCTTCTTGGTAGAGGTTGATAAGGCCGGACTTGCAGGCACGCACCATGTCCCCTGGGAAGACTTCTTGTGGCAGGGTAATGGTCAACAATTCCATTGGGCGGTTAGCACGGTCTGTCAAGTTGCCATCTGAATCACGCAAATCTTGGATTTTTGTTTCAAAATGGCGGAAACCTGGTCCGTAGAACTCTACTTGATCGCCTTCGTTGATGACATTGCGCTGGCGAATTGTTGCCGTCATAGTTGCCTTGTCAAATGCAACAACTTCTGCGATGAACTTGTACTCAGGAATCTTACGGCGTGCACCGAAAAGTTGCTCGTTTTCTGTTGGCGCATTGTAGTAGAAACCAGTTGCCAATTCGCGTTGGGCTACTTTCCACATTTCGTCAATCAAATCTTGCTTGATGGCTTCAAATTTTTCTGGGCTCTCCAAGTAAGCATCAACAGCAGCCTTGTAGCAATTTGTCACTGTGGATACATAGTGGACAGATTTCATACGGCCCTCGATTTTCAAGCTATCAACGCCGTTTTCAATCATGTCAGGAATATGATCAATCATACACATATCAACGGCAGACATAGAAAATTCTTCTGGAACTTGTCCTTTGATTGAACGACGTTCCTCACCAAACGGCAAGTCATAAAGATTGTATTTCCAACGACAAGATTGCGAACAGCCACCACGGTTGGCATCACGGTTACTCATGTGATTAGACAAAACGCAGCGTCCTGAGTAAGAAATACACATAGCTCCATGGACAAAGGCTTCAATTTCTACGCTGGTACGCTTGCGAATTTCTGCCAATTCTTCCATGGTCACTTCACGCGCTAAAACGACACGGGTCAAGCCCAATTCTTTCCAGAACTCGAATGTTTCATAGTTGGTTGATGAGGCTTGGGTTGAAAGGTGAATTTCCAAACCAGGCGCTTCTGTTGCACAAATCATGATCAAGGCTGGATCTGATACAATGACCGCATCCAAACCCATATCACGTAACTCACGGAACCAGGCACCGGCACCTGACTCATTTCCTTCGTGGGTTACCATGTTGGCGGCCACATAGACCTTGGCACCGCGGGCATGGGCATAGTCAATCCCTTCTTTCATTTCCTCCATAGAGAAATTTCCCGCACGGCTACGCAAGCCATAGGCCTGCCCACCAACAAAGACAGCATCAGCACCATAATCAATGGCAACTTTTAATTTTTCCAAAGTCCCAGCAGGTGACAAAACCTCAGGACGTTTTAACGTTTCATTTGACATGTTTTCATTCTTTCTATTTACAAGATAGGTGGAATTTTACGACGTCTATTCTTTTACTTTGAAATCAAGGAAAAGAATAAACTAGTGCAATCATTAGGAAAAGTCCTCTAGGATTTTCCGTAGCGAAAAAAGCTTCTGCACTTTCGCTTATGATTGCCAAGATAGTTGAATAATTTCGACGATTGTTACATGACCATGTCCTGTTTAATAGTAACTTCATGATCCGTAATGGTTTTTATTTGACTTTGTTACGATCGTATTCGTAGAAGCCCGTGTCTAGTCCACGCTCTTTCGGGTGGAATTTACGGATTTGCTCATCCAATACAAAGGCTTGGTCTAAGCTAAATTCTCCTTTTTCCATCAAATCACGTGCTTGAACAAAGCGTTTGGCGATTTCAACAAAGTTTTGACCTGGACAAAGAACGCCGTCTAGTTTCCAATTACGGTAACCGTGCGCATCCAGCTCCAACAGCTTGGTCATCATATCAATATCATTGTTGATAAAAATATGGGTACCATGCTTGTCCTCAAAAATCGAGTAATGGCTGTCTGGGTCTGTCGGCTCCGCAAGGAAAAGACCTCGCTCTTTTGACTTGTCTGTCTCATCCGCTTTTGTAAAATTGTAGTAATTTTGTAACAAAGAACGTTTTGAGTGGTGGATAACGGAAGCACCGTAGACCAACACCTCGGCTGGCATTTCCAAATTTTCAGCGATATCAAAGAGCTCTTCAGATGGAATTTCGCGGGCAAGTACTGCTTCAACAGCACCATGCTCTTTCCAGAAGTTAATCTGACGGCTAGAGGTTACAAAGACAGATGTATCATAAATCAATTTGAAATTGTAACCATCGCGTTTATTGATATAAAAGACACCTGCATCTCCCACTACCAAATAATCCACTTGAATTTCCTTCATCAATTCCATGAATGGCTTGATATTGTCCATCATATCTTGGTGCATAAGGGCGTTGGCCGCCACTGTCAGCTCCTTTCCTGCTGCATGCACAAGTTGGGCAATTTCACGCAATTCATCATATGAAAAAGTTGTAGGCAGACGCAGTGCGTAATCCGATTCTCCTACATAAATCCGGTCAACACCTGCTGCCAACAAATCTTTGACTTGTTCAACGCTTTCAGCAGTTGCTGTAATTGTAATTTTTTTCATGAACACTATTATATCAAATTCCAACATCGGATTTAAGAGGGAACAAAAATTTAATGTTCAGACTTTTCTCATCTTAAAAACGGATTTTGTAACATTTTTGTAACATTCTTGTTACATAAGGAAAGCATTATTATGATATTATTGTAAAGCATTAAAAGGAGACGATATGGCACTTAGACAATATCGGCCTGACCAGTTTGAAGAGTATATCCCGCAAGAGAAACAGGCTAGTTACCAAGAGTATCAAGAAAGAAATACCCGAAAAGAGCAATTGAAAGAAGTCCTTTTTTTCATTAATATTGCTATTTTTAGTATCTTGACTGTAATTTCAGCCTACATCTATCTGTCACTTGACATTCCTGCCTTCTTTGCCTTTATTTTGGCAACGGCTACAGGACTTTTGGGTCTGAAATTGGTTCAAAAAGGGCTAAAAGCAAATTATAAACGACTACAACAAAAAAAACGAGACCGGAGATAAACTCCAGCTCTCTTTTTTTATTTTACAGATTGATTTCAATATCGTCTTGAACAACTTTTTCTTCCTGAAGCACTTCGATTGTTTCTGATTCTGCAAATTTTTCTTTAACTTGATCAATTTTCTCTAAAGACTGGTCCTTGAGGGCCAGGGCTTTTTCTTTTCCTGACTGGATCAAGTCATCCACTGTCAACTCACCTGTTTCCAACTGCGTTTTTACGTGGTCAAATTTGCTAACAACTTGTTGACCCAAATCTTGTGCTTTGTTAACCAAGTCTTCATTGATTTCGTCGTGATTTTCTTGGTAATCTTTGGCAAAACTAGTTACTTTATTCTTAACGACTTTACCTGTTTCAGATGCTAAGAAAACTGCTACTGCTGCACCACCTGCTGCTCCTAAAAGGAGACTTGTGAACATACTTGTCTTTTTAGCCATTATCTTTTTTTCCTTTCTTCAAAAGAGATGACACCACGCTCAATGCCGAGAGAGCTGTGCCTGCTTTGACTGTACTTTGTCCAGCACTTTTAGCTTTAACGGTCAAACTCCGAGCAGACGAGTTCAAGTCTGAAACAGAGGTCGACAAGTCAGCTACTGCTGTAAAGAGTGGGTCTAAAGTATTCACCTTACCGTTCACGTCTTCAACTAAAACATTTGTTTTGGCTAAGAGTTCATTGGTTTGGTAAAGAGTGACATTCAAATCACTGGTCAATACTTTTAAGGTTTGTTGTGCTTCATCCGTGACATTAGATATTTTTTTCAATAGTAAAATGACATAAACAGCCATTGCCACAAAGGCTAAAGCAATCAATAATACTGCAATTTCAATCATCATAAAACTCCTTTTCTTGTGTAGTAGGGGATAGACTTATCTCTACGACGATAGGCTAGCAATCCAAGACCGAGAACAATCATAGCTGCTGAAAGCCATTGGGAAACGCGTAATCCGCCGAGCATGAGACTGTCCGTCCGCATGCCTTCGATGACAAACCGACCAAGACCATACCAAATGAGGTAAAAGAAGGTAATCTCCCCTTGTTTCAAAAGGTTTGGTTTCCGTCTCAAGATGATGATGAGGATGAATCCAAGGAAGTTCCACAGAGACTCATAGAGAAAAGTCGGTACTCGGTAACTACTTTCGATATACATCTGGTCACGGATAAAAGCTGGAAGATAGTCCAAACTTTTAACTGCTTTCCCATAGGCCTCTTGGTTAAAGAAATTTCCCCAGCGACCAATAGCTTGCGCAATCATCACAGGTGGTACTGTGATATCTAAAAAATCCCAAGTATCAATAAAACGATGACGTGTAAAGAGGACCAAACAAATCAAACCCGTAATCAATCCGCCATAGATGGCAATCCCACCATGCCAGATGGCAAAAATCTCACCAAGATTGTCCTTATAATCCGACCATGAAAAGATAACATAGTAGATACGCGCCCCAATAATCGATAAAGGAAAGGCAATCAGGATAAAATCTAGAATATCATCTGACAAGATTTTCTTACGCGGTGCTTCTTTAGAAGCAAGGTATACAGCTAAAATCAAACCCGATACAATACAGATAGCATACCAACGAATGGCAATCGGTCCTAACTGGATAGCAATTGGATTCATTAGTCTGCCTCCGCTTCCGTATTCTTCTCGATGAGAGCTGTCAAGCGGTGTTCAAATGTTTTTGTCGCATCAAATCCCATGAGTTTAGCACGGTAATTCATAGCTGCTGCTTCAATCACAACAGAGATATTACGACCGGTTTTAACTGGGATACGGATTTGTGGAATGGTAATTCCTGCGATTTCAATCGTGTCGCCACCATTTCCAAGACGGTCAAAAACTTTTCCTGTTTCGTAATTTTCAAGATAAACCGCCAATTGAACTTCTGATGATTCCTTGACTGCACTTGCCCCGTAGAGACTCATAATATCAATAATCCCAACACCACGAATTTCCAAAAGATGGCGTAAAATTTCAGCTGGCTCACCCCACAAGGTAACATCGTCCTTGGCAAAGACATCTACTCGGTCATCTGCGACGATGCGGTGTCCACGTTTAACCAATTCCAGACCAGTCTCGCTCTTACCAATACCAGAATCCCCCTGAATCAAGACACCCATACCATAAATATCCATCAGCACTCCATGGACACTGGTCCGTTGCGCCAAGCGCGAATCCAAGAAAGAAGAGATCTCTCCTGAAAGTCGGCTAGTGGCCGTTGTTCCACTTAGAATAGCGATGCCTTTTTCCTTGGCAGCTTGGTACATTTCTTCTGGAATTTCCAAACCACGCGCCACGATGACAACCGGTGTCTCCGGCTGAAACATTCTTCGTAGAACTGAATAACGGTTATGCGACGTCATTGACATGAGATAGGACCATTCCTTCATCCCAATCAATTGAATCCGCTCTGGTGAATAATAATCAAAATAACCTGTCATTTCAAGACCTGGACGAGAAATATCTGCTGTTGAGACGATTTTTTCTAAGAGTTCGTCCGTGCCGTAGGCACATTCAACGCGCACATGTTTCATCAAATCCTTGACTAAAACTGTCATACACTACCTCCATTTTCCTATTACTTTATTATAACATAGTTCAAGTCAAATTGTGAAAATCCAAGGAAGCGTTTACGAAAAAACTGGAAAATCACTGTCTGACGATAGGGTAATTTTCCTAACCTAAAACCGAATACAATTTAATCCATCAAGGGATTAGGATATTTCATTTTCGATACATATTGACTACACGGTGCAACAACACATTTCATCTCCGATATACATTGACTACACGGTGCATCAATACATTTCAGCTTCGATATGCGTTGACTCCACGATGCATCATTGCATTTCATCTCCGATATGCGTTGACTCCCGAGGGGAACAGCACTTTTCCTATCAAATATACCTTATCCCCTCAGGGGACAGACAATTTCAGATTCAACCTACAGCAATCCCTCAAAGAATTAAGGCATTCGTGTCAAAGAATAGGAGGTCCTCTTTGGGAACCAATCTGTTTTAACTACCAAATCCATCATTCTTCCAAGGAAACAAAAAAGCTGGAAGAAATCTCTTCTCAGCTTTACAAACTTTCTGCTAATTTTTTCTGAATAAAGGTAGCCGACGCTGCTAATTTTTCTTCTTCTTCAGCTGTTAACTGCAACTTAACCTGCTCAATAATCCCTTCACGTCCCACAATGGCTGGGTAGCCCAGATAGGTTTCTAAAGGTTGGTAATAGGTTGATACAGGCAACTCTTCTCGGCTATCTGACACGACTGCCAAAGCTAAGCGAATCGCAGCTGAAGCAATTCCATAACTGGTATACTTCTTGCCGTAGAAGACGCGATGACCTCCAACGATTGATTCGTGGGTCAATTCTTCTAAAATAGAATCCTCCACCAAGTCCGAAATGGCTTGTCCCTTGATGCGTACTTGACTCCAAGCTGTAAATTGGGAATTGCCATGTTCTCCCAAGTTGTAACCTGATACACTTCGCGCATCAATGCCAAAATATTGACCAACTGCTCGCTTCATTCGTGCTGTATCTAGCAAAGTCCCTGTCCCAATAACTTTCTCCTTGGGCAGACCTGTATAATGCTGGTAAAGGCTGGTCACTACATCAACTGGATTGGAAATAACAATCAAGACGCCATGGAAACCAGATTCTTTCAACTGCGCAGCTACGATTGGTACCTGGCTAGCTGTGAAGCGCAATTCTGCAAAGCGGTCTGCATCTGGATTGTCCTGAAGGGCAATATCTCCCAAGGCAGAAATTACCACATCTGCATCTGCCAAGGCCGTATAATCGTTGAGAATGAAGTTGGCATGGTGAGGAAGATTAGCTGCTGCATCTTCAAAATCTCCAGCATCTGCTAATAACTTTTTCTCATTCGTATCTATCAAGACATAGTCATCAAAAGCTCCTTGAGCGACTAAACCGTGGGCCAGTGTTGACCCAACATGTCCCATTCCAATGATTCCGACTTTTCTAACCATAAATGTCTCCTCAGTTTTTTTGTCTATTATACACCTTCTACTAAAAAAAGAAAACGGCTTCTAGTCACTTATTGGATAAGTCACTAAAAACTGTTTTACTTTTGTTCTGCACTAAATTTGTCTGGTTGTCCAGAGTAAGCCGCCCATGATTTTTGTAAAAAGGCATCATTGAGCTGGTAATGTGGTTGCGCCTGCTCGTTTGTCAAAAATGGAGCAACATGTTTGTCCATCTCCAACCAGCCATTCCAGCCCAAGTGAATAGTATCCTGCATGAAGTACGGTTTGTCGCCTTCCTGAGACAGGTCAGCAATATTGGTAAAACCTTGGCTTTGTAGCTGGTATTTGATTTTTTCCACTGACTTAGCATACATGGCTGGGCTCAATCCTGAAAAGCGAGCCCATTTTCCATTGACCGGTGGAATGACAAAAAGGACGTTAGTGTTTGATTCGGCAAATTCTTTTAGAACCAACTGTAGGTCTGTGTATTCTGGAGATGAGAGGTAAGAGAAATGTTTCTGTGCCCCTTTCAACTCTTTCAGCCGAGAACCGATTCGTTGGCGATAAAATTCATTTTTTATGCCGAATTGATTGTTGCCTGTTTCTGACTGGGCAATCAGTGTCGCAAGATCAGATAGTTTGTCATAAGAAAATTCATTTGGCAGGACTGCCTTTTGCTTCTCAAATGATCGACTACTGAAGCGTTCTGGTGCAAATGCATCAAAAAAATAATCTTCCTTTTTCAGCACATACGCTTGCGTAGCAAGCCAAGCCTTATCCGCTTGGCTGAGTTCTTGACCCTTGGCTACCTTTTCGACAAGAGCACGATTGGAATTTTCTGGATAAAGTTTTAAGAGACGACGAGCCGCTACTTGGTCATAGGCTCCCCCAGTTTGCTCCTGGAGGAAAGAGACCAACTGACCATTACTAAAGTAGGACTGAAAGGCTCCCTTGCCGCTTCCACCTTTGACAAACCATTGTGGCGAAATGACGTAGACAGCCTTCTTATCTTTCAAGGCATATTCCATCTGTTGCATGCTAAAGTAATGACTGATGGAAGCTGATCCACTCTGTCCCAGCAAAAATGGTGTATAGGAACGATGGTATTTTTCTGCTAAAATTGCTGGATGAAAGGGATCCATGCGCAACCATTCACTCGAACCAAAAAATGGCACGAAATTTTTATCAGGATCACTGAGCGCACGCTCTTTTTGGAGACGGCTTTTGAAAACCGTCTTGGCCAGAGAATAAGCATCCGCCTTCTCCCGCGCCTCATCATGGTGAATCTTGGTTGGCGTCAGCAGCAACAAAACCACGATCAAACCGGATGCGCAGACCAAGGGCCCCAAAATCTTCCATAGACGCTTACGCATTGCGAAGCTCCGTCACACCATCGATAATTTTATGAACAGTATTCCAGTCATCGCGACCAAATTCAGAAACTGGAATGCTGATATCAAAGTGACCTTCCAATTCAACGATCAACTCAACCGTTGCCATACTGTCCAATACACCCGCATCAAAGAGGTCTTCGTCCAGCATTTCTGAAACGTCCTCCATAAATAAGTCTTGGAAAATTTCTAAAATTTCTTCTTTAATGTTCATAGCATTACTCCTTTATATGATTTATTTAATGACCTTTGGAAACCAGAGAATATCTAGGAATCCTGAGAAAATGAGGAAGGAAATCATGACCACATGGAAAGTGATAAAAATTCCTGCAGCCTGCGTCCATTTGTTGTCCGGTAAGAGTGGAAGTCCCAGAGCTTTGCGCTCTTGATTGATGCGTTTTTTCTTACGAAGCCAGGCATCGTTAGCAACCAGTCCCAACCCATGAAAGAGACCATAAGCGATATAATACCACGTCACTCCATGCCAGAAGCCCATCAATAGCATATTGACCAGATAGGCGACACTGGATGTGGTATTCCGATTTTTGAAAACTTTATGTTTGACCAGCATTTTTACCAAGCGCATGAAGACGAAATCTCGGAACCAGAAGGACAAACTCATATGCCAACGATTCCAAAATTCCTTCAAATCACGTGACTTAAAGGGTTGGTCAAAGTTGATCGGACTCTTAATCCCCATCAAATTAGAAATAGCCAATGCAAACAGGGTATAGCCTGCAAAGTCAAAGAACAAATCCAGACCAAAGACGTACATAAGGCCAATGGTTGGAAGATTGAGAATACCACCTTTTTGCAGAGCCATTTCTCTCAAAGGCGACAAGAGGACTTGCCCCAAGATATAAGACAAAATGAATTTGTAGGCAAAGCCCTTCATGAGGTACTGTACTGCCTTTTCCAGCATGTTGAGCAATTCTTCCCGCTCTGGAATCGTCTGATAATCCTCATCAAAGCGTTTGAAGCGGTCAATCGGTCCGCTGGTAAAGGTTGGGAAAAAGAGTAAGAAACGAAGGCATTGCCACAAACTAAATTCTTTCAAGGTCCCATCGCGCATCTCGATAATCATTCCCACCGTCCGAAAAGTGATGTAGGAAATCCCTAGAAATCCAAAGAGGGATTTGTGTTCCAAGATAAGGGGAGAGACTTTGACAAAGGCTAGAGGCAGGACAGACAGAACCGTCCAGAGATAAAAGACAAGGCTGTTATTGGCTTTTTTCCTGTAAAACTTATAAGACCAAATCAAGGCCAGCTGCCACATCATAAATTTGACGAGGGAAACTAGCTGGTCTGAGGTCTTTCCAGTCAGCATGAGCAAGAGAAAGACAAAGCTAAACAGTGCTTCATAAACTGGAAATCGTTTTTTAAAGAATAGGCCGATAAAGATAGGAAGGACACCGATAATGACGTAGAGAAAGTATTGTGGATTGCCGTAGGCATCCAAATGCGGTAACTGTGCCAAAAACTGTTCCATTAAGAATTCACCTCAGCCATGAGTCCTTTGATATCGATTTTGCCATTTGGTGTCAATGGTAATTCCTCACGGTAGAAGAATTTGGATGGCATCATGTAGTCCATCATGATGTCTTTCAAGTCTTCTTTGATAGCTTTTGTGATGTCCAATTCTCGGTCAAATTGCTCGGCAACTCCTTCTTTCAAGAGGACATAGGCTAATAGATTTTGTACTTTGTGGTCCTTGTTGTAGCGCGGAACAGCTACTGCTGACTTGATATACTGAGACTTATTCAAATTCTGAGAAACGTCTTCTAACTCGATACGGTATCCGTTGAATTTAATTTGGAAATCCATTCGACCGCCATATAGGAGCAAGCCCTCGTCGGTCATTCGTCCCAAGTCACCCGTATGATAGGCAGGCAGACCTTGAAACTCAAAGAAGGCTTCTGCTGTTTTTTCAGGGTTATTGAGGTAACCTTTTGAAACGGCTGGTCCTGCGATGATGATTTCTCCCTGCTCGCCGTTAGGAAGCACATTGCCATCTTCATCAATGACAAAGGTCGGTGAGTCAGCCTTGGTGTAGCCAATTGGCAAACGGTCACAAGTTTCTAACATGTCATCTGTAATGGCTACTGCTGACAAAGCAACTGTCGCCTCCGTTGGGCCATAGGCATTGATAATACGAGCTTGTGGGAAACGCTGACGCAATTTTTGAGCTGTCTTGACTGTCAACTCTTCCCCATCAAAATAGAAATGAGTCAAGTTTGGCAGATTTTCCACGTTAAAGTCTGGCGACAAGAGGGCCATATCTGCAAATGACGGAGTTGACGTCCAGATACCGATTGGTAGGGTTAAAATAGTCTCAAAGAGTTGCTTGAAATCACCGATAACTTCTTTAGGTAGAGCATACAATGTGCCTCCCATTGCCAAGGTCGGTGCCCAGTACATAACGGACAAGTCAAATGAATAAGGTGGCTGCGCCAACATCTGTGGGCGTTCTGGAACCGCAAATTCCTTATCTGTAATCATCCAGTCAGTAAAGCTCAAAAGATTGTCATGCGAAATCTGAACGCCCTTTGGTTTACCAGTTGTCCCAGAGGTAAAGATGATATAGTAATTGTCATCGCCTTTAACAGGATGAGTCAGTTCATAGGTTACTTTTTCTTGGAAAATTGTTTGCACCTGCTCCAGTGTCACAAGGGGACAAGCAGGATTTTCCAATGGAAATTCACCAATGGCTACAATCAAACTTGGCTGTGCGATTTCTACGATCGCTTCGATGCGATCAAGTGCTGAATGCTGGTCAACTGGAATGTAGGCATGTCCCGACTTGGTCAAGCCGACAAAGGTTGCCAACATTTCATACTCTTGCCCACCAAAGACCAAAACTGGGGACTTTTCTGGCAATTCTTGCTGGTCAATGTAAGCTGCAAAAGCATCCGAATGCGCCTTCAAATCAGCATAAGTATGTACCTGACCCAAAATATCATAAACAGGAAACTCTCCCTGTACCGCAGCAAAATGCTCTATTTGTTCAATCATATCTCGTAACACAAGATTACCTCCTAAAATTCATTGTAGATGAAGTTACCCTGACCATGTCCCAGGTAACTATAAAAATAAACCAATACTAGTAATATGACAAAATACAGGGCTGTTTTTGCCATAAATTTCCAAAAATCACTCATGCTTCATTCCCTTTTCTAACTGCATTAAGCAAGTGGTAAATCTACCTGGATAAAAAATTGTCCGTCAGCTTGTTCCACTGTGATTGTGCCTCTGTGCTGGGCTACAATGGCCTTGGCAATAGCTAGTCCCAAACCAAAACTTTCTGCTTGATGGTGCGATTCCTCCGCCTGATAAAAGCGATTGAAAAGATTGCTCATGACCTCTTGAGGATAGGGGTAGGCCTGATTTGCCACCACAATCCGCACCTTTTTCTTTTTCAGTGCTAGGCTCACATCAATGGAACTACCTGATTTTGAATGCTTGATGGCATTGTCCAGGAGAATCGCTAACAATTGCTTCAACTGCGATTCTTCTCCCTTGACCAGCACATCTGCAAGGATATTCTCAGAAATCACTTTCCCTTCTTCAAAAGCCAAACTTTCGTAGGTCAGAAGCATCTCCTCACAAATGGCTGACAGATTGCACTGACTACCGCTAGACGGAAGCGGAGTCGTCTCTAGACGTGTGAGCCCCAACAACTGCTGTACCAAGCCTTCCATGCGTTTGGATTCGGAAATGATGTGCCCTAAATAGCGACTGTCCGCACCTTCATTTTTTAAGACTTGGGCATTGGCCTGAATAGCTGCGATGGGCGTTTTCAACTCATGGCTCGCATCCGAGACAAATTGCTTCTCACGCGCTAGGGCGTCCTGAGCTGGCTTGACGATAAAACGGGATAGATAGAGGCTGACGCCACTCAGAAGAAGAAAGCCAAAGATGGCAAAGGTTCCTTCCAAAATGTACTGACCCAGATTGTCCTTGTAAGAAGTCGTATCTAGGAAGGCTAGACTAATCTGCCCATCTTTACTCTCTTTAATGGCGTAAATGTAATCTTGATATTTCCGAGTCTTCTTGCCTTTTTTCAGCATTTTTTGACTGAGAATCTCGACCTCGTCATTAGACAAGAGCGTGTTGTTCAGCTGAACCTTGCTTGGTTGATTGGGCGGAATGGTCACCAAGGCTAGCTCCTCATCATTGGGGCTGGTCAGGTATTGATTGCTAGCAACCAGTCGGACTAGGCGGTAATTATCCATCTTGTCCCAAAATTGACTGTAGTAATGGTTAACCGCCAATAGCAAGACAACGACGACCGTCAGAAGCGACATGGTCACGATGACAAATTGTTTTCGTAAACGGGCAATCATTTCTCTGCCTCTTTCATCGAATACCCCAGACCACGTGTCGCCTTGATTTCCACATTGGCTTTCAAGAAGCGCAATTTCTTACGAATAAAGGTCATAAAGACTTCTAATTGGTTGTATTCTGAATCATCCATTGGCCCCCAAACCTTGGTAATCAGCTGCTCTTTTGAGAGCACTTGGTTGGGATGGTGGAAGAATATTTCCATCAAGAGAAATTCTTTATTGGAAAGCGTCATTTTCCCTTCTGAAGACATCAACTCCCGACTGTCCGTCTTGAGCGTCAGATTGCCCATACTGAGTAAATTCGCCTGCTGATTGACCGATTGACGGACCTGCACACGGACTCGCGCCAGTAATTCATCCACTTCAAATGGCTTTGTAATGTAATCATTGGCTCCCTGATCCAGTCCAGTAACCTTATCATCAAGTTGCGAACGGGCTGTCAGGCAAATAACTGGCACATCAATATCCAGGGCGCGTGCCTTTCTAAGAACAGACAAGCCATCTAGCTTGGGCAACATGAGGTCCAAGAGTACCAAGTCATAGACTGCACTAATGATCTCATCCAGACCAGACTCCCCATCAAAAGCCAAACTGACTTGATAACCTTCCCTTTCCAAAATAGCCTTCAAAGCCTCTGCGATGCTTCTTTCATCTTCGACTACTAAAATCTTCATGCATTACTCCTATTTTCTACACACTAGTCTATCACAGCTAGATTGAAAAAACATTGAAAAACCGATACTAGTTTCCGTGTGTAAAAAATGACAGTTTTCCATAGAAAAAGACCCTAGTTATTTGTCGGCCAAATACGCTAGAATCTGTTCTTTTTGATTGGTAAAAACCTGATGTGTTTGTAAAAATTGTGGCACTTCTGCCTCCTTTACCCAGACATGTTGGTCTGTTTCCGATGCTTGGTAAGCTACCTCTTTTCCACCAAAAACCTTGGCCAGATAGACGGCAAAGTGCGTCCGGTGTTCTTCTTCTGTAAAGTTAAAGAGGGATTTCAACTCACTAGCCTCTAAACCAGTTTCTTCCTTCAATTCACGAGTGGCGGCTTCTTCTGCAGATTCATCCAAGAGAACAGAACCTCCAGCCCCAGCCTCAAAGTAGAGAGGAAAATGAGATTTTTGCGGTGATCGACGAACGAAGAGCCAATCTCCGTCTTCATGGCAAACCCAGACATTAACTGCCAAATGATAAAGGTCAGCCTCTGTCGGCCATGTGGCACGGTCTAAGATGCGACCTTCTAGAAGATTTCCCTCCTTATCAAAAGCATTCCATAGCTCAGTCATCTATAACTTCTCCGCATCTTTACGCTTGCGTGGCCCAGTGCCAAAACGTTCTGCATCCACATCCTCTTTGTAAGGAAGTAAGACTGCTGCCAGTACATAGGCTGCTAAGGCGACTAGCCCCAATCCTCTAAACAGAACCACAATAGCTACAAAAATCCCCCGCGTAATCCAGACATCCCAGTTAAAACGACTAGCGACTGCTGCTAGCACTCCTGAGATAATTTTCCCTCTTTTTTGCTTATAAAATCCGTACATGTTTCATTCCTTTCAAACTGAGTTGACCGTCCAAAGTCATCATTTTCACCTGCAAGGGATAGTGTCCCTCTTGCTGATAGGTAAAGGGACTGATTTGAGACTTGCGATTGACCCAAACCTTGCCTGTCCGACTTTCTATCTTTCCATTGAAGCCTTGATTCTTGGCTAATTGCAACTGCACATTAGCATGGCAGAAGGCAAGTGATAGGTGCTGTGAAAACTTCCCTTGTGCTGCCAAACGGATATCCTGTTGTTTTTTATCCGTCTGACTATAGATTGAAATATCCTCAAAAGGAAGGTAATCTAAGCGCGCATCGGCCTGTCCCAAGTCCAAATCCAAAATAGACATCCATTTTTCAGGAAGGGAAATGGTGACCTGACACGGGAAACGACTATCGAAATACAGTCGCTCTTCTTCAATGAAAATCTTTGGCAAATCCTCTTCTTCTACTTGTTGTGGATAGACGATGCGGACAGCACAGTCGTTTTTCTTATGCTTTAGAAATTGGATTCGTCCTTCTGTCAGACGAATCTTCATGGATTCAATGGCTGAGAAAGTAAATTCTTGCTTGAGTTTGCTAGATGAAAAAACTTTAAAATGCGGCAAGGTAAAGCCCAATTTCGCCTTTTCTTCAATGAACAAAAAATCACTATCCGCATTGAGTTCCAAAAAACAAGCCTTGGCTTCTTCCTTGGTCAGCACTCCTTTTTCATACAGCTCCAAGACACGTCTTTCTTGCTCTTGTCCCATGTTTTCACCTCAATTCTCATATAGTATAGCAAGGACTAGCCCAAAAGAAATCAGCCCAAGGACTGATTTCTATGTTTTTACTAGAAAGAGCCGGCCTCGACACTTTCCGCAGCGGTATTTTTCCACATTTATCCGTCTCTTTCGCTGGTAGACTTGCCCGCAATCTCGGCAGCTGTAAAAAAGCAAGGACGCATTTTCCTGGGCAAGACTTGGCGCATAGCGCAGACCGTCCACTGCTGACAGAAGATCTTTAAATTCCTTGTCTCCATGCTTGTAGCCCTTTTTCTCAAAATAGAGGTGGTAATGACAGAGCTCATGACGGACAATCTTCCGAAAGATTTCCAAGCCAAATTGGTCAAGGATTTTCCGATTAAAATCCAGATGTCCGTCCTTTGGGAAAAATCGTCCACCTGTTGAGCGCAAGCGATTGTTCCAAAAAGCCTCATGAGAAAACTCTTTTCCAAAGTCTTCTCTGGAAACTTCTCTTACATAATCAGTGAGATTCACGAGGAGCCACCAAGCTTAGGTTAACCTTTTCACGTTCTGTGTCTAGTTTATGTACCCAAACTGTTACCAAGTCACCAACAGACACCACTTGACTAGGGTGTTTGATAAAGTTTTTACTCATATTGGAGATATGGATTAGGCCGTCTTCATGAATGCCAATATCAACAAAGGCACCAAAGTCAACAACATTTCGGACAACGCCTTCTAGTTTTTGTCCAATCTGCAAATCGTTAAAGTCCAGCACATCTTGTCTGAGAACTGGCGCAGCAAATTCGTCCCGCAAATCACGACCCGGTTTCAACAAATCAGCGACAATATCTTTGAGCGTTTCTTGACCGATATTGATTTTTTCAGCTGTTTGTGCAATATTAAGAGCCTTCAACTGCGGTGTCGCTTCTGCCAAATCGTTAGCTCCTAAAAGGGTAAATAAGTCCTGAACAGCTTGGTAAGACTCTGGGTGTACGCCAGTATTGTCCAAGAAGTTCGGTGCGTCTGGAATACGCAAGAAACCTGCTGCCTGTTCAAAAGCTTTGTCTCCCAAACGAGGTACTTTTTTCAACTGTGCACGTGAAGTCAAGACCCCATTTTCCTCACGGAAAGCCACGATATTTTCGGAAATGGTTTTGTTGAGTCCAGCCACATGCGCCAGCAAGGATGGGCTAGCTGTATTGACATTGACACCAACTTGGTTAACCACGGTATCCACTACAAAGTCCAAGCCTTCTGATAATTTCTTCTGATTAACATCGTGCTGGTATTGACCGACACCGATAGATTTGGGATCAATTTTCACCAATTCTGCCAACGGATCCTGAAGACGTCGGGCAATCGAGATAGCTGAACGTTTTTCAACCGTCAAATCAGGAAATTCATAACGGGCCAACTCAGATGCTGAGTAGACAGAAGCCCCACTTTCGTTGACGATGACGTAGGACACTTCTGGGAAATCTTGCAAAATCTCCGCCACAAAAGCTTCTGATTCACGACTAGCTGTTCCGTTTCCGATGGCAATGATTTCCACACCGTACTGGCTAATCAAGTCTGCCAAGTCAATCTTGGCTTGAGCAATTTGAGCATTAGAAGCTGGTTTTACAGGATGAATCACTTGCGTTGTGAGGAGTTTTCCAGTCTGGTCTACCACTGCCAACTTAGCCCCCGTACGAAAGGCTGGGTCAAAGCCCAAGACCATTTTTCCACGAAGAGGCGGTACCAACAGCAAGTTACGAAGATTTTCAGAGAAGAGGGCAATGGCTCCTTCTTCTGCTACTTCTGTCAATTCAGCCCGCACACGGCGTTCCATGGCAGGAATGATTTTCTTTTTGAGGGCTTGGTTGATGGGCTCTGCAATATAGGCATTTTTCTGTGGAAAACGCACTTCGAAGAAACGAACCATCTTGTCCAAATTATGCTCAAAACTCACTTTCAAGGCACCAATACTCTCTCCACGATTGAGAGCCAAAGTCCGATAGCCTTGCATTTTCGCTACTTTTTCAGAAAAGTCATAGTAAATCTGGAAAGTCCGCTTCTCATCGGCTGCTTGGTCTTTTAATTGGGACAGCAAGCTCGAATTGGCTGTTATTTCATGGTAAACCCATGCACGCAATTTGGTATCTTCTGAAATAGCTTCTACCAAGATATCCACAGCTCCAGCCAGACAGTCTTTTCCTGTCGCAAAGCCTTCTGCTACAAAGTTCTCAGCCTGCGCTTCTAGGTCAGCTACGTTTTGCAAGATCAAGCGAGCCAGTGGAAATAGTCCTGCTTCACGCGCAATCGTTGCCCTTGTCCGACGTTTTTCCTTATAAGGCAGGTAGAGTTCTTCCACATCTGCCAATTTTTCAGCTTCTTCAATTGCTTGACGCAAGGCATCCGTTAATTTTCCCTGCTCCTCAATCTTAGCCAAAACCGTTTGCTTACGGTCTGCCAAGGCTGTCAGAGACTTATCCAAATCAATGATTGACTTGATAACCACCTCATCTAGATTTCCCGTTGCCTCCTTACGGTAACGAGCGATGAAAGGGATAGTATTGCCTTCTGCTGTCAAACTCAAGACAGTATCAATTTGTTTTAGTGATACGCCCAAATCCTGAGCGATTTTCATGTATTTCTTATCCATAGTCTCTATTATAGCACATGTAAACCCTTTTTTTGACGAAAAAAAGAGACCTGTTACCAAGTCTCTCTTGCGATTTACTAATAGGTTTTGACAATGCCTAACAACACTGCACCTGCAACAAAGCAAGCAATCCCAATCAATACCCAGCGCATTTCTTTTTTGGTTTTTGTTTCACCCAAGAAAAGAATACCACCGATGATAGAGATAATCACGCCCAATTGTGAAAAGCTAAATGCAATGGCCAGACCAGCTTTTGCAGCAGCAAGCAGCATGAAGATATTTCCGATTCCCCACAACAGACCGACCGAACCATTTTTGATGACAAGAATGTCCAAATCCACCTTAAATGACATAAACAGCAAGGCACCTAATACCATTCCGATAGCCATTGGTAAAATAACTGCCAACGCTTCAAATTTCATGATATTGTTAAACAAGACAGCGTAAGATACATAGCCCACTGTCGAGTAAGCAAGAGCACGAAATCCTTTTGGCAAATCAACAGAACGGCCTACTTGATTGTCATCAGACTGGTCCTGCTTACTTGAGAAGTAAAAACCGATGACCAACAAGGCAAGGGCACTCATCCCAAGTACGAACTGCATTGGTTTTGTCCATTCATGGAACAAAAAGGCACCAACTAGACTACCAAGAACCAATTGAGCCCCACTTGAAAGTGGACCTGCAATCGATACCCCAACGTGTTTCATCGCTTGAAATTGACCAGATTGACCAACGGACCAAAGGATACCTCCAATAATCCCAAATACCCAGAGCTGCCAAGTCATCTCTGGACGAACAACCAACCAAACCACAAAGGCAAAAGCTAAGGCACCTAGTGTCATACCAAATGTCTGTTGTGTTGGCTTCCCTCCAATTTTATTGCTTGCAAATCCAATGCTCCCCCAAGCAAACATGGGAATGAGCGCTAATATGATTCCTTCCATATTTTCCTCCTAAATAATAAATTGTCGTCAAAGCAAACGAAACACTATTGTACCTAATTTTGGGGCAAATTTCAAGATGTTGAACAAACTGTTTTTTATATGTCAAAAAACAAAAAAAAGCACCAAACGGTGCTGCCTCCCAAAATCTAGTTTACTTTGTAAAATCAATACGTTGGCTAATTTTTTCAATCAACCAAGCTCCTACTAAGAGCGAAGCAAATTCACCAATAGCTGTTGTAAACCAAGTCAAAAAGAACGGTGCTTCTGCAATTACTTTCAATTCTAGGGCGATGGTAAACATAGACAAAGAAAAGAAAATTGAGAAATAAACGAAAGCTTTGTTAAAGAAACCATTAAACAATCGCTCCTTCTTGTACTTGCCAAACAAAATCACACCAAGTGTCACAAAAAGAAGGGTAGAGCCTCCGCCAACAAAGACATCGATGACGCCAAAACTGTAGAGATTTGCAATCATGCAGCCAATGGTCAAACCGGCAATATACTTACGATTGTAAAAAGCCAAGAAATTCAGCATTTCTGAAATACGGAATTGATAAGCTCCATAGGCAATAGCATTAAGAGGGGGAGTCACTGTCAAAATGACATAGACAGCAGCCACGAGTGCAACCTGTGCTACATCACGCACAGACCATTTACTTGTATTCATTTGTTATCTCCTTTAACGGCTAAACCGCTTATAATATGCTTGGCTAAAGGGAGGAAGTGCCAAGGGTTGCTAGCTTGCAACCTGATAAGTATAGCATATTTAGCGGAAAAATGATAGACTATCAATATGAAAACAATTAAAAAAATACTGACAAACGAAGTCTTTCTCTATCTAGTCTTTGGCGTTGCGACCACACTGGTCTACATGGTAACAAGACTTGTCCTATTCGCTCTTATCCCCCACACGCTAACTGTTGTCTTTCTATCAAACTGTGTGGCTATTCTATTTGCCTTTGTCACCAACGATAAAATTGTCTTTCGCCAAGAAAGTGCTGGCTGGTTCCCACGACTGGTCAAGTTTGTCTCAGCCCGAATCACAACACTGCTTCTCGATATGTTTCTTGCATGGCTTTTGGTGGATACCTTCCCTCACATCATCGGACAGTTTGTCAACCAAGACATCAAACTCGTCAATGCAGTGGCTACCCTCATTTCTCAAGTGTTGGTTATCGTTCTCAATTACGTTTTGAGTAAATTATTTGTTTTTAAGGAGAAAAAATAATCGATTAGTTTTCCAATCGCTTTTATTTTATACCGTCGTTTCTGGATTTTCAGCTGTCAGGTGGGCAATCTCTCCTATCACACCAAAATAATCTGCTACTAGCGCTTGCAAGGCTAGAACAGCCTCATTGGCACGGGCAATTTGTACCGCATTGATGGCTTCAATGACCAGAATAGCATCCTTGGTTTCTTCTGTCAGCATGGTCCGCTGCGCCTCACGCCAGTTCAGATTACGGCAGATGGCACCTTCTTGGTCATAATAGATGATTTCTTCTGGCAAAGCTGGGGCATCTTCTTCTGCTCCGAGCGGGAAAAAGGCTTCGCCTCCCTTGGCTTTACCCAAATGAAGCGCCCCTTGAATCTTATCCACATCTTCACCACCACAAGGCAAGCCACAGGAAAGCGAAATGCTATTATAAAGGTCTACCAATGGATTAATCGGATGGAATTCTCGTCCCTGGCTTACCCGTTTCAAGAGCGCTTCAATGGAAGAACGCGCGCCTTTTTTTGTTTTAAATTTTGTAAAAGCCTCACGCCATTCCTTGATAACATCATTCTCCGTAAAGCTATCTTCTTGGATAAAGGCTTGCGCTTTTTGAGCTGCATCTGTTAAAATCCCTTGAAAATACGGATCCTTGCTCTCATCCACATGATTGTCTAACCCTTTCACGGATAAGACGGATATCTGTGCATCTGGAAAAACATCCCAAAAACTTTGGTCAACAACAACTTTCATGTCGATACTCCTTTAATAATTTCTTTTTTTACCCTGTTTGACATCGTTCCAATCCTGAACGATATTTTCACGTACCTTGGTCAATAAACGCTCCAACTCCTCGACCTCTACTGGACTCAAGCCTGTTAAGCAACGCGCTTCCGAATACGCATGCTCTTTCTGCAAAACTTGATAGAGCTGCTGCCCTTTTTCAGTCGCATAGAGGTGCTTATTTTTTCGATTGCCTGCTGCAGTCTGTCGAACGACCAGGCCACTTTTTTCCAGCTTTTGCACCGACCGAGCAACTGTTGAACGGTCTACCGTCAGCATCTCAGACAATTCTTCCTGAATAATCCCCGGATAGTCACAGATACGAACAAGATAGAGGTATTGCCCCTTGGCCAAATCCATCTCTCGAAATTCAATGTTGGCAATGGAATCCAAGCTACGCGCAATCACACCAATTTCTCCAATAATCATAAGACCTCCTTTGATTTATTATAGCATTTTTACTTGTAAGTGCAACAAAAAAGAGGATTACTCCTCATTTTCTTCTATAGGTTCGATTGAGTTGAAACGTGTTTTAATCCGATTTAAAATCGAAACGACATCCCCATGCCGGGTATAAAACTCATCCACATGCATGCTTTGGACCGTGGCATTTAGCACCGCCCCGATAATCAAGATATTGGCCATAAAGACAAACCACAGCATCAGCACCAAAATCACCACCGAGGTGACAAAACGAAAGTCTAGTAATCTAGCCGCATAGGAATCCAGATAGAGCCCAAAGAGCTGGCCAACCGACCCCATGACTATCATGACAAAAACAACTCCCGGCAAGATATAGCGAATTTTCTTGACACGTACATTTGGTAAAAAGAAATAAAGCATGACCAAGGCCAAAAATAGGGAAATGTAAACCACTGGCTCTGTACGATTGACCAACTTCAAGAAGAAATCATCGTTAAAATCTAGAGCCTTATGCAGTTTTTGCAAAACTGTATTACCGAAGGCCACCATGATCACACTCAAGGTCAAAATCAACTGCAGGCCGATTCCCAAAAAGACACCAACGATTCGACTCACAATGAAGTCGCGATGTTTTCCAACGCCATAAGCCTTGTTAAAGGCCTTCTGCAGGGCATCCATACTTTTTGAAATAGTCCAAAGTGTCGTCGCAATCGAAATTCCCAACCAAGAGGATGACGGCTTAGTTAAAATTGAGACAACCATATTGGCAGCTGTCGGATACAATTTTTCGGGGAAGAGTTCCTTCATAAAGACCAAAATCTGGTCCACATCAAAATTAAGATAGGGCAACAGATTGGCCATGGTCATCAAAATCGGAAAGACTGAGACGATGAGGTAGTAGGCAACCGCTACACTTGTCAAATCAATCTCTGATCCCATATAAAAAGAAAAAAGAGAAGTAAAGAAGCGTTTGAAGCGGTTTTCTTTCAAGCGTTTTTTCATATTCTCCTCCTTTTCTTATTCAATTTTAGTAGGTTCCTTCTTCACCTTGACTGGTCAAAATGACTGGACCATCTTTTGTAATGACAAATTGGTGCTCGTATTGGCATGAAAGTCCGCCATCAAGTGTCTTATGGGCCCAACCTGTTTTCATATCTGTATCAATTTCCCAAGTACCCGTATTGATCATTGGTTCAATGGTCAGAACCATTCCCTCTTTGAGGCGAAGTCCACGGCCTGCTCGACCATAATGCGGTACCATTGGCTCTTCATGCATTGTTGGTCCGACACCGTGTCCAACCAAGTCTTCCACAACTCCATAGCCTAAACCTTCAGCGTATTCTTGGATAGCCGCCCCGATGTCACCGATACGATTGCCAACCTTAGCTTGTGCAATCCCGCGGTAGAGACATTCTTTGGTGACATCCATGAGTTGTTTGACTTCATCAGAAACATTGCCGACTGCATAAGCCCAACAAGAATCCGCCAAGCCACCCTTGTACTCTTGAGTATACTTTTTGACCTGTGCCACATTGTCAAAATCAAGCTTGGAAACATCCACAAGAGACTTATCTAAGGGTTCACTCAAGACCATATCGACCTTGAGAAGGTCCCCATCTTTCAAGATATAGTGACGTGGGAATGCGTGTGCTACCTCATCATTAAGCCCACAGCAAGTTGCATAGGGATAGTCCATCAATGTTCCATCCACACCGATTTGAAGCGGAAGAACATTTGCCTCTTTACAACGACGGCGAACGTACTCTTCTACTTCCCACATATCCACACCAGGTTTAATCAAATCACGTAAGCCAATATGGATACTTGCAAGAAAATCTCCTGCTCGGTCCATTGCTTCAATTTCACGTTGTGATTTTAATGTAATCATTTTTCTTCCTCTACTAATCTAAATTTTGACGCTGTCAGAACAAAGTCAATGTATTGACGTGTTTTTCGACTGTATCGATCACTTCCGCGGTAAGACCGCATCACTTGAAAACCAACTTTCTGCGCCACAGCCTGACTGGCTGCATTTTCAGCATGGGTCTTGAGCAATAACTCCCGTAAACCCAATTGATGGAAGGCTAGAAAGACAATATTCTGTAACGCTTCTGTCATCAGACCCTGATTGCGCCATTCTTTTCGTAAAAAGTAACCAATCTCTGCCTGCCGACTTCGGGTATCCAATTTTTCAAACCGGATAATCCCCAGTAGCTGACGGCTTTTTTTCTCCTCGATGGCCCAAATTCCCAAGGGTTGACGCATAAAGGTTTCCACTAGCAACTCGTCGCTGGTCGCTTTATCTATCACAGCTGGAAAAACAAAGGCTAAGTTCTCTGCATCCGATGCTATTTCATAAAAAGTCTCATTGTGCTTTTCAAACTGAAGAGGACACAGGTACAATCGCGGCGTTTCAAATAAGGCAAATTCTGCTAGCTCTCGCCAAATACTCATCCCAACTCCTAGTCTTCAACCAACTGGATATCTGCACCCAGGGCTTGCAATTTCTCAATGATGTTGGAATAGCCACGCAAGATAAATTCGATATTGGTAATCTCAGTTGTCCCTTGTGCCATCAATCCTGCAATCACCATGGCAGCCCCAGCACGAAGGTCTGTCGCCTTCACCTGAGCACCGGTCAATTGATTTGGTCCCTGGTAAGAAATGTAATTGCTGGTTGTCTTGATATCCGCACCCATCTTGGCCAATTCAGCCACATGTCCAACTCGTTTTTCATAAATGGTATCCAACACACGCCCACTTCCTTCAGCTTTCAAAAGAAGGGGTGTCAATGGTTGCTGCAAATCAGTTGCCAATCCTGGGTAAGGAGCTGTTTTAACAGAAACTGCTTTGAGTTTTTCTTGCTTTTCTACAAAAATCGAATCTTCTGAAACGGTCATGTGAACGCCCATTTCTTCCAATTTTGCAATGTAACTTTCAAGGTGTTCATAAAGGACATTGTCCACATGAATCCCTTGTCCCGCTGCCGCTGCAAGCGCAATGTACGTCCCTGCCTCGATTCGGTCTGGAATCACTTGGTGGCGTGTCCCGTGAAGTGACTCCACTCCCTCAATCGTAATGATATCGGTACCTGCACCACGAATATGAGCACCCATATTGTTCAGCAAGGTTGCCACATCAATAATCTCAGGTTCACGCGCTGCATTTTCGATAACAGTCCGTCCCTTAGCCTTAACCGCCGCCAACATCGTGTTGATGGTCGCACCCACACTGACCGTATCCATATAGATATGCGCGCCATGGATTTGTCCTTCGGTTGCAGTCAAGTGCATATTGCTACCTTCATAAGAAACCGTAGCTCCCATTGCTTCGAAGGCTTTCAAATGCAAGTCAATCGGACGTGGTCCTAAATCACAGCCACCAGGCAAGCCCACAATGGCTTGACCAAATCGCCCCAACAGAGAACCATAAAAATAATAGGATGCCCGCAAGCTGTTGATTTTACCAAATGGCATCGGCATGTCCTGCACACCACGAGGATCAATTTCCAGAGTCTCGCCGTCACGGCGGACAGTTGCTCCCATTGTTTCCATAATATCAATCAAACTATCTACATCTGAGATAGCTGGCACACCATCCAAGGTCACAATTCCATCAGCTAAGATAATGGCAGGAATCAAAGCCACTACTGAATTTTTTGCACCACTAACCGTTACCCATCCTTCCAATGGACGGCCACCGTTTATGACAATTTTTCTCATACTAACAAATCTCTTTCTCAATTTCATCATAAAGACATCCATTTATTATATCATAGTGGTAGAAATAAGGCTAGTGTTTCAATTTTCATCCATGTCTCTCTTGCCTTCATTTGCTTTTAGTAAATCGTAAACCATATAAAAAAACGAACCTCGGCTCGTTTTTTAGTTCAAAACTTGTTTTAAAGCATCCACCTTGTCCAATTTTTCCCATGGAAGATCGATCTCTGTCCGTCCCATATGTCCGTAAGCCGCAGTCTGACGGTAAATTGGGCGTTTCAAATCCAGCATTTGGATAATGCCTGCCGGGCGCAAGTCGAAGACTTGACGAACAGCTGCTTCCAAAGCAGACTCTGCTACTGTGCCTGTACCAAATGTATCCACTCGGACAGAAACAGGATGGGCAACACCAATCGCATAAGCCAACTGAACTTCTGCTTTCTTTGCCAAGCCTGCAGCAACGATATTTTTGGCAATGTAACGCGCAGCGTATGATGCTGAACGGTCAACTTTTGTTGCATCCTTACCAGAGAAGGCACCACCACCATGGCGGGCATAGCCTCCATAAGTATCTACGATAATCTTACGACCCGTCAAACCGGAATCCCCTTGAGGACCTCCAATAACAAAACGACCAGTTGGATTGATAAAGAACTTGGTCTCTTCATCAAGGTATTGAGCTGGAATCACAGCCTTAATGACCTTGTTAATCACATCTTGGTGGATTTGCTCATTGGTCGCTTCTGGGTCATGTTGCGTTGAGATAACGACTGTATCCACACGAACGGGTTGATTGTTTTCATCGTATTCGACTGTTACTTGAGATTTGGCATCTGGGCGTAGGTAGGCAATTTCTCCCGACTTACGTAAATCGGTCAATTTTTTCACCAATTTATGAGACAAGGAAATTGGCAAGGGCATGAGTTCAGGTGTCTCATCAACCGCAAAACCAAACATGAGACCTTGGTCTCCCGCACCAATCAAATTAAGCGGATCTTGGTCTGCATTCCCACGAACTTCCAAAGCTTCATTGACCCCTTGGGCAATATCTGGTGATTGCTCTACCAATGATGGATGTACCCCAACGGATTCAGCTGAAAAACCATATTCTGCCTTATCATAGCCAATTTCAGCAATGGTATCACGTACCACACGGTTAATATCCACATAAGCTGTTGTAGAAATCTCCCCAAACACATGTACCGAACCCGTATACACACAGGTCTCCGCTGCGACGTGAGCCTCTGGATCCTGATCTAAAATAGCATCCAAAATGGCATCTGAAATCTGGTCTGCAATCTTATCTGGGTGCCCCTCAGATACCGACTCAGACGTGAAAAGTTTACGTTCTGACATAAAAATGTCCCCCCTTAAAATAATGTAAATGTCCAACCAATCCGTATCAAACCATTCAACGTAGTTTCTTACCCTTTTTAGAACAATCTAAAAAGTTGGAAAAACTGTCGAGTTACGACGGTTTTTCGATGCTTCGACAACAAGCAAAGAAAAACCTAGTAAGGCAACTCGTCAGTCCGCCCAATAGCGGCTGACGTTAAATGACGAGATACTTTAGTATCCGACATTTAAGTTGAGTTACAAAGAACCGGTCCTCAGCTTGTACGCTGAGTTTGACTGAGCTAAAAATTTTAGTGACGAGGCGATGCAGTCGCAGGCAGTACTGGAGTACGGCAAGACAAATCAACGCTGTCAATAAAAATTTTAGACGGTCAAACCGCCTTTTCGGGACTCTACAGCCATTCTATCACAAAATGTTACCGAAATATAGTCTAAATGTGAATTCTTTCTGATTCCATTATCCACTTAAGGAGCCAATTTATTTCTGAAAAAAGACGAAGATTGCCTCCGTCTTTTGAAACTATTATTTTATCCCGTACCAGGCAATGCCTTCGTACTTCCAGCCGTGCTTAGAAACAAGGACATCTCGCTCATTTTCACTGGTTGTATAGTGATGTGAACCGATCTTTAACTTCGGATTGTACAAGCGATACAGCGGTTTTGATCCGCCCGAATACCAAGCGATTCCTTCATAGGTCCAGCCATGTTTTGAAACAAGGACATTTTTCTCATTTTCACTGGTTGTATAATGGTGGTCTTTTAAGGTTTTATTGTAAAGACGGTAAACTGGAGCACCACTAGCAGGTGCATACCAGCCAATGCCTTCATTTACACCCCAACCGATTCGGACCAATGTGTCTCGTTCATTGATACTTGCAGTGTAAAAATGCTCAAGGTTGTTTCGATTGTAGAGACGATACATGGCAATGCCTTCAGACATAATTTGAATAGTCGCTACGGCTTTTAAGCTGGTCTTTTTCAAACTGCCCTCTACCATCACTACTTTTTCACCAATCAGCGATGTATACTGCTCTGGAATTAAAGCTGGCCAGACTACCGCTTCTTCCGTCACACTACCGTCTGTCCACGTCGCTTTTACAGTTGCTGGTAAAATAGGTGCTTGTTTTGAAATAGTCGATACTTTAACAGGAGTTAGATTTGCGATTGTATGAATCGTAACAGTCGCAGTCGCTTTCAAGTTGATTTTAGCAACAGCACCCGCAACAGAGATATTTTTCTTCGTCGCACTGGTATAATCTACCGCTTTTAAAGCGGACCACGTAACCTTTTCAACCGTTGTAGTGCCATCTGACCAGGTTGCTGTTACACCTGTCGGCAAGAGTGGCGCAATTCCAGTTTTAGTGGAGACGCTTGGTGATGACAAACGTGTAATAGCATGCACCGTGACGCTGGCTGTTGAAGTTAGATTTGTTTTTGAAACAACACCAGATACTTGAAATGCCTTCTTGGTATGACTGGTATAATCTGTTGCTCGAACTGCTGACCATTTGACCGTTTCATTGGTCGTACTACCATCGGTCCATGTCGCTTTTACAGTTGCCGGCAAGGCAGGAGCTGTTCCGGATTTTGTAGAAATAGCTGGCTTCGAAACGCTTGTAATCGCATGGACTGTCAGGAATAGTTTAGATTTCAAATTTGTCTTAGCTACTGTCCCCGAAACCGTAACCACTTTTTTTGCGTTGCTGGTATAATCTGTTGGTTTAAGAGCTGACCAGGTTACTTTTTCAGTTGAGGTCGACTTATCTGTCCAAGTCACCTTAACCATCGCAGGCAGGTTCGGAGCTACAGTCGATTTTGTGGCTACACTGGCATTTTCAACAGAGGAAATCCCCTGTACAGTAACTATCGCCTTAGCTGGAAGCGATGATTTCCCAATTTTACCATTTACAGTAACTGTTTTAGCAGTAGTCCCCGCATTCGTAACATCTACTGCTGGCCATGTCACCACTTCTTGTGTCTTGCTGCCATCTGACCAGATTGCGGTCACAGTCTTAGGTAGAACAACAGCTGTACCCGCCTTCGTTGCTGCTGATACTGGCTGGATGGACTGAATCGCTTTGACTGTGAATGTTTTTGTTGCTGAAACACCGCCTGAACGTGCGGTAATGGTAACTGATCCAGAATTTAAACCTGTAATCATTCCATTGCTATCAACTTGGGCAATCGTTCCATTAGACGATGACCAGTGGACAGCTGGAAAATGTGCTGTAACACTTCCATTCTGGAAACCATCGACGATGACGGTGCCAGACAGCGTCGCAGTCTCTGGAGCACCTGCTCCAATCGCTGAGTTCTTGCTCTCAATTTTTATATTGGACAAGCGGTTGGACTGGACTTCTATGGTTTGAGAAAAGGCACCATACTGTCCAGTTGCACTTTCATTCAGACCAGTTTTATGGGAGAAAGCTTGTGCAGATGTATGGAAATAGCGACGATCTCCAATAAAAGTCCCCATCCCCATGTGATTGTAGGCTGGATTGATCATACTGACATAATGGCCAGTTTGACCTTTCGAGACACCCGTTTTCTTGTAGGTAACGTAGTCCGCTTTTTCACTATAAAATTGCTCAATCGCCTTCATCATAGAATCGGCATTCTCTGCATAGTTCCAAGCCAAATTCTCTGCGAAAGACGAAACACCATTCGAGCTGATAGAAAATGTATCCTTTCCACTCGGGCGTTGGTGGGCCTGATGAAGGTAGGCTTCTGCCGCTCTCGTTTGCGCAATGACCTCTAGATCATAAGACCACTTAATCGGTACGTACTTGTCTGCCAAGCCTTCTCTGGCAGCTTCTTGACGGATTTGATTGATCCTATCTAGAACCCTTTGTTTCCCTGGACTCACAAAAGTACCGTCTACGGTAATCAAAGTATTTCCTGGGCTAGCCACGGTGACATCCGTACCTCGATTCGTAGCTGCCCAGACAGTTGCATTTCCAAGCGCTCCAACACTTAAAAATAAGCACAGAATCAAAATGAGCTTTATGAATACATTCTTTTTCATATTGTATCCCCTTTATGTTTTTTAGTTATAGTTATTCTAGCATAAAATTTTATCAAAAAATAGTCACTTGTATAAAAAATACATCCTTGCTGCAAGAATGTATCCTTCATATTGGGTTGCTACTATTTCCCTTTCTAGATAAAATCTGCATCTTGAATCGCTTTTTTAACAACATCTAGCGGCAAATGTACCAATTCACAACCTTTTTCTTTGTAGAGATAGGTTGCGTACTCATCCATCCGATATTCATTGATGTAGACCACGCGCTTACAACCTACTTGGAGCAACTGCTTAGAGCAATTGAGGCAGGGAAAATGTGTCACATAAGCCGTGAATCCTTTCGGAATACCGCGTTCTGCACCTTGTAAAATGGTATTGATTTCTGCGTGAATAGTCCGTACACAATGGCCATCTACCATGAGACACTCCCTATCTAGACAATGTTCTGTCCCTGACACCGAACCATTATAGCCCGTTGCGATGACCTTATTGTCCTTGACCAAGACCGCACCAACCTTGGCCCGCTTACAAGTAGCACGATTGGCAATCAGCAAGGCCTGCGCTGCAAAATATTCATCCCACGCTAATCGATTCTCCACAAAATCACCTCCAATTTTTCTTTTATTATACTATGAAAAGGCTGATAAAAAAAGAGTGCTTGGCTTTTCTTTTTGACTTTCTTACTATATAATAAAAGGGAAAGTGAGTATCTTATGAAAATAGATGATTTAGAACAAAGTAAACATGTCGAAGACCGTCGTGGTCAATCCGGCAACCAGTATTCAAGTAGATCTGGAAATGGTTTGGGAATGCTCCTGCAACTTCTGATGTCTTCTGGACGAGGAAAATGGCTAGTTATTCTTATCCTCATTGTTGCCTTTGTCGGTGGAGGCATGAATTTAGGAGACCTGTTTGGCGCTAGTTCGTACCAAGCCAACTATTCTACACAGCAGACTGCTTCTCCTTCTGCATCAGACAAGGATGCTGTTTTTGTCAGCAAAATCTTCCAATCCACCGAAGACTTTTGGCAAGAAGAATTTGCCCAAAATGGTAAATCTTACCAAGCACCAACCATGGTTCTTTACTCTGGGAAAACTCAGACCAACGGATGCGGAGTTGGAAGTGCACAAGCTGGCCCATTTTACTGCCCAGCAGATAAAAAAGTATATATCGACCTCAGTTTTTACAAAGAGTTATCCACCAAATACAATGCGGCAGGCGACTTCGCTATGGCCTATGTCATTGCCCACGAGGTCGGACACCACGTCCAAAATCAAGTCGGTACGATGGACAGCTACACACGTGCCCGCCAAGGTAAATCAGAAAAAGTCGCCAACGCTCTGAATGTTCGTCTGGAACTGCAAGCTGATTATTATGCTGGTGCGTGGTCCAAATATGTCAAACAGCAGGGGCTTTTAGAAATTGGCGATATCGATGAAGCCTTAGCTGCCGCTCATGCTGTCGGAGATGATACCCTCCAAGAAGCCGCCTATGGTACTTCTGTTCCAGATAGCTTCACGCACGGCTCGTCCGCCCAACGTCAAAAATGGTTCAAACGCGGATACCAATACGGCGACATCCAGCACGGTGATACCTTCTCAAGTGATATATAAAAAGAGCTCCTCACAGAGCTCTTTTTATTACATCATAGCTGACTTCAAATAAACATCCACCATTTTTTCCGTTGCAACAACTGAATCCATGTGGGTCCGTTCGTAGGAGTGGCTTGACTCGATACCAGCACCAAGAAGAGCGTGACGTACGTCCGCACCAGCTCGCATCGCTGCCGAAGCATCACTTCCGTAGTAAGGATAAATATCTAATTTGAATGGAATCTGATTTTCCTGAGCCAAGGCAACCAAGTGTTGGCGCAATTCATAGTGATAGGGGCCTGAACCGTCTTTGACACAGATAGAAACCGTGTATTCATCCGTTTGTTGGTCGTCACCCATGGCACCCATATCCACCGCTAGGTATTCCACTGTTTGAGCAGGGAGACTAGAGTTAGCACCGTAGCCAATTTCCTCATTGTTTGAGAAGTAGAAATGAGTCGTATAAGGAAGGACGACTCCTTCTTCTTTGTAAACTTTCAAGAGATGAATCAAAATGGCAGCTGACACCTTGTCATCCAAATGACGGCTCTTGATGAAACCTGACTCTGTCACTCTTGTCCGCGGATCAAAGGAAATAAAGTCACCAACTTCAATTCCCAAAGCACGCGTTTCAGCAGCAGTCGTTACTTTTTCGTCCAAACGAATTTCCATGTTGGTTTGATTGCGCTCTGCGGTATTGGCATCGCGGTAAACGTGAACGGAAGTTTGGTGCATGAGAATGGTACCTGTATAAGTTTTTCCATTGCTTGCCACGTGAATCAAACAGTTTTCTCCCTCGATAGACGGATAACCAAATCCACCAACCAAGTCCATTTTAAGGCGACCATCCGGTTTAACCGCACGGACAATGGCACCTAAAGTATCCAAGTGAGCTGTTACCACACGGTGTTCCTGGTCATTTTCCCCTTGAACAGAAACCATGACACCACCCTTAGGTGTCTTATGCGCAGCATAGCCAAAACTTTCTACCTCTGCCTTAATGTAATCCATGATAGCTGTAGTAAAGCCCGTTGGAGATGGGGTATTGGTTAATTTTACAATATAATCAAGTGTATTCATGAAGCCTCCTTTTTGCATGACTCCATTATACCATCTATCAGGATATTTTTGTTATACTAATAGTATGAAAACATACGAAAAAATTTATCTCCTACTGGCACAATCCGCCAGTGCTATCAGCGGTGAAGAATTGGCAAAGGGACTGGGAATTTCACGTACAGCCGTTTGGAAAGCCATCCAGCAACTTGAAAAACAAGGACTTGTGATTAATGCCGTACAAAATGTCGGCTATAAACTTATCAAAGGAGACCTGCTGGTTTCCGATTGGATTTCCCAGCAACTCGACCTGCCTGTCCACTACAACCCAACTAGTCGCTCGACACAGTTGGATGCCAAAATCGGATTGGAAAAGGGGAATAGCGCTCCTGCAATTTATCTAGCTCCCAATCAAGAAGCGGCGCGTGGTCGATTTGGTCGTGCATTTTTTGCCCAAGCAGGCGGCATTTATATGACTCTTCATCTGACGCCCCAGGCTTCCTTTTCTCAGGTGAAGCCCTATACCGTCCTAGTTGCGGCAGCTATTGTCACAGCTATTAACAATCTAACCGGTCTTCAGCCACAAATCAAATGGGTCAATGACATCTACCTCCATAACAAAAAAATGGCAGGAATATTGACAGAGGCTATTTCATCCATTGAAAATCAAACAGTCACTGATATGATGATTGGTATCGGACTGAACTTTCACTTGGACCATTTCCCAAAAGAGTTAGAAAACAAGGCCGGTAACCTTTTTCAAGAGGTGCCTAGCATTACGCGCAATGAACTCATCGCAGAAATCTGGCGTGTCTTTTTCACTTATACCGACGACCAACTGGTGGCTATCTATAAAGAAAACTCACTCGTTCTCGGCAAACAAGTGAGCTTTATGGAAAATCAACTAGCATATGAGGGAATCGCCACTGCTATCACAGACAAAGGTGAACTGTTCGTCCGATTGAATAGCGGGCAGGAAAAAATCTTATCTAGCGGGGAAATTAGTCTTTCTTCTTGGGACGAGTCGTCACAGCCTCAATAAATTTTGTTACACGGTAACTAAAACGCAGATTGCGGAAAACAAAAAAAGCATACAAGCAAGCCCAGAAATAATCTCCTGCAAGAAAAGCTGCATTCATCCAGTAAGTCGCAAGAGCCGTAAAAATAGCTAAAAATAAAAATTGTGAAACTCTCATATCATTAGTATAGCAAAAAAACAACCAATAGGCTGTTTTTTTGCTATTTCACGGACTTAATTTTCAATAATAAAAAACTTGCAAAAGCTAAAATTCCCATTGATAGATAGGCTGCTAATTCCGTGTGCTGTGTTGCCACAAACACCATAAACATAGATAACAAACTGACTATGCACGTCAACAAGAAACCCAGAGCAGATTCTATTGCGCCCATTTTATCTTCTGGAATTTGTTTAAAAAATAATTCTTGAAGTTTTGGATTGATTATTCCCAAGAAGAAGGCATTGCCGAGAGCGCCAAGGAGAATTAAACCAAAACTTGAAAACAATATCCCCAGTGTCATAAGAAAACTTGCTAAATTAGAAAATAGAATAGCCTGTTGTATAGATATTTTTTTCATCAAAAAAGCTGTACCCACATTCCCAAATAGCATTCCTAGAAAAATAATAACAGATAATAACCCTAAGGAAAATCCTATCGACAACCCCAGAAAACTATGTTTCATCAACAATAAACTAGATAAAGGCATCATCATACCTAAAATACTTTGACCAATTGCTACTACTGTATACAACTTTAACACTGTTGAAAAATGAAACAATACTTGTAACGATTGCCAAATATGTAGGAAATAATTTTTCACATTAAAGTCTGTTACCTGCGGTAGTTCTTTTTCATACCCTCTCAAATCCTTACGAATATAAAATAATCCACCAAAAGCAAATAGGAAAGTCAAAGCGTTGATTATCGCAAACCATTGCAGACTGACAAAGCCTAAGGCTACCCCACCACAAAGATTGGCAAATACTTGCACAACGCTCCCAATTGCTTGATTAAAGCCCATTGCTTCAGCAACATCTTCACTAAGTAACTTTATAAATATAGGAGTTATCATTGAACCTGTAAATCGGCCAAACATATCAGAAAATAAATTGATAATACAAATAATTGCAACACTTAGAATTGTTAAATCGCTTCCTGATAATACTGCTACAAAGCTATAGAGAATAAACTTCATAAAACCTAATACTAAACATTTGGTAATTCTATTTTTTTGAAAATCTGCAAAGCTTCCGATAAATAACTGAAGTATCTGCGGCAACTGCTCCGAAACAGTGATTAGTAAAACCGCCAATGGAGCAAAGGAATAACCCGATACTGCTTGCATAATCGCCAAATAAAACATAGTATCACCCAATAAAGAGATACTTTGATTCAGCGCAAGTTGTCTAAAATCTCTGTTTTTTAGAAAAACATTCATATTTTCACTTCCTATCTAAACTAAATAAAAATTTCTCTTTTAAAATTGTCCAGTAAACTCCAAGTGTTCCTGTACCAAAGTCAAAAACTGATTGACTAGGATCTTCACTTTGAAAAATCAGATATCCATCTGAATTTCGATAAGATCGTGTGAGCAAGATAGCTACAATTTTTTCATACAGTTCTTCATTTTCTGTATATACAACTGTTTGTAAGAGACTAGCTAAACCATGGCAATAGCTTGTTCCCATGTTAAGATGCTGCTTAAACAGTTCATTTTGAACTTGGATCAACAATGAATGATATTTTTTCTGTTCAACTAAACACAAGTACAATAATAAACCAGAATAACCTTCACACCATGAATAATCTAGCGATTCCAATTTATCAAAGCCGACTACTAATTGATTTTTTATTTTATCTGCAATAGTATTCGAAAAATTTTGTATTACTTTATCATAAGTTGGATCCTCATAAAATTGAGAATAGCAATGCAATACATAAGCAAGACCCGCCTGACCATGGGCAAAGCCAAATTCTATCAAAGTATTAGCCGTTGTAGTGGAAAAAGATTGGAAAATCTCTTGAATATTCTCTTTAATAAACAAATCAACTCGTTCATCTTCTATAATACTTGCATATTTCATTAAAGATAAGAGTATGCCAGCTTTTCCCAAAGCAAAATCTACATGTTGCTCACTGTGGTAGTTTTCCATTAGCGTTTGACTGATATGCTCACAAATAGAGCGATAATAGATCGCGCTACTAGTTTGGAAAAGTTCAAGCATCGACCATAAATAACCTGCACGCCCAAATAGTAAGGAATTCTCATAACCAGAAGGCGGTAGTACACTTATCACTTCTTCAACTCGAGAAATTAAATTCCTTATTTTCTCTGTCTTTTCCTCCTGAACTCTATTCGTCATTATTAGATAACCAGCCAAGCCATGTTGCATTGATTGTGGACTAACAAATTCGCCAAATTCACTTGATTTAGCAATTCTACCACGCTTATCTACCGTTCGTTCTAATAAACCATCTATGATGACAGCAAGTTCTTCATGAAAATTATTTGATGGAAACTGAACTGGATGAGGTCGTATAGGTACCTTACTTTTATCTTCAAAGAGCATTGGAATATCTTGAACAATCCGTGTCGTTTCACTCATCATTAACACCGTTTTTATCCAATTCGCTTGCAATGGTGTTATATTATCCGACTCCACTGCAAAATCAATCGCCAACAATACCTTTTGTAAGAGACTAAAATTTGATTTTTCATCTCCTTTTGAAAAAGGAAGTACGTGTCCTAGCAAAATAGCCAGTGCCACCATACCAAGGGCAAAATAATCTTGCTGTATCGTCGCAACTGATAAATCCTTATCTTGATTCAACATCCCTGGTGTTTGAACTCGTCTAACCGGATTCTTTTCTTTACTAATATTTTCTAAATCAATTAAGATTACTTGCCCGTTTTCTCTATAGATAAAATTCGTTGGAGACAAATCTATCAACAAATAACCTGAACGGTGAAGTTCATTAACGATTTGAATAATATTTCGAATATATTCTTCTTTCTGTCTAGCAGAAATCCCTTTCTCTAAGACTAGCTCAAAAAAATTGTTTCCAGCTATTTCCGTTTGAACCAAAAAATAATTTCCATCCACATAAAAATCATCTACGTAATCAGCAGTATAACTTTTATCTGAAAATTCCTGTAGCATCATTTTCTCATTTTTTAATTCATCTACTGCAAACCACTCTCCTTTGGAGTCATTTCCTACGAAAGGTCTAGCTTGTTTGATAATTACAGACTGTTCTGTATCTTTTTTGATAGCTCGATACACATTTCCCCGATTTGATTTTTTTATGATAGAAATAAAATGATAATCTTTAAGTTTTGAACTTACTGAAGTTTCTTTTCCATTTGAAAAATAATATTTCGTTTCTTCTTCAGAAAATAATGGAGCTACCCATTCTGGAGTATACGGTGAACTCCTCCGAATATCTTCCACAAGAATCCCTTTATCATCTTCTACCATGTAGAGTACTTCATTCTTTTCTTGATTAAATACCCGCTGCGCTTGGAAACCACCATATCGATAATGAATTGGCGAATTTGCCCCGCATTGATGATCACTCATAATTTGAGGAGCTTGATAATCCTTTAACAAATCTTTCAGCTGAAAAATTAATTTTCTAGCTTTTTCGCCATCATTCGGATAAATCGTTATAAATTTGTTAGCAGTTGGAGTACTATTTCTAGGAGAATTGATTTCTGCTAACACTTGACTATTTTTAGCTACCTTGAAATTACATTTTTCTTGTAATAACAATTGTGAGACCCGTTCAAAAATAGCAAGAGCATCTGTCATCTGACTACTAATATGTATCTTCCAACCCTGATTTTTAAGTTTACTCCCAAAAGCATAATAAACCCACGTCCCATTGTCTTCTTGAGCAATGGATTTGAAACTAGTAATTGCATTTTTTAATAAATCCATATTTTATACCTTTAAAATTGGCAGGCATAGAATAATCCATACCTGCCCAACAAACTATTAGCCTGCTCCCGTAACACCACAAATCACAATCGTTGATCCGCAAAGCTTCCATCCATATGATCGTGTGTATTCTACTGGCAATGCCTCCAATTCAAGTACTGAATTCATATTTTATCTCCTTTTCTATTTAGTTGAACTCTCGTTCTCAATTAAACTATTCGCAATAAATTCAAAAAAATCAACAATTAGTTCAAATTTTTAAAAAAATAAGACTTTTTACCAACATGAATCATGATTCTGATGGTAAAAAGTCTTATTTTGTATCACTTTAAAGACAAGCTAGGCATTGCTCATTTTTTGTACTATTTAGAGTTAGAGCAATCAGCTCAACACTCATGTCTAATCCTCCATAATAGTCACATTATCCGCTAAAAATTGAAAACCGTCTGGGAGGACCGACTCTTCCTTTTCTTCAACAGTCTCTGATTTTTGCCCTTTGACCTTGGCTGAGAACTCCGCGCGAATTGCCAACCAATCTTCTTCAGCAATGGCTAAAATCTGAGGCGAGAAGCCTGCGGCAGTGCTAAGAATATTGCCAAACATAGTATTGAGATTGTCCCGCTTCATGGTCTGCTCGGCATTGAATCGCGAGTCAAAGGCCAAGATAGCATGATTTTCATTGGCGGCTACTGGTTTTGACCCCACCAAGAGCGCCTTATCCGCGCCAGCCAAACTTTCAATCACTTCTCCCCAAGCATTCTGCAAGCGGATGAGATTTTCACGCGCAAGATTTGGATTTTCCATCGCTTCTTGCAAAATCAAGTGTACGCGATTGGTATCCGGACGATAGGCCTTGCGTGTCTGAGTCTTGCGACTGACTGGTTTGACTTCTACCGATTGGGTCGAAAGGCTATTAACCTTTTCTTGCAAGGCGACAACTTGAGATTGCAATCCAGCAATCTGCTGAGCAATATTTTCAGGAATAGCATCCGCTGGCTGAACAGCCTTGGTCTGCGCCAATTGAATGGTCAGCATCTCAGCATAAATCTTAGGCTGGGGACTGGATTTGATATCCGAGAGCCCCTTGGTCACTTGACCAATCAACTGAAAAATCTGACTCTGTTCCAGTGAGAGATTATCCGTAAATGCCGTACTAAAATGCGTATTTTCCCCACCAGTTTGGACAATAATCAAATCTCTGAGGTAATGAAGCAAATCCGTCGCAAACCGTGTCATACTTTTTCCATTGTCAAAAATGGTCTGAAGCTGCGCCAATGCTCCCACTGCATCCTCTTGCCGCACCGCTGTCACATAATCATCCAGAGCAGAAAGACTGATAGAGCCTGTGATTTCCTCTGCAATGGCAAGGGAGACATGACTTTCCTGACTGAGACTGAGAGCTTGGTCTAGGATAGACAAGGCGTCCCGCATCCCACCTTCTGCGCGACGAGCAATCATTGCCAGAGCCTGCTCCTCGTAAGAAATCCCTTCTTTCTCTAAAATCCAAGCCAAATGCGCACGGATAGCTGACGTCTGGATAGCCTTGAATTCAAAACGTTGCACACGGGACAAAATTGTCGCCGGAATCTTGTGCAATTCAGTCGTCGCAAGAATGAAAACCACATTTTCAGTTGGTTCTTCCAGTGTCTTCAAGAGAGCATTGAAAGCCCCTGTGGACAACATGTGGACCTCATCGATGATATAGACCTTGTATTTGGCCAAACTCGGTGCATAAGTAGACTTATCTCGAATCTCACGAATCTCATCCACACCATTGTTGGAAGCTGCATCGATTTCGATGACGTCCTCTAGACTACCTTCCGTAATAGCTTTACAGATGTAGCAGTCATTACAAGGCTCCCCGTTCACCTGATTAGGGCAATTCATGGCCTTGGCAAAAATCTTGGCCGCCGAAGTCTTCCCTGTTCCACGTGGACCTGAAAATAGGTAGGCGTGGCTAATTTTTTCCTGCTCGATAGCTTGACGAAGCGTTGTGGCAACGACTTCCTGCCCCACCATTTCCTCAAAGGTCTGGCTGCGGTATTTTCGATAAAGCGCTTGGTACATTAGTTTCTCTCTCCAAACATGGCAAAATTCCAGTTCGTTTTTTCAATCAAAATGGCAACAAATTGCTCCAAAAATTCTTGGTCAATAGCGTCATAATCCCCAACCAAACTCGAATCCAAGTCCAATACTCCTAGCAGTTTCCCATCTTTTACCATGGGCACCACGATTTCAGACATGGCTGTGCTATCGCAAGAAATGTAGTTGGCATGCGTCCGCACATCATCCACAATCAAGGTTTTCCCTGTTTGAGCGGATTCGCCACAGACACCCTTTCCTAGTGCAATATGGACGCAAGAAACATGACCTTGGAAGGGTCCCAACATCAATTCTTGTCCATCAAAAAGGTAAAATCCTGTGAAAACAGAATTAGGCAAGGCCTGTCTTAACAAGGCAGAGGCATTTGAAAGGTTGGATAAAGCATTCCATTCCCCATCTAAGAGAGCTTCGTGCTGAGCCAATAACAACTGATACTGTGATATTTTTTCTTGTGTTTTCATAAGGGTATTATACCATATAATGTGAAGAGAAAGCACTTCCGACTGTGAGCACTTCTACCTTACTGGCTAAAAAAAGAACTTTGTGCCATAATGTCAACATACAAGCAGATTGGAGACTAACATGCAATACTTTACCTTAAATAATGGTGTACAAATGCCAGCAATTGGCTTTGGTGTCTTTAAAATTCCCAGAGAAAAAACAGAACAAGCCGTATTAGATGCGATTGAAGTCGGATACCGAAAATTTGATACCGCACAAAGTTATTACGACGAAGAAGAACTAGGAAATGCGTTGAAAGCATCTGGACTAAAACAAGAAGAATACTTCGTAACCACAAAAGTTTGGATTGACCACTATGACTACGACAAAACCATCACATCCGTAGAAGAAAGCCTGAAAAAACTCCAGTTAGACTATGTTGATTTGGTACTGCTCCATCAGCCTTTCGGTGATTATTATGGTGCTTACAGGGCTTTGATTGAGCTGAAAAAAGCAGGAAAAATCCGAGCAATCGGCGTCTCTAACTTCTATCCAGACAGATTGACGGATATTGCAGAGTTTAGCGAAGAAGTCCCTCAAGTCAATCAAATTGAAATTAACCCATTTTTTGTGCAAAATGATGCGATTGAAAATATGAAATCAGAAGGTGTTCTTGCCGAGGCTTGGGGACTTTTCCGAGAAGGAAAAGATGGTATTTTTACCAATACAACCTTACAAGAAATCGGTAGTCACTACAATAAGAGCGTCACACAAATCATTCTACGATGGCTCTATCAAAAGGTGTTTCTACAAACTGTAAATCATCTAAAAAAGAAAGAATGCAAGAAAATTTTGACCTCTTTGACTTCACTTTAACAGATGAGGAGATGAAAAAGACTGACCAATTAGATACAAATACGAGCTTGTTTATGGACCACCGAACAGTCGGTGCAGTTAAACGGTTTAAAGTATTGATAGAGGAACGACGCAAAATGAATGGGTAAATCCGATTTACCTCAAATCAGAATTGTCAGCGAACCTACAAGTAGACTTTCTGCCCTCCCTACCTCTCAGCCGAACAAAAGCACCTACTCCTAGAAGTAAGTACTTTTGTTCGTTTTTTTGTATTTAGTTATTTCCTTTGCTGCCAGTAACTAGGGCGTTTTTGCTCATATTGGGCAATCAAGTCCTCATATTGCAGGGTAATGCCGATGTCATCTAGGCCGTTCAAGAGCTTGTGCTTCCAGTCAGCATCCATGTCAAAGTCAAATGTTCCAACTGGTGAGATAATTTTCTGCTGCTCCAAGTCAACCGTCACTTCTTGGTCCGGACTTAGCCCAGCTAACTTTTCCCGCACCTCACGAGGTTGGACAATGGGTAAAATCCCATTATTGAGGTCATTGTTATAGTGAATATCACCAAAAGAACCCGCAATAATCACACGAAAACCATAGTCTGCCAAGGCCCATGCCGCATGTTCCCGCGAAGAACCTGCCCCAAAATTGTCGCCGCTAATCAAAATACTGGCCTTACGATAAGGGGCATGATTTAGGATAAAATCAGGATTTTCCGTGTAAGCATCATCCAGATAACGCCAGGCATAGAGCAAGTATTTCCCAAAACCTTTTTTATCAATCAACTTCAAAAATTGCTTGGGCAAGAGCTGATCGGTGTCAATATTGTCATTCATAAGAGGAACTGTTGTCCCTCTGTAAATCGTAAATTCTTGCACACTAGACCTCCTCTAATTCAGCCAACTGTCGTACATCCACAAATCGGCCTGCAATTGCTGCCGCTGCTGCCATAGCTGGGCTACACAGATGAGTCCGAGCGCCAAAGCCTTGACGGTCTTCAAAATTTCGATTGCTAGTTGAAGCAGCGTGCACACCACTCGGTACCTTGTCAGGATTCATTCCCAGACACATAGAGCAACCGGGATCCCGCCATTCAAATCCCGCATCCATGAAAACCTTATCCAAACCAAGTTTCTCAGCAGCATGCTTGACCGGACGAGATCCCGGTACCACGATGGCTGTTAGATTTGGAGAGATTTTCTTGCCCTTGACAATCTTAGCTGCCAACTGCAAATCACTCAATCGTGCATTGGTACAAGAGCCAAGAAAAACGTAACCCAAGTCTATATCCTGAGCTCTGTCGCCGGGCTGACTGCCCATATACTGATAGGCTCGCTCATCATTGAAGTCACGAATAGCTGGAAATGGTTGGTCGAAAGAGACTGCCATGGCTGGATTGGTTCCCCAAGTGACCATAGGTGCCAAGTCTGCTACATTCATCTCGATGACCTTGTCATAGACTGCATCCTCATCTGAAACCAAGGTCTGCCAGTCTGCCACCGCTGCTTCAAAATCTGCCGGTGCACACTCTCGACCGCGAAGATAATCATAAGTTTTCTGGTCTGGATTCATTAAGCCCATCTTGGAGCCAAATTCAATGGACATATTGCAGATGGTCATACGTTCTTCCATCGAAAGATTTGCTACTGCCTGACCCGCGTATTCGACTACATAGCCGACACCACAAGCCACACCATATTGGGCAATCAGCGCCATAATATAGTCCTTGGCGTAAACACCCTTGCCCGGTTTTCCGACAAATTTGACCAGCATACGCTTGGGCTTGACCTGCCAAATGGTCTGGGTCGCAAAGACGTGCTCTACTTCCGATGTCCCAATACCAAAAGCAATGGCACCAAAAGCACCGTGTGTCGCTGTATGGCTATCTCCACAGACGATAAATTTCCCCGGCTGAGTTCGACCAGTTTCCGGACCGACCATATGTACAATGCCTTGCTTGTCCGAACCATGCTCAGCAGTTTCAACATCAAATTCCACCACATTTCGAGCCAAGGCATCCATCTGTGCCTTCGAAATCACATCACGGATATTGTGAATATCAACCGTTGGTACATTGTGATCAAAAGTCGCAAATGTCAATTCCGGTCTCCGTAAACGACGCCCCGCCTCTCGCAAACCGTCGAAGGCTTGGGGGCTAGTCACCTCATGGATGTAGTGCTGGTCCACATACATGAGCTGAGGTTCGCCTTCATTTCCATGAATGACATGGCGGTCCCATAATTTATCAAAAATACTTTTTCCACTCATTCTAGCCTCCAAATTCCGTAAAAAAGGGCAAGGTCTACTAAAATTCCCAGTACCCAAGTTGCTTGAAAATACCACTTACGTGTCTTGTGATGGAAAAATCGACCGGCTAAAAAAGCACCGATTCCCCCACCACACACACTCAGTAGCAATAATGTTTTTTCAGGGGTACGCCAGTTATTTCGAATAGCCTTACCCTTGTCTATGCCATAGATGGCAAACACGACAATATTCCATATGAGTAAGAGTAGCATTCCTGCTTGTTTGATTGTCATAATTGATTGATAATGGCCTCTGTCATCTCAGATGTCGAGGCAGTTCCTCCTAAATCTCGCGTTAAAATCCCTTTGGCCAAGGTTTGCTCAACCGCTTCTTCAATCATGGTCGCGCCAGCTATTTCGCCAAACGACTCCCGCAACATCATGGTAACGGATAAAATCATGCTGACCGGATTTGCCACACCTTTTCCTGCAATATCAGGTGCCGATCCGTGAATAGGCTCATAGAGACTGGGGCCATTTTCCGAATGACTGGCTGACGGCATGACACCCAAAGTTCCCGGTAAGACCGAAGCCTCATCCGACAAGATATCGCCGAATAGATTTTCCGTGACAATGACGTCAAATCGGGCTGGATTGGTAATCATGACCATGGCTGCGCTGTCCACCAACTGGTGCTCCAAGGTGACATCTGGATAATCTTGAGCCACTTGGTCTGCAATTTTTCGCCATAATTTTGACGTAGCCAGAACATTTTGCTTATCGATACTAGTCACTTTTTTACGGCGAGTTCTTGCCATCTCAAAAGCTTGAACCATAATTCGGCGGATCTCATCAGCTGTATAATCATTGACATCATGTGCTTGATTTTCTTCTAAAAGATGCTGACCAAAGTAGATTCCTCCTGTTAATTCTCTCACAAGGACAAAATCTACGCCAGCAATTCGCTCTGCTTTTAAGGGAGATAGGTGCTCTAAGGCTTTAAAAATCCGTACAGGACGAATATTGGCAAAGAGTCCCAACTCCTGTCGAATGGCCAAGAGTCCTTGCTCAGGTCTAACTGCAGCATTGTCATACTGAGGTCCGCCAATAGCAGCTAGCAAAATAGCATCCGCTGACTTAGCAGCTTCCAAAGTACTAGCTGGAAGAGGATGACCATGGCTGTCAATCCCAGCTCCGCCAAATGGATGCGCCTCCACTTGGTAACTAAATCCAATTTTTTCAGCTACAGCTTCTAAAACCTCCAGACCGGCTGCCATGATTTCTGGCCCAATACCGTCACCTGCTAAAGAAACTATTTTCTTAGTCATTTCTAGTCCTCATTTCTTGGAAAATCTTTTTCAGATAAAGGTGTAGTTGGCTGACTATTTTCCTTTTGTACTTTGATATTTGCGTTAATATAGGCAATCGCTGCGGCTTTCAAAACATCAAAGTCAATCCCTGTCGCATTGAAAATGGTATCTGTATCTTCATTTTCAACTGTAACATTTACAGCGGCTTGGGCATCAATCCCGTCGGTAATGGCATCGATGGTAAAGCTATCCAAACGAACTGCCTGATGGAAGAATTGGTCAATAGCATTGAAAATTGCTTCCACTGAGCCTTTTCCATCTGCCACCAGGTTGACACTTTCTGCTTCCTGATTCACCATGGTCACGGTCGCTGTGATCCTTTCGTCAGTATGTGAAGCCAACTTGAGGTCTCCAAAATGAAAGCCTTCTACATTTTCAACCGTGGTTCCGGCCACCAAGGCGCGGATATCCGAGTCGGTAATATCCTGCTTCTTGTCGGCCAAGTCCTTGAATTTGGCAAATAAAGTCTTAATTTCTGCCTCATCAAACTCCAATTGCAAGTCTTTTAACTTCTCGATAAAGGCATGACGACCAGACAACTTGCCCAATGGCAGTGAATTGGACTTGACCCCAACCAATTCTGGCGTGATGATTTCGTAGGTCAGTGGATTTTTTAAGACGCCATCTTGGTGGATGCCTGACTCGTGTGAAAAGGCATTTCCACCCACTACAGCCTTGTTTTTCGGAATTGGAAGTCCAGAAAAACGAGAAATTATCTCAGACGTATTAACTGTTTCAGAGAGGACAATCGGGCTAGCCACTTGATAGTAGTCCTCGCGAATATTAAGGGCAACTGCCACTTCTTCCAAGGCCGCATTCCCAGCTCGTTCCCCGATACCATTGACAGTTCCCTCTACACGACCTGCACCATTTTTGATAGCTGAAAGGGTGTTGGCAACTGCCATTCCCAAGTCATTATGGCAATGAGGACTGAAACGAATGTCACGGTCAGATTTGACATGTTCAATCAAGTACTTGAAAATATGCCCATATTCCTCAGGCGTGGTAAATCCAACCGTGTCTGGAATATTGATGTAGCTGGCACCCGCGTCCACAGCGGTTTGAACGACTTCCAGAAGAAAATCAAGCTCTGTCCGAGTGGCATCTTCAGGAGAGAATTCCACCACTTCAAATTTACTACGGGCATAAGAAACATGCTCTGTGATGGCAGCTAAAATTTCTTCCTTGGTCTTATTGAGCTTAAACTCCCGGTGAATAGGACTGGTAGCGATAAAGACATGAATCTGAGGATATTTTGCCCCTTTTAAAGCTTCATAGCAGGCATCAATATCCGACTTGACCGACCGTGCCAAGCCTGTCACTGCTGTCTTTTTCATAGCAGCTGCAATGGCTTGAACTGCTGCAAATGAATCTGGACTAGCCGCAGGAAATCCCGCTTCAATGGCTGAAATACCCCATTTTTCAAGCTGTTTTGCAATTGCAACCTTTTCCTTAACTGAAAAATTGACCCCCGGTGTCTGCTCACCATCTCGCAGACTAGTATCTAAAAATTCTACTGTACGCATACTTCCACCACTTTCTATTTCATTTGATAAAAAAACATCTCACTTAACCAGCGAGATGTCCTTCCCGCTTGGTAAGCCAAACAGGACTAATGCTGATTTGCACTAGCCCTCGGATCGCAACAACAAGTTTTGTTTATAACTTGACACCATTTGGCATTCTCCTTGAAATGTGATAATCCTATTTTAGCAGTGCAATTGTTATTTGTCAAGAATTTTCTGATAATTTTGTGAATTCAGTCAACTATTCCACAAAAAAGCAGAATAGTCTCCTATCCTGCCTTCACTTCTTCTAAAATCTCTCTCAGCCATTCAAGTTGGCTCTTGTTGCGCGCAATCGCACGACGAAGAATCAAATAATGGCCATAATTATTTTCAATAGCTGCCTGATCTGCAAACAAGGTCGCTTTTCGGCCTTCCATATGCGCCAAATGCGATTCCAAAATATCAATCTGCCCCTGCAACAAACCCGGAATCCGCTGATCGTCCATCTTTTGGATGAAAAACATTTTGAGTGAAAAGATGTCTCGTTGCTTGGGCGTTTCTTGGTTGGGAATAGCCAACCACTCGTCCAACATTTCTTGACCGTGGGCAGTTAAACGGTACATTTTTTCTTTGTCATTGTCCGGTAAACCATGACAGGTCAAGTAGCCTTCAGTGGCCATCCGCTTGAGTTCAGGGTAGACTTGACTATGGGCAACCTGCCAGAATTCACCAATTTCACGATTAAAAAAGGTGATAATGTCTTTGCCCAGCATTTCTCCGCCATTTGATGACATAATTCCTAAAATAATATGTGGTAAAATTCGTTCTCTTGGCATATTAGTTGCGCTCCTGCAAAATACTTGCGACTTTTGTATTGATTAAGTCGATGGCCACCACATTGCTGACTCCTTCAGGAATCACCACATCTGCATACCGCTTGGTTGGCTCAATAAATTGGTGGTACATGGGTTTGACAACCGTCGTATACTGATCAATAATACTATCCAAGCTACGACCGCGTTCAACCATATCCCGCTTAATACGGCGAATAATGCGAATATCGTCATCTGTATCAACGAAAATCTTGATGTCCATCAGATCGCGCAAGCGCTCGTCTTCCATCACCAAAATACCTTCGATAATAAAAACATCTTGAGGTTCTTGGCGATAAGTTTCCTTGCTACGCGTGTGCTGAGTATAGTCGTAAATGGGAATATCCACCGGACGTCCTGCAATCAATTCCTTGATTTGCTCAATCATAAAATCTGTATCAAAGGCCAATGGATGGTCATAATTAGTCTTAACCCGCTCTTCAAATGTCAGGTGATCTTGATTTTTATAGTAAGAATCATGCTCAATCATAGCAATTTTTGAATCAGGGAAATTGGCCAAAATTGCTTGGGAAACACTTGTTTTCCCTCCTCCAGAACCACCAGTCACTCCGATAATAATGGTTTTTTGAATCATCTCTCTCTCCTCTTTCTTCATTCCACCTATTTTACCAAAAATCATGCTATAATGAAAGGTAGAACGTCCAAGGAGGTCATTCATGTTAAAACTTGGAATTATTGGAACCAGTGCTATCTCTCATCACTTTATTGCTGCGGCAAATCTTTCGCAGGCCTATCGCTTTACAGCTCTTTACTCACGTCGTCTGGAAACAGCTCAAGACTTTGCAAAAGACTACGAGGATGTCAGTCTCTTTACAAATTTGGATGATTTTTTCGCGTCAGACATGGACGTGGTTTATATTGCAAGCCCAAATTCGCTCCATTTTGAGCAAGCTTGCCTGGCATTAAAAGCTGGCAAGAACACCATTATTGAAAAACCAATGGTATCCACACCTGCTGAATTGGCATACTTGCGCCAGCTCTCAGATGAACACCAAGTCTTTCTTTTTGAAGCCGCTCGCAACTACCAAGAACAGGCTTTCCAGATTATTCGGAACTTCTTGGCTGAAAAAACGGTTATCGGCGGACATTTTACCTACGCAAAATATTCTTCAAAAATGGGTGCCCTATTAGCTGGGAAAGAGCCTAATATCTTTTCATCTGACTTTTCAGGCGGGGCGCTCATGGACCTCGGCGTCTACACGCTTTATGCAGCGATTGGGCTGATTGGCAAGCCTGCTACTGCTCACTACACAGCTGTGCAGCTGCCAAATACCGTTGATGTCAATGGTGTAGGCCAACTCATTTATGACACCTTTCCGGTGACGATTCAAGCCGGAAAAAACCTGACGAGCAATCTTCCAAGCGAAATCTACACTACCGACGGAACCTTGGTCTTAAACGATTGTCAGGATGTTCGCTCAGCTATTTTCACTAGCTACGACGGAACAAGTACAAGCCTACCAATCACGGCAGCTCCCCACCAAATGCTAGAAGAAGCTCAAGCCTTCGCCCAAGCCATTCAAACACAAGACAAGACAGCGGTTGAGCATTGGCTAGATGATGCTCAAGCTGTCCACGAAACACTTAACACTATGCGCCAAAGCGCAAACATTACATTTAAGGCGGATTTACATGCAGGAACAATTTCCAACTAGTTGGCAAGAACAGCTAGAAACACTTAATTTTACAGAATTTACAGCCATCCAAGAGGCAGCTTTCGTTCCCATCACGTCTGGGAACAATGTGCTCGGTATCAGTCCAACTGGAACCGGTAAAACTCTGGCCTACCTCTGGCCTAGCTTATTAAAAGTTACACCCAAAAAAGCCCAGCAATTAGTCCTTTTGGCTCCAAATACAGAGCTAGCCGGTCAAATCTTTGACGTCTGCAAATCTTGGGCCGAACCAATCGGACTCACAGCCCAATTATTCCTATCTGGCTCCAGTCAAAAACGACAAATCGAACGACTCAAAAAAGGACCGGAAATTCTCATCGGAACGCCAGGTCGGATTTTTGAGCTCATCAAATTAAAAAAAATCAAGATGATGAACGTCAACACCATCATCCTAGATGAGTTTGACGAATTATTCAGCGACTCTCAGTACCATTTCGTGGATAAAATTCTTCGCTATGCACCACGGGACCATCAGCTGATTTACATGAGTGCGACTGCTAAGTTTGATGAAAGCAAATTAGCTAGTGATGTGGTTAAATTGGACCTACAAGACCAAAAATTGGATAATATTCAGCATTATTACATGATGGTTGACAAGCGCGACCGGATTGAGCTCTTGCGCAAACTGTCCAATATCCCCGATTTCCGCGCGCTAGCCTTTTTCAATAGTCTATCTGACCTAGGCGCGACCGAAGAAAAGCTGACCTATCGCCAAGCAAACGTCATATCGCTTGCTTCTGACGTCAATGTCAAATTCCGCAAGGTTATCATCGAGAAATTCAAGCAACATGATATCAATCTCCTCCTCGCAACAGACCTAGTTGCCCGTGGAATGGACATCGACCAACTCGAATGTGTTCTCAACTTTGAAGTGCCACGTGATTTGGAAGTCTATACTCATCGTGCGGGCCGAACTGGTCGCATGGGCAAAAAAGGCTTTGTCATCACACTTGTTACCAATCCAAGCGAACTGAAAAATCTCAAAAAATATTCAGCTGTCAGCGAACTTGTCTTAAAAAATCAAGAGTTTTATAGAGTATAAAAAGCAAGGAATTCCTTGCTTTTTATTATTTTCAGATTTTATCCTTCCATAGGTTGATATTCTTTTGCTAAAGCCCGCTGAACAGCTGGTCGATTTTTGATTTTCTCTGCCCAGGCCAATACATGTGTGTAAGACGGTCCATCAAGAAAGTCTGCGGCGCCTGGATACAAATTTCCATCTAACAGGCGACCATACCATGACCAAATTGCCACATCTGCGATACTGTACTCTTTGCCCGCTACGTAAGCATGCTGTGCCAATTGCTGGTTCAGCAAATCAAGCTGACGCTTGGTCTCCATAGTATAGCGGTCGATAGGGTATTGCTGCGCAGTCGGTGCATAGTGGAAGAAATGCCCGAAGCCGCCGCCAACAAATGGAGCTGCACCCGTTTGCCAAAAAAGCCAGTTGAGCACCTGCGTGCGCTCTGCCAAGTCAGTCGGAATCAAGGCTGAGAATTGCTCTGCCAGATAAAGTAAGATATTGGCAGACTCAAATACATTGATACCTATCTCTTGGTCCAACAGTACAGGAATCTTTGAATTAGGATTAAGCGCCACAAACTCCGACCCAAATTGCTCTCCTTTCCCGATGTCCACCTTAAACAAATCATAGTCAGCCTGATGCCCTAATTCAAGTAGCTCTTCTAGAAGGATGGGTACCTTAATGCCATTTGGCGTTGCCAAGGAATAAACTTGAAAACGGTGCTCCCCTTTGGGTAATGTTTGCTCAAATCGGCTACCTGCCGTTGGTCTATTTCCTGAAGGAGCATTATTTTCATCTTCCCAGCGCCAAACAACTGGTTTTACATATTGGTCCATCATGTTCTCCTTTACACATTTATAACCATATCTTACCCAAAATCTGGGTGGATTGCAAAAATTCAACACAAAAAAGACTGCCCGAAGACAGTCTTTGCATTACAAATTACAATGAGTTTGTATCAACTTTGATACCAACACCTTGTGTTGTAGTGATTGTAAGGCTTGTGATGTAAGTACCTTTAGCTGTAGCTGGTTTAGCTTTTACGATAACATCGTTGAAAGCTTTGAAGTTTTCAACCAATTTGTCAGCTTCAAATGATACTTTACCGATGATCGCTTGAACGATACCTGCTTTGTCAGCACGGTAAGTGATTTTACCACCTTTAGACTCTTCAACTGCTTTAGCAATATCCATCGTTACTGTACCAGTTTTAGGGTTTGGCATCAAGTTACGTGGACCAAGCACGCGACCAAGACGACCAACAAGTGCCATCATGTCAGGTGTAGCGATTACGACGTCAAAGTCTAACCAACCACCATTGATTTTAGCAACAAGGTCTTCTTCACCAACGAAGTCTGCACCAGCAGCTTTTGCTTCTTCAGCTTTTGCACCGCGAGCAAATACCAATACGCGAGCAGTTTTACCAGTACCGTTTGGCAATACCATTGCACCACGGATTTGTTGGTCTGCTTTACGAACGTCGATGTTCAAGTTGTAAGCAACTTCTACAGTTGCGTCAAATTTTGCAAAGTTTGTTTCTTTTGCAAGTGCTACAGCTTCTTCAACGCTGTAAGCTTTTGTGCTGTCGATTTTCTCAAGAGCAGCACGCATTTGTTTGCTTTTTTTAGCCATTAGATATGTTCTCCTTGTGTTTTCAATAAATCGGTTACGATTTCTACTGATACAGATTAGTCAGTAACAGTGAATCCCATTGAACGAGCTGTACCTTCGATCATGCGCATTGCTGATTCGATGTTTGCAGCGTTCAAGTCAGGCATTTTTGTTTCAGCGATTTCTTGTACTTGCGCACGAGTTACTGAAGCAACTTTAGTTTTGTTTGGTGTGCCTGAACCTTTTTCAACACCTGCAGCTTTTTTCAAAAGAACAGCAGCTGGTGGTGTTTTACAGATGAAATCAAATGATTTATCTTCATACACAGAGATAACAACTGGGATGATCATACCAGCTTGGTCAGCTGTACGAGCGTTGAACTCTTTAGTGAATCCCATGATATTGATACCTGCTTGACCCAATGCTGGACCAACCGGTGGAGCTGGAGTAGCTTTACCTGCAGGAATTTGAAGTTTTACGAGTTTTTCGACTTTTTTAGCCATGATATAAAATCCTCCTATTGTGGTTCTTTCGGTAATTAAAGATTTTTACCTCCCACAAGTATGTGTCGAACACATACCCTTCTATTATACAGATTCCTTGCTTTTATTGCAAGTTAAAAGTTTACTTTTTTAGAGTTTTTTTATAAAATAAAGACATGAATCTGATCTTATTAAAAATAGCTGCTATCCTTTTTCTTATTTTGACGCTACTGATTTCTGTTATCTTGGTCAAACTCCTCGGTTTACGGAAAAGAGGGCTTAATTTTGCTGATCTGGCCTTTCCTTTATTTGTCGGCGAATTTTACCTAATCTCCGACAAGGCCTACTACCATAGTATGCTTCCATTATTGGGACTTGCCTTGGGCTTGTTGGCTCTGGTCTTGTGCGCCCTCATGGCCTTTAAGAAACGCAGTTTTGATACAGGAAAATTTATGAAAACATTTTGGCGAGCAGGATTTATTCTCACTTTTTTGATGTATCTCGCCCTCGTCATCTCTGTTTTCTTTATGAAATAAAGCCCAGCAATCGCTGGGCTTTTCTTATTCATGTATTTCAAGCGGTAGACCATCTGGGTCAAAGAAGAATGCCATTTTCTTTTCATCAAAATCATCCGTTCGCAAGTCTTCGTGACGGATTTCTAACTGGTCAAATGCTTCTAGACAGGCTTCAACATCCTCGACTTTAAAGGCTAGATGACGCAATCCTGTGTGCTCTGGACTGGGCATGACAGGTCGAAGCGGAGCACATGGCTTGATGAAGATTTCTAGTATTAGATTTCCCTTTTTGACATTGAAAAGAATGTCATTTTTTTCTGGTCGAATATGCTCATCCAACTGCTCAAAACCTAATTTGTCCACATAAAATTCACGCATTTTTTCATAATCACGGCCAATAATAGCTACGTGGTGCACACTTTGAAATTCCATTACTGTGTCTCCAATACTTTTCTAGGCTTGGTTCCTTCTGCAGGTCCGATTACTCCGGCCTCCTCTAGTTCTTCCATGAGACGAGTCGCACGGTTAAATCCGACGGACAAGCGGCGCTGAATCATAGACGCGCTGGCCTTTTGTGTCTCGATAACAAGCGCACGCGCTTCTGCAAAAAGAGGATCTCCATCCAATGTGGCGCTGCCACCATTTCCAGAAAAATCATCGCTTTCGGATACTTCTCCTGGGTCAAAGCTTTCGTCGTATTCAGCATCTGCCTGGTCTTTGATAAAGGTCACAATCCGCTCTACATCACCATCTGAAATGAAGGAACCTTGCAAACGAAGGGGAGCCGATTCTCCAATTGGGTGAAAGAGCATGTCGCCTCGTCCCAAGAGTTTTTCCGCCCCGTTTTCTCCTAAGATAGTCCGACTGTCCGTCCCTGATGCCACCGCAAAGGCAACACGGGATGGCACATTGGCCTTAATCAAGCCGCTAATAACATCGACAGATGGGCGTTGAGTGGCCAAAATCATGTGAATCCCTGCCGCACGCGCCTTTTGCCCTAGGCGAATAATGGCATCTTCAACTTCCTTGCTGGCAACCATCATGAGGTCAGCCAATTCATCAACGATTACGACAATCAATGGCAGAGGAATTTGTTTTTCCTGCGACTGAGCATTGAATTCTTCAACCTTAGCATTGTACCCTTCGATATTACGAACACCAACTTTACTGAAGAGTTCGTAGCGATTTTCCATCTCATCAACGACTTTTTGCAAGGCGCGACTGGCTTTGCGAGGATTGGTCACCACGGGAATTAGCAAATGGGGAATGTCATTGTAGACAGATAATTCTACCATTTTAGGGTCAATCATCATAAACTTGACTTCATCTGGTCGAGCCTTCATGAGAATGCTGGAGATGATGCCGTTTACGGCGACAGATTTACCCGAACCTGTAGAACCGGCCACCAAAAGGTGAGGCATTTTGGTCAAATCAAAACTTTTGGCTGAGCCATTGACAGCCTTACCAAGCGGTACTTCCAAAAGCTTTCTTGGATTAGTCTGAGCCTGTTCCCACAATTCACGGAAGGAAACGGAGGCAACTTCTGAGTTTGGCACTTCAATCCCAACCAAGGATTTACCAGGAATCGGTGCTTCAATTCGGACGTCCTTAGCCGCAAGCGCAAGTGCCAAGTCATCTGCCAAGTTAGAAATCCGATTGACACGAACTCCGACTGCGGGCTTGACTTCATAGCGAGTCACCGATGGACCAATCTCTGCGCGCTCTACTACGACCTTGATGCCAAAACTCGCAAATGTATCTTCCAAGACCTTGATATTTTGGCGGACCAATTTTTTCTCATTCACCTGACTGCTAGCCTTGGCTGGCGCAAACAAGTCAATTGATGGCAATCGGTAGGCCAAACGATCCTTCAATGTCGGAGCTGTTTTGGCAAAGACAATCTCCTCATCCCCTTCTTCTGGAACTGCTTCAAAGGGCTCTTCGTCTGCTAGCAGAACCGGAAATTCTTCTTCTGGATAAACGGGTATTTCTTCTATTGGAAAATCAGGTAAATGAAGGTCTTGATAATCTCGGATAATGGGCTCATGCGGGATGTCTTCTAAGATTTCGCCTGTTTCCATATCGACTGATGAGTAGGCAAGTAAAGGTTCTTCCTCTAACAAAGACTGCCGTTCAGCCTCTGCCAAAGCTTCTTGCTCCCGACGAGCCTCTTCTTCTGCCAATTTTGCTTCTTTTTCCGCTTCCTTAGCCCATCGTCTTTCTTGGCGCTTTTCAGCACGAATGGCACTTTTTTCTTGGTATTTTTCCACCGCAAGGGCAAACATATCTGCCAAATCATAAACCGACCAAGGACTCATGAAAAAGAGACCAAACGTAATCAATAGTATCCCAATGAAAAAGCTACCGATTGTCGCAAAGAGAAATGAGACCGGCATGTAGAGCAATCCACCAACAAGGCCTCCTCCTAGATAATGAGTCACCTGAAACTTAGTCGTGTCCTCCAACAAGAGCTGAACCGTATGGGCAAATAAATCCTCTCCCTTATAGGTCACATCCAAATAGGCTTGAAATTCCAATAAAATTCCTGCTAAAAACAAGAGAAAACCAGAAAGAACCCCTTCTCTGCGATGAATACGTTGGCTGAATAAGAGATAAACTGCAATCCCAACTAACAAGAGATAGGCTGAACTTCCCGCAATAGCACGGAGAATATTATAGGCGGTAAGCCCAAATGCCCCCATCTTCACGGCTGCAAATCCCAGTAAAATCAAACCAGCAATCCGCAGCAATAAGGCACGCATATTCTGCCGCTGCGCCTGCTCAGCCTTGGTCGGGCGACGCGTTGTTTTTCCTTTTTTTGTATTTTTCTTCATAAAATCCTCACTATTCCATATCTTTTTATTCTATCATATTTCTCCTATTTTTTCAGATATGAAAATAGCCCGCAACACGGACTCCTTGACCTTTTGATGAAAAATAGTATAAAATCTAGATAAACATAGCAAGGAGGATTCCCATGCAAAAATCACTAACAACCAGCCAACTGGCCCAACTCTTAAAAAGACAATCCATTCAGCTACTGGATGTCCGAGAAGCAAATGAGTATGCCGCTGGCCACATTCCAAGAGCAATCAATCTGCCGCTCAGTAAGCTGGGCGGATCTATTTCAAGACTCGACAAGGAGACTCCCTACCATGTCGTTTGCCAGATGGGTGGCCACTCCGCACGCGCTTGCCAATTTTTAGAAGAAAATGGATTTGATGTGACCAACGTCACGGGCGGAACTGACGCTTGGACTGGTCCACTTGAACAGTAAAAGAACCTAGACCCTTGGTCTGGTTCTTTTTGCGTTACTTGGGTAGGTAAATGGTAAATTGACTGCCTTTTCCTAGCTGACTGGTCACTTGAATCCTACCACCGCATAGCTTCATAATCCGCTCGACAATAGCCAGTCCTAAGCCGTTACCTTCTTGGTGACGGGAGGAGTCCGTCTGATAAAATTTTTCAAAAATGCGTGGCAGCTGGTCGCTCGCTATCCCACATCCTTTATCGCAGATTAGGATAACCCACTCGTCTGCCAATTCCTGAATACTAACAGAAATATCCACCTCTTGCCCCGAATACTTGATGGCATTGTCCAATAGATTGACCCAGACTTGCATGAGCAGGTCTGGATTGGACTGCAAGATCACCGCATCACTGTCTAGGCGAAAAGCAATCTGCTTACCGGTCCACTTCTCCGATAAAGCAATCATCGCCTGCCGAATCTGCTCGTCCAGACGAATAGTTTGTAGCTGCCCTAGACTATCCAAATGATCAACCCGAGACATTTGCAACATGGTATCACACAGACGACTGAGCCGCTTACTTTCTTCTTGAATGAGCCGGGTAAATTCTAACCGACTTGCTTCATCCAGTTGAGAATCCTGCAACAATTCACTCATATTAGCAATAGCTGCAATAGGCGTCTTGAGCTCATGAGAGACATTGGTCATAAAATCCTTGCGCATATAATCCATCTGTGACAGCGATTGGATCATGCCATTGATGCTTTCAGACAGTTCATCCAGTTCATTGTAGTAGGCAAAATTCTTACGGCGTTCGGCATTTCGGTCCACATGACCGACAAATTCTCCCCGACTGACATTGGCTACCACTTGATTGATTTCTTCAATCGGCTTGGTCAAATGAACAGCTCCATACCACATGCTAATGGCTCCAAAAACAATAGTTAGTACACAGACCAGAAAGGTTGCAAAATGAAGGACTAAAGTCGTTAATGCTCCATGATAAAAAAGCACAAATCCAAGCGTAACCAGGACCAATGCCAGCAAGACACAGGCGGTCAGGGTCGCAGCAAACATGACCGTAAAATAGTGGCGTAGCGGTATCCGAAAGCGGCTAGTTTTCATGGGCACGGTAACCAACTCCTCTCACAGTTTCAATGGTAAAATCCGGAAAATGTTCTACCTTGCGGCGTAGTTTATTGATACAAGCATCTACTAGGCGTTCGTCCAAATCGTCTTCCATTCCCCAGATGTTGTCCAGCAACTCCAAGCGAGTGAAAATTTTATTGGGGTAGCTGAGCAAATGAAAGAGAAGCCGAAATTCTTTTTGGGGCAAAGTCAAGAGAGTGTCTCCCTTAGACAGGCTAAATTGCTCCTCGTCCAAGAGACAGTCCCCTACTTTTAACTGATGACTCGCAAAAATATTGGCGCGGCGCAAGAGAGCCTTGATACGCAGTCCTAACTCCTGCAGCTGAATGGGCTTGACCATATAGTCATCTGCGCCCAACTCAAATCCTTTTTCCATATCATCCAGTTGCGAGCGGGCAGTCATCACAATAATGGGCACCTGATAACTGGCTTGACGAAGAGATTGAATCAATTCATAGCCATCTAATAAGGGCATCATGATATCGGTCACAATCAACTGTACTTCCGTCTTGTCCAATACATCCAGAGCAACTGCTCCATTTTCTGCCACCAAGACTTGGTAGCCATCCTGTCTGAGTTTAGTGGCAATCAAAGTCTGTTGAAGGGCATTATCTTCTACTACTAGTATTTTAATCATGCCCTTATTTTAGCACATATTTTACGATTCTTTGACTAATTTCCCGTGTTTAAGCCGGTAAACAGTATCCACCAAATCGAGAATCCGTTCATCATGCGTTACCATGATCGCTGCGGTCTTTCTTTCCGTCACTTCCTTACGAATCAACTCCGTCACCTGGCGACCTCTAGCCTCATCCAAGCTGGCTGTTGGTTCATCTGCCAAAATCAACTTAGGTTGGTGAATAAAGGCTCGGGCAATCGCAGCTCGTTGCTTTTGACCACCGGATAATTGACGTGGAAATTTATGAGCGGAGCCTCCCATACCCAGTTCACCTAACAGTTGGGAAATTTCAGCGCGACTCTTATCCTTCTCACTATCTCGGTCAAAACGCGCCACCTGCTCCAATTGATCCTGTACAGTCAGGTAGGGAAGCAATTGGTGACTTTGGAAAATAAAACCTAATTTGTGCCGACGGAGTTTGGTCTGCTCCTTCTGAGACAGTTTGGTCACATCTTGCCCATCCAAGAGCAAGTGTCCACCATCCGCACTCAAGAGAAGCCCCGCAATAGATAACAATGTACTTTTCCCAGAACCAGACGGACCTAGAATGGCCACAAATTCTCCTGCTTGCACTGTCAAGTCAAGCTCGTCCAAGATGACTGCTTGCTCCTCACCATCCAAATAATATTTGGAAATTCCCTTTAATTCCATCACATTTTCCATTATTCTTCTCCTCCATTTATCACTTCAACTGCATCAATTTTTGCGACTTTCAAAATGGACAAGCCGCTGCTTAAAAGTGCAATAACAAGAAAGGCAAGAGATACCAGCGCAATATTTTCCGCATTGAGGACAAACGGCATAGATACTGGCAAGACAAGAGATAGGGCATAGGCCAAACCATCCCCAACGAGGATACCCATCAAGGCCAGTAGAAGAATCTGCGCTAGCTGGAAGCTCGAAATCTCTGCCATGCTCATTCCAATCGCCTTCATTACACTAAATTCATGGCGTTTTTGCAGGGTAATGATATAGAAGAACACTCCCAAAATCGCTGCAGAGGCCAAAACCAATACCCACAAAATCATATTAAGCGTGGATTGTTCTGCGCTGTATCCCGGGATTTTTGAGATGACTGTCTCTTTATCGAGCACTTCTACCTTATTTGGTCTATTACCGCTCAATGACTTATTTTTTAAGGCAATCACTTGTGGATGGTAGCTGTAGTTTGGATTTTTTTCTTGTTGCAAGGTTGTATAAGTTTTTTCTGAAATATAGGCAACTGGACCGTGACCGTACATTTCATTGTGGGTGAAGCCGATGACGGTCAACTTGAGCCCACTCATATCATCCTCTACTACATCCCCTAATTTCACACCCTTAGCCTTCAAGCTATCATTGACAAGAATTGTGTTAGCCTTATCAGCCAAATCCTCTCCTTCAATCGCTTTTGGAACTATAAAACTAGCTGGGTTAACCACAAAATACATGGCATCCAACGTATCCGTATCCCCACTTTGTTGAACCAAGCCAGTTCGCTGGATAGATAGACCTGTCTCCTGGTCTGAATCCAGTTCTCCAATTGCCTTGACTTGATCTTGGTCCAGATTTGAAAAGGTGATAATTCCCTCTGCCGTATCAGACATGAGATAGTGATTCGCTGGATTATTTTCAATCGCTGCGCTAACCGCCCGCCCTAAGCCGTTTGCCAGACCCGATAAGAAAACAACCATAAACATCATTAGAATAATAAGGAGTTCGATAAGAAGATATTTCTTTTTGTAAAAGAGCAACTCTTTCCAAGCGTAGTGCATAGTATTTCCTACTTTCTTTCTTTTTTTCTAGTCTAGCAGGAGTATATGACCTCAATATGACGGCTGAACAAGTTTTTAAAAAAAGACTGAACCAAGTGATTCAGCCTTTTCAGCAACCCGTCGCGCGGACAAGGTGCTGGATTTAATATTTTTTCTTTGGATGGCGGTCGATGACTTGCGGATTGGCATCGATGGCTGCCTGTCCTTTTTCCGTCAATAGAATTCCTCGAACGGTAAAACAGTTCCCCAACTCATCTTCAGACAGATTGTCCTTCAAGGCCTGCTCCAAATCAGCCGCCTTCATTTTAGACAAGCCGGCGACTCCTCTGTCTTTTAAAATCCTCTTTTTCTTGGTCGCATTGATGTGATTCAAGGAAGCAAAGGCTGTTTCCAGCTGTGCATAGCCTTTATCTAGCAACATATCCAACCGCTTTGGAGCATTGATGCCATAGGTGTACTCGAAGTATTTTGGAAACCAAGATTCGTTGGTGAAGGTGTCAAAAGCAATCCGCCAGAGCAAGATAATATCTCCTGCCAGTAAGTCATCTTCTAGCAACTCCATATTCTTTTTTGGTACTGGTTTAAATTCTTCTGTCGCCAAATCACGTTCTGGCGAGATATAAGGTTTTACTGGATAATCTTCGTACATGTTCTTCTCCCATTTTTTTCTGTGTCTAGTATAGCATAAACGGAGTGCCAGCACTAGCTAGCTCTCCCCATTTCTTTGGCGGATTTTATGAGGAATTTATGATATAATGTGACTGATAAAACGATTCCCAGAAAGGATTGACATGAAAAAATCTCTCGTATGGGCAGCTTTGGCTGCCAGCCTGCTCTTGACAGCTTGTGCAAAGACAAGTGAAAAAGACAACTCTTCTAGCGCTGCAACCAGCAGCCAAACTAGCTCAACTGACACTTCTGCTAGCCAACAACACCAAAAAGACTTGGCTTACGCTATCAACAACCCAAATGCCGTTTTTCCACAATTAACAACGGATATTGCTGAAAATGAAGCTGCTGTCACACTCAAGACAAGTGCCGGCGACATTACACTCAAACTTTTCCCAGAACAAGCTCCTCTTGCTGTGGAAAACTTCCTAACGCATGCCAAGGAAGGTTACTACAACGGCGTTCTTTTCCACCGCGTCATTAAGAATTTCATGATTCAAACTGGTGACCCTAAAGGGAACGGAACAGGTGGCGAGTCTATCTGGAAAGGTAAAGACAAGACGATTGATGCGGGAAATGGTTTCAAAAATGAAATTTCTGCCTTCCTCTACAACATCCGCGGCTCTCTTGCTATGGCAAATGCTGGCGCAAATACAAATGGTAGCCAATTTTACATCAACCAAAATACAGCTGATGCTTCTGGCCAATTGACCTCTGACAAGTACCCAGCTAAAATCATCGAAGCCTATAAAAACGGGGGAAATCCTAGCCTAGACGGTGGCTATACAGTCTTTGGACAAGTAACAAGTGGCATGGACATTGTCGACAAAATTGCTGCAACCGAAACCGGCGCAAACGACAAACCAACCTCTGACATCAAAATCGAAAGCATCGAAATTGTGAAAGATTACGATTTTAATAAGAAATAAAAAATAACCTAGGACTCCGTCCTGGGTTATTCTTTGTAATTTTAACAGTTTGACGCAGTGGTTGACTGAATGTTCTCATTCCTTGCTGGGCAAGCAATTTCGAATCTTGTGACTAGTTCTATCTCCCACCTTAAAAGGTTCACCGAACCTTTTTGAGCTAGTCAACTGTGCGGTGGTGAGTTAAAAAGGTCCGGGAGACCTTTTTAATTTGGAAATGGAACTTGCAAGGTAAGTGTCTACAAAATCGATTTCTGCGAAATCACGATTGAGTCCCACTCTCTATTTTTCCAAAAAGGCGAGTAAGATTTTAGCGGATTGTTCCCCTGCTTGGATGATAAATTCGTCAAAGGTAATATTGGCATCGCCCTGGGCTGTGTCACTCATTGCACGGATGACGAGGAAGGATTTACCCGCATTAACCGCTGCTTGTGCGATGGCTGCGCCTTCCATTTCTACGGCCAGTACTTGTGGAAAATGCGCCTTAATAGCTGCGATCTTATCCTGACCAGCAATAAAGCTGTCTCCTGTTGCGATGAGACCAACTTGGCTCACCAATTCTTGTTCTACTAAGACGCTCCGCATGTTTTCAAGCAGGACTTGGTCTGCTGGAAAATACAGTTCTTGCCCAGCCATTTGACCATAGGCATAGCCAAAAGCTGTTACATCTACATCGTGGTAGGCTAATTGATCTGCCACCACGACATCACCGATTTGCAAACCATCTGCTACTGCTCCGGCCGAACCTGTGTTAATCACGGCGTCCACTTGGAAATGGTCTGCTAAGATAGCAACTGACATGGCAGACATGACTTTCCCGATACCGGATTGGACCAAGACTACTTCATGCTTGCCCAAGCGACCTGTATAGTAGGTATTGCCCAAGACAGGGACTTCTTCTTTTTCTGCCAAAGTTTCTACAAGAATGCCTAATTCTTGAGGCATGGCAGCAATAATACCAAATTTCATAATTCTCCTTTAAAAGTAAATCACGGCAAGGATAAATACAATCAGAAGAAGAACAATCCAAAACAAAATGGTATTGACTTTTGACTTAAATCGTTCCTTTTTGATGGTTTCAATTCGACGACTCTTTACCACCGAGGCTTCCACAGGAATGCGCATGGTCTGTCCTTCTTGGTAGCCTTGATAGTCGTCTTCTCCATATTGCCACTCTTCTACATCATCTTCATAGACGTCTTCTGCATCTTCCTCGTAGTAGCCAAATCGTTTTTTACGGGCTTCACGTTGCAGCACTTCGTCTGTTAATAGGGGCTTGCTCATACCAACCCTACTTTCTCAGCAGTTGATAATATTGAATGGCCATGATGGTCTTGGCATCACAAATTTCTCCACGAGCCACTAAATCAAGGGCTTGCTCTAAGGTCACTTCATACAGTTCAATCACTTCATCTTCGTCTTGCGGACGAGGATTTTCGACCTTGACCAAGTTCTCTGCTAGATAGAGACGCAAGCGTTCATTACAAAATCCAATCGCAGAATAAAAATCTGAAAGCAAGGTTAATTTGTCAGTGGTGTACCCTGTCTCTTCTTCCAATTCACGAAGAGCAGCTGCCTGAAGCGCATCCTCTTCGCCCACTTCGAGCTTGCCTGCAGGGATTTCATAAATCACGCGCTCAATGGCCTTACGAAATTGGCGGACTAAGACAATCTTGTCTTCAGGTGTCACGGCAAGGACACAGACTGCACCTTTGTGAAAAATGAGTTCTCGTTTTGCTTGCCCGAGACCGTTTGGCAACTCGACGTCATCGACAACCACGTCGAAAATATGGCCATTAAAAATCTCTTTGCGGCTAATTGTTTTTTCTTCAAATTCCATAACAACTCCTATTTTTGACTTGGATGGTGAGGAAGACGTGTTGCGTAGCCTTCTTTGTTTTCCTGGCGAGAGCGTCCGATGGCAACGGTATCTGCTGGGACATTGCAGGTAATGGTTGAGCCGGCTGCTGTTAAGGCACTGTCTCCGATTTCAAGTGGAGCGATGAGGGTTGAATTGCTACCGACAAAGACATTGTCTTTGATAACGGTCTTGTATTTGCCTTGACCGTCGTAATTGACAGTGATGGTTCCCGCACCAAAGTTGACATTAGCGCCCACTTCCGCATTACCAATATAAGTCAAGTGACCAGCCTTGGTATTTTCACCCAAACTTGAACCCTTCACTTCCACAAAGTTTCCGACATGGACATCTTTTTTCAAGAGGCTATCTGGACGGATATGAGCAAATGGTCCCACTGTTACCCCAGCTTCAATGACAGATTGTTCAATATCTGACTGGCTAATCACCACATCCTCAGCAATAACCGAATCCGTCACACGCGTACCGTTTGTCAAAACTGTCCGCTCTCCAATTTTTGTCTGACCTTTTAGGACAACATTGGCTTCAATGACGGCTTCTGCCCCAATTTCCACATCGATGTCGATGTAGGTCGCTGCTGGGTTGGTAAAGGTCACTCCGTTAACCATGTGGCGCTCGGTAATGCGTTTGCGCATCACGGCTTCTGCTGTCGCAAGTGCAATGCGGTCATTGACACCCAGACTCTCGTCAAAGTCACGAAGAATATAGGCACCAACTTTTTCACCTGCTTGACGGAAAATAGAAATCACGTCTGTCAGGTAATATTCACCCTGAGCATTATCCGTATTGATGTCTTTTAAGGCTTCAAAGAGGCGTTTGTTATCAAACAAATAGGTTCCTGTATTGATTTCCTTGATTTGTTTTTCAAAGTCATTGGCATCTTTTTGTTCCACAATCTTCAAGACTTCTCCGTCTGTATTGCGGATAATCCGGCCATAACCGAATGGATTGTCGGCCTGCGCTGTTAAAATCGTTGCAACATTTTTGTGGCTGACATGGAAATTAATCAAGTTTTTCAGACTTTCCCCTGTAATCAGTGGTGTGTCCCCTGCGATGACCAAGGTTTGTCCTTCTAAGTCTGCCAAGGCTGGCTCTGCCATCATGACAGCATGCCCTGTTCCTAACTGCTCTGATTGAAGGGCAAAGTCAGATTGACCTTCCAAAACTTCTTGAACCAGCTCTGCTTTATGGCCTACGATGGTCTCAATCTTAGCTGGCTCAATTGCTGAAACCGCACGAAATACGTGTTCCAACATAGAAATACCTGCTACCTTGTGCAAGACTTTAGGAAGATCTGACTTCATCCGTGTTCCCTTACCAGCTGCTAAAATAATTGCATAATTTGTCATAATTTTATTTCCTCACTTAAAAATGGCTGAGTTCATCACTATATTATATCATAATTCAAACAATAAATAGACACTGCTCTGACTATTCGCTTGCTTGGGACGATGGATGGTCTGAAATTTGCTTACCCAGCACAAATTTTGAGACAATGGCTGAGTGTGGTTTTTGGTATTCTCTCTCAAAATAATCCTGATAAACGCCCGGAGTCAAGATACCATGATTCGCGACATTGTCTGTGCCAATAGCTGCTAGAATGGTATCTGCCAGGAGAACACAGTTGGTCGTCATGACAAAGTAGGTCTTGAATTTTGTCTGGGTAAACTTAAAATTATCTACCCGATAACGTTGATTGAGCTGTCCCAGATAACTTTCCTTCTGCGCCTGACTAGTCAAGTAGAAAGGCTGCGTCCAAGACATCATCTCACCCAGTCTTTCTTCAATGGCTTGTTTTTGTGCATCTGTTAAAACCATGCCATAGCCCAGCACAGCCCGCCAATCCTCTTGAGCGAGCGAGGCCAGATAATCTTCGCTAGATAGACGGAACAAAACGCCGTCACCCATGATCCCAAAAAAACGAGCACTATCCACATCGTATTGCCCATAAGCATAGGTCATGCCCTTATAAGAAATATCCACATGCCCCATCATCTCAAAGCCTTTTCGAGCCGTATGAATCCAAATTTCCAAGTCTGGTTGCTGAGTCGGCAAGCCTTTTTCTTCTAGCAAAATAGGTTGACTACGATTGGGATTGAGCAGGCGATTGACTGCATTCAAGGCGCTGACAGGAATAATAGCTGATAGGAATATGGGCAGACCCAAGTGTTTGCGTCTACCTCTAGTCGGAAAGGATGGCCGGTCAAAATCCCAAGCATCTTTTAAGGCAGTAAAACCTCGGACAATCAAGGACAGACCCAAAAAACTATAAATCCAGCCCAATGTCCCCTCCAAATGCACCAAGGCGTATATGGAGAAAAAAAGATGTAAAAGCGCATCAAATAGAGTCCAAAGTGAGATTTTTTTCTGACTGTTCCACTGTAAAATGAGGTCAATAAACAAGATACACCCCAAGACAAAAAACTCCAGAACCAGAATAATGGCTAAAAATCCTGCTGGCAAAAGAGCATTGTTAAAGAAAAAAATCGTTAAAAAGAGATGAAACCAAAAGGCCAGTACTTCTCTTCTATCACGTCCCTTCTTTCGCAGGAGACCAAGCCCCTTCCAAAGCACTTGCAGTAAAAATAAGAGAGCGATTGCCGCAAATAAGCCTGTCGCAAATTGAATATTCCACCATAAAAACAGACAGCCAAAGCCTATCAAGAGACTTCCCCATATCATTGCTGCCCCTTTTTTCCGATCTGTCAGCATCCATTTCTCCTTACTAATAAAAAGAATCTAGGACAAAAGTCCTGGGTTCTTTATTTTTTATAATTTTAGCAGTTTGACGCAGGAGTTGGGACGACAAAATCGATTTCTGCGAAATCACGATTGAGTCCCACTCTCTATATCATGATTTTATACGACTGTACTGCGTCTGCTAGATGGTGGCAAATTCGTCTTCAGCCCAGTTGTCATTCCACCGATACTCAGCTCGATGCGCCAATTCACGCGCCAGCTTTTCTCCAAAACAATCTGAAATAAAGCCCAGTGTCATATCCATTCCCGCTGAAACTCCTGACGAAGTATAAAATTTTCCGTCTCTTATCCAGCGCGCCTTGGTCTGCCACTTGACCTTGTCTGACTGACCGCATACCCAAGTCAGGGCACGTTTGTTGCTGGTAGCGGCCTTGTCATCCAAGGCACCACTTCTAGCCAGAGGGCGCTGCCTGTGCAGACACTCAAGACCCAGCGTGACCGATCAACAAGTTCGTTTAGACGTTCTAAAAATAGCGGATTTTCAATCACCTTTCGCGTTCCCATCCCACCTGGCAAGAGAAGGATAGCCCAACTCTCCAAGTCACGCATGGTTTGGGTATATAATTGAATCCCTTGTTTGGTGGAAATCAGGCCTCCGTCCATGGACACATAGGGCAACTGCGCATCTGGCAATCCCGATAAAAACTCAACAGGACCAAACAAATCCAGTGCTTCAAAGTCATCAAATACCACACATACAATCTTCATCGGCTTTTCCTATTCTTCTAACGGTTGGTCATTTTCCATTAAAAATGGTCGTGTGCCACCAGTCGTGTCAACGTCATACTTGTCTAACAAGTAGCCAACCAAAGCCTTTTTAGACTTGAATCGCAAGACTTGGTAGGGCTCTTCAAAGGAAATTTTTTCCACAAAAAGAAATTCAGTTTCAGATGGAACCAAAACGCCGACATGTCCGATGAAAAGCTTGGTCTTCTTCTCATCAATCTGGTCGTGCATCCAAACAGAAATCATCTTAGCTTGACCAGTCTCAAAGGTCACTCCCATCTTTTTCCAGTAGGCTTGCACTTTTTTAACATGAAGGTGTGTGTCCGTGACATTTTCAGTCGCAACTGCACTAAAAATCGTTTGAAAGCGACTAGCCTCCTCGGCCGTCAGCTGGTAAGAAGCTGGCGCATGCTGAATGGCATCCTTGTCAATGAAAAGAAGGCTGTCATCATAACCCGTCGTACTCTTTGTCGTGATGAGCCCCCTCAGCAAGCCAAAACTAGTCAAGCGGCAATTATAACCTGGAAAGTCCGGAAACTGTGCCATCCATTTTTCACTGATAGCTACCACATCATAGGCTGGAATCAGTTCTTTTGAAGTTCCAAATCCCGTCTGCACCAAACTATCCGTCGGAACGTGTTGGTTATAGAAATTTACCTGCTCCAAAAATTTGGTGACATTTTCTTGAGGAAAGGCCTGCTCCAACACACTTTTGACCTCTGTCTGCATTTGACTATCCAGCAAATTGGAATAGTTGATTGACTTGGTCACTTGCTTGCGGGCTGCCATTTGGGTGCTGGTCGGTGTGACTGCATCTCCACTTTGCTTTTGACTAGCACAAGCCGTCAAGAGCAGACAAGATGCGACTAGTAGTAGATACTTAGGTTTCATTTTTTCTTTATCCTTTCAAGGGAAATAAGGGGGAAAATGCTGACTTGATCCAAGTGGGCGAGTTTCTGCCAATAGGGCTGGTAGGCATTGTACTCTGTCATCCGTTCCCGTTCTTCTCCTCCTATCTCAAGCGGTTGGTGCTGTAACTTCGTCGCCGCCAGAAAGGTTATTCCCTCAGCAGTAGCCTCTAGTTGCTCCAGACTAGACATCTCTAAACTGATAGCCAACTCCTCTTGGATTTCTCGCACAGCTGCTTGCTCCGGGGTCTCTCCCTCTTCTATCCTACCACCTGGCCAGACAAGGTAGGAGCGACCATTTTTCATCCGACCAATGGCAATGGCGTATCGCTCTGACTCGTCCAAGATAATCACTGTTGCGCGCATGCTATACCTCGATTTTCGCCTACTTATAAACCACTTCAAACTCTTCTAAGACAATCTTGCTTTCTTCTGTGAAGGTCAAGCCGCATTCTTCGAAAAAGGCTTCATGAACCTGTCTCCAGTAAGCCAGACTACGGTCACCCTCGCCTTCTTTGAAGGCATGCTCTGCGGACACCTCTCCAAAAGGAACCACTGCTACTTTCGTGATGCGGACGATGCAGACAGCATGCCCTTGTCCATCTAAAATGACATCGTAAGTGCCCGCCTCTGGAATTGGCTCCTTGTCCACTTCGTATAAGTCATAGGCTGATGCCGTTGCGGTTTTCTTGCCTTCCAAAACGAGCTGTGCTAGCAAATCAGGCTCCATACCAAAAGCCCATGCGTCTATCTCGTCCCCAATCGTCGGATTGATTCCCTTGTATTTATTCCATAATTCTCTTGGTGTCATCTTCTACCTCCGATGCAATTCCGAAAATAAATTTCACTGCTCTACGCTTCTTTTCTTGCTTTTTAAAGCCTTCTTGCCAATCCCAGATGTAGACAATTTTACCTAGCCAGATGCGTAGATAGACTGACTTGGGCTTGATAGGTCCAGAAATTCCCTTGACTTCCCATTCACTGCCATCGTCTTTTTCAAACTCAGTCCGAATGAGCCAGCGATTGCCGAAGCCAAATTCAATATATTTTGTCATTTCAAACTCCAACCGCCGTCAATCTTAACAATTTCGCCTTGCATGGACTGGGCTTTTCCAGATGCTAGAAATAGAGTCAGCTCTGCGATTTCACTTGGGTCTGTCCATCGTCCAATCGGTGTCTCGCTCGCCACCCAGTCTGCCATGCCACCTGGCTCAAAGTCTGCCTGTGTCATGCCTGTTTTGACTGCCCCAGGTGCAATGCCAAATACTTGAACGCCATCCTTGGCATAGTCCAAGGCCAATTGGCGGGTAAATCCAGCTAAAGCGTGCTTAGAGCTAGTGTAGGCGGCACCGCCTCCACCAGCTAAAAAGCTAGCAATGGAGCACATATTGATGATGACACCTGATTGCTTTGCGACCATTTTAGACAGGTAAAAGCGCGTAATGCCAACCGCCGCAAAAAAATTAGTCTGAAAAATGGTCTCAAAGGTCTCTTCTGACGTTTCAAGAAGAGGCTGATAGGTATCCAAAATCCCAGCTGTATTGCAGAGGATATCCACTTGAGGAAGAGCTTGAAAAAGAGGGGTTAAGTCACCAGTCACATCCAGCTGGAGAAAATGAAAGTCTCCTGACAAAGCTGGTTTCTCCGAGCAATCAATCCCATAAACGCGATAGCCATTTTCCAAAAATAAGCGCGCCTGAGCTAGCCCAATCCCTGAGCTAACGCCCGTCACCAAAACGCTCTTAGTCATAAACTTGAACCCAGTCTGTCGCCAGCACATCACATGGTGTCGGACTCCACATAGAGAAGCCCTCTCCCTCGCCCGCCACGTTAATCAAAAAGTAAGGCGTCGCCTCTAGCTTCTGCCCATTGACCTCAATGGTATCAAAGAGCTGCACATAATTTTCAGCACCGCCCCAGCCAGTACGAACGTATTTTTTAAATTCCTTTAACCCTGGTAAAATTTCTTCAAATGTCATGGTTTCCTCCTCTTCTTTTTCTTTATTGTACCAAAAAAGAGAGATTTGGCACAAGTCCACCTAAAAAAGCAGTTAGCGAAAGACTATGAATAACCATATTTGAAAGACAATGAAAATACATTAAAAACGAATGATAAATAAATCCTAATCTCTGTAGGGTTACTACCATTCGCTTTTTCAGTTTATTTCACAAGATATTAAAATCTAACCATAACAAATTGGCTTTTACTTACCAATAATTTTATGGTAGGCATGCGATGTCCCTAGATAGACCAGAACATAGAGGACGAAATAAATGAGACAGGTTACCAAAGTGACTTGGAAAATAAAGCTAGTATCTAGTAGGCTAAGCAGACGCAAGATAAGAGATAGCATCTTAAAGGCAAAAGCCAGATGGATAAAAGCAACTGCGATAGGAAGGAAGAAGACCGTCAACATCTGCTTGCCGATACTTTTCTTCGTCGCTTCTTGATCTAGTCCCACTTTTTGCATGATGGCAAACCGCTCCTTATCCTCATAGCCTTCTGAGACCTGTTTGTAATAGATGACAAGAACTGCTGCCATAAAGAAGACTGATGTCAAAAGAAGACCAATAAAGAGAAACGAGCCTGTAAAGGCAAAGAAGTCTCTTTCCATGTCTATCCGAGTGGAGGCGTAGAAATGATTAAACGTGATCTCTTTATTCTCTGTGTTGTCATTACCATCCATATATCTCCACTTTTCACCCAGTTTAGATTGTTCATCAGCCGAGAGGGAAGTATCTATCCCAAAGTAGTAATGACTCTTCTCAACTGGCAGAACCTCTACACCATCTGCTACGACGATTAGAGTATCCTTGTCCATTATAAAACTCATTGAACGAGGGAGTTTCTTTTTAGTAATATCGTGATCCAGCACCTGCTTAATCACATAAGTCTTCCCATTTAGAATCAGGTCTTTATCCGTCTGATAATTCATCCCCTGACTATAGAGGAGAATTTGACGGCCTGACAAGTCTGCCTCTTTCCCCGTCAACTTCTTATAGTCGCTAGCTGAGATGACACTGATAGCTCCCTTAGTATAAGAGTCCATTGTTCCATAAGTATCTTCCATACCTGTATAGGTTTCAAGACGATTGCCCTCTACTTTTTTAATAAATTCAAATTGATAGGTATAGTCCGTTACTTGAGCATCTGAAATCTTTTCTTCTTTAATCAGTTTATCCACATAACTTCTAGCCTCTTGCTGAGTGCCAGACACCGTTCCATCCTCATTTTTCAAGGGTTCCATAACGATGGCAATTTCCTGTGGATAAGAAATGGCAACGGTATTGTGCCCACCGAAATAAATATTGACACCTGCAATCAGTGTCACCAAAACCATGGTCGATAAGATGGCGATGGTCGCAAGTCCCATGGCGTTTTTTCGCATACGGAAAATCAAGTTTGACACCGAGATAAAGTTGCTTGGTTGATAAAAATAGGAAGGACGATTTTTCAAAAATCGAAGAAAAACAATAGTCCCTGCATTAAAGAGTAGATAGGTCGCAAAGATAACCATAAGAACAGCGATAAAGAAGTTGCTTATTGCTGTGCTAGGATTAGAAATATCTGTTGCCAGCCAATAGGCAGCTCCCAAAACAAGAGTACCTATGAGAGTTTGTAGCTTGAGGAACCGTCCCTTTTTCTCACCTGTTCGCTTACCCTTGACTAGATTGAGTGAGGAAGAAAAACCGATTTTGCCTGCATTTAAAAGACTGGTAAAGGAAAAAATAACTGCAAAAGCCAACAAAACGGTTACCACACTCTTCCACTGAAAAGTGGAGCTAAAGACAACGGGCACTTGAATAATTCTTAGTAAAATGGCATAAAAGAGATTGTCCAACAAGATGCCAGTTAAAATACCCAGACCAGTCGCCATGCTGCCAAAGAGAAAAGTTTCTACTCCATTCATATAAAGAAGGTGTTTCTTATCCAAACCCAACACACTGTAGAGTCCAAACTCTTTGGAGCGCTGTTTCATGACAAAGGCATTAGCATAGAGAATCATCAAACTCACGGTAACCAAAACGACGACTAGACCAAATCCCATGATCGAATTGACAGCACTTGAAAAGGCAACTTTTTTGATATCGGGATTGTAGGTAAGAGAAGTAAAAATATAGGCCACAGCCGAAGACAGTACGGTCATCAAGGCAAATGGGTAGTAGAGTTCCCGATTTTTCAAGAGATTGGAAACGGCTAATTTATGCGTTAGTCCCCACATATTATTCACCTCGATTCGCCATGACGGTCAAGGTATCTGAAATTGCTTGGAACATCTCTTGCTCAGTACGGCCTCCGCGGTAAATTTGATTGTAGAGGATACCATCTCGAATAAAGAGCACGCGCTTGGCACGACTGGCCGCTGTTGTCGAGTGGGTCACCATCAAAATGGTCTGCCCTTGTTCATTGATGGTATCAAAGACATCGAGCAAGGTCGCTGAGGACTTAGAATCCAAGGCACCTGTCGGCTCATCTGCTAAGAGGATTTCTGGTTGGGTGATGATGGCACGTGCTACTGCCACTCGTTGCTGCTGACCTCCCGAAATCTCATAAGGCATTTTATTCTTTAAGGTAGCAATCCCTAGATGATTGAGAATGTCTATCCCACGCTTATTCATCTCTCCAACAGGCACGCGAGACAGAACGAGGGGCAAGAGGACATTATCCTTGACAGACAGGGTATCTAAAAGATTAAAATCCTGAAAAACAAAGCCTAATTTTTCACGGCGAAAAGCAGATGCTTCCTTCTGCTTGATGGACTGCGTATCCACCCCTTTCAACAAAATTTTCCCCTCCGTTGGCTTGTCTAACATAGCTAGGATATTGAGCAAGGTTGACTTACCACTCCCTGACTCTCCCATAATCGCCACATATTCCCCTTCATCCACTGTAAAATGAATGTCCTTCAAGGCCTCGACTTGATTGACCTGAAAGCGAGTTTGGTAAATCTTTTTCACATGTTGTACATCTAGTAGTGTCATCACAGTTCTCCATTTCTTTTTACTCGTTTCATTTTACTGCTAAAAAACCATGGTAGCCATGGTTCTAACTTACATCTCACTTACAGATTTGTAAGGTTAATCTAGCCTGAGTCGTTTTTGGTTAATACCAATCCGAACCTCTGTACCTTTCCCGACCTCGGAGGTCAATTTTAAGGAGAAATCTAATTCTTGAGCAATCTTCCGAGATAAATAGAGCCCTAATCCTGATGATTGTTGGGTAATCCTGCCATTGTAACCCGAAAATCCTCGTTCAAAAACCCGCTCCAAATCTTCCTTAGCAATCCCAATTCCCGTGTCACGAATCACCAAATCCCCCTCATCTAGCAAAATTGAAATAGTTCCTGTTTTGGTATATTTCAGTGCGTTAGACAAAAATTGTTCTAGCAGAAGCCCGAACCAGCGCTTATCTGTCACGATTTCCTGTTCTAAGTCTCCTAACTCCAGACGAATGCGTTGCTGGATAAAGAAAATGGAAAATTTCTTAACCGTTTGATTGACCAAGTCTGCAAGATTTTCCTTACGAAAAACGAGGTCATCATGAAAAGACTGCAACCGTAAGTAATTGAGCACCAAGCCAGTATACTGTTCAATTTTCAGCAATTCCTGACTCAGTTCTTGCTTGTGCTGACTGGCGTCTAAGTCGCCTATCAAGAGCTGACTGGCTGCGATGGGCACCTTCATTTGGTGGGCCCACATGGTATAGTAGTCCTGCAAATCCTCCTGACGGGCACGCTCCTCGGCTTTACAACTGGCCAGCTGCAAGGCTGCCTCTTGGTATTTCTTCAGCAAAAACATCTCTATCGCTGTCTGATGAGGAAAATCCTGACCAGCAAGAACCGCCGACCATTTCCGAAACTGTCTCACACCGTCCATCAGGAAAACCAGCAACATTATTACTAAAATTAAAAGAAATCCATAATCAGCCACTCCTTGCTCGATACCGTAGAGACCTGAAAATGCCCACAGCAAGAAGCTAAGCAGAGCAAAACCGATCAAGAATAGAGCCCGTTCTCGCAACCAATTCCAAAGGAACTGCCACCATTCTCGTCTAGTCATGGCGCTTCACCAAGCCGTACCCGACTCCCTTTTTGGTTGAGATGATATTGGTCAAGCCCATGTCTGTCAATTTTTTTCGCAGACGCGCCACATTGACCGTCAAGGTATTGTCATCGATAAACAAGTCGCTGTTCCAGAGCTCTTTCATCAGGTCCTCACGGCTGACGATAACCTGCGGTCGCTCAAACAGTACCCGCAGGATTTGAAATTCATTTTTGGTCAGTTCATCTGTTTTTCCAGCAAAATGAATCTGCATGTTTTTTAAGTCTAGGGAAATATCATCAAAGAGCAGGACTGATTGCTCCCCTACAAAGTCGTAGGTCCGACGCAGCAAGCCCTGTATCTTAGCCAGCAGAACGGTCATATCAAAAGGCTTGGTCACATAATCGTCCGCCCCCATATTGATGGCCATGACAATGTCCATGGGCTGGTCATGCGAAGATAGAAAAATGATGGGCAAACGTGACTCTTTGCGGATTTCTTGGCACCAGTAATAGCCGTTAAAAAAGGGCAAGGTAATGTCCAACAAGAGTAAGTGCGGCTGAAATGAGCGAATCTGCTCTAAGACAGCTTGAAAATCCGTCACTTCCTCCACATCGTATCCCCATGTGGTCAGATTTTTAGCCACCAAACGGCTAATGGTCGCATCGTCTTCTACAATTAAAATCTTCTGCATCGGCGCTCCTTTCTTTTCTCTTATTATAAAGGATTTAGCCAGTAAATGGAATGATTTTTAGCTGACTTACAAGATTTTAAGTTGGCATTTGTCTTTTCCAGCAACTTGGGCTATACTGATAGAAATAAGCAAGAGGAAACCACATGGCAAATATACTGACCTACCTGACCAATTATCAATATGACAATTTTTACGAGACTGCAATCAATGAATTGGACATTTTAGCCTTGACAGAGCTGTCTTACCTGCCCTTCGATGACTTGATTACGGCAGATTTTTCAGTGACAAAAGGCATTCGGTTGGATGAATTGGCAGATAAATTTCATGAAAAATTTCAGTCTGGCTATCCGCCACTTTCCATGGTCAACCGTGACCGTCTGGCACTACTTGCGCAACTAAGCCAGAGCAAACGGTTCAAGTATATCCGAGCCTTTGCCTATGTCAATGATTATAGCTTGGAGGATCAAAAGCAATTTGCAGCCGTCTCCTATCGCCTCACTCCAAACGATGTTCTGACCGTTTTTCGTGGAACTGATGATACCATAATCGGCTGGAAAGAGGATTTCCATATGACCTATATGGCCAAAATTCCTGCCCAAGCAGCGGCACGAGACTACTTGGAAACAGCTATTGAGACCCTACCGGCTAATTTTTATGTAGCTGGCCATTCAAAAGGGGGCAATTTGGCTACTTTTGCCAGCAGTCAAGTCCAGCCTGCCCTTCAGGAAAGCATCCAAGAAGTCTATAGTTTTGATGGCCCTGGCTTGCATGAAACTGTCCTTGCATCGACTGGGTATGCAGCCATTACCAAGCGCATTCATTCCATCATTCCAGAAGGCTCTATCGTTGGTATGATGCTTCAAACACCGAAAAATGCCCACATTGTCAAAAGTACAGGGCTGGGACTCATGCAGCATATCAGTTTTACTTGGGAAATTGACGACAAAACCTTCCAAACTGCTGCCGCTCTGACCCCCGACAGCCTGCAAATGGACCAAACCCTCAAAACCTGGACAGCTAGCTTAAGCCCCGACGAACTCAAAACCTTTTTCGACCTCTTTTTCGGTCTCTTTACCCAAGCTGGCATTTACCGCTTCAGCGACATGACCATCGATACGCCTGCTAAGTTACAGGCCTTGGCTCAAAATCGACAAAACCTCTCCCCTGAAGAACGGCAAATGTTGGAAAGGATGACCCGACTCCTCATTGATACCCGATATCAAATCTGGAAAGAGCAAAATCAAAACCGCCCTAAATTTGACTTGGAGAAACTGAGAGTCAATTTACCTGATTTTCAAACCTTTCCCTTCATCAAATTTTCCGATGACAACAAACCTCAAAAATAAGTCAAAACCACCCGTGAAAACGGGTGGCCTGTACACCGGCTATAAGCCGATGGTCTCCAGCGGAGTCTAAAGACGCTCGCTGAACTTCGTTCAGGTTATGCTTTCATTACTTGACTGATGCCCGTAACAACGGGCTTTTATCTTGTCCTGAATCCTCCATCAGAAAACGGATCTTCATATTCTTTAACACTTAACTTATCGAGTGCAATGTCATCCTTTTCTTGCTCACGTATGTATTTTGCTACAGTTTGTTCATTTAATCCGACTGTACTGACATAATACCCTCTCGCCCAGAAAAGCGATTTCCGTATTTATACTTTAAATTCGCATGCTTACCAAATATCATCAAGGCACTTTTACTTTTTAAGTAGCCTATGAAATCAGAAATCGCTAGTTTTGGTGGAATCATGACAAGCATATGAACATGATTGGGCATCATGTGTCCTTCTATAATTTCCACACCTTTGTATTGACATAGATGACGGAAAATCCCAATCAAATCTTGTCTTATTTTGTATGTGATAAACTATAACTGGTTTTAGCCACGCTAAAATAGTCCACTGGACTTTTTTACTCCTCCTTTGTCTAACCTGAACAATTAGGTTAGACTAGGAAAAATAAAGGGAAGCTCGAAGCCTTGTCAGCCACCAGCTAAGCTGGTGGTTTTCTTGTTTTCCTCTTCGAGAAAAACTGGCTAGAAGCCATAAAATGAAAAAAGAACCTAGGACTAAGTCCCAGGTTCTTGATTTTTTATCACTATATTTTGCTAAAAAAATAACAGATTTTACACAAAATCCCCAATTTTGTCTGTCTGGCAAATTCTAGCCCTTCTTTTTAGAAAAATAAGACACAAAAAGAACGAGTTGGCACTCGTTCTCCTATCTGTTTATTCCGTCGCTTCAAAGATTAATCTCTCCCTATCCAGCTCCATGGTCAAACGGTAACTGAATTCATCAACCGACTCGATAAAGCCTAAAATGACCAAAGCCTGCACAAAGATCTCCGAACGTTTTTGCAGAAGAATATCCTTGCGGGTAAATTTCAGTAGAAATGTGGTCATGTATTTGAGAGCATAAGCGGGATTGACATCTCCCAAAAGCTCATACAAAACCGCCTGTTCAGCAGATAAGGGCAACTGCTCCCGCATTTTGTAAAAATAAGCATTCAATGTCAACTTTTCCCGCAAAAAATCAACTTTTTCTCGAATCACCAAAGCATTGGTGTCATTGGCCAAGTCCATCTCATAGGTCAAGTTTTTTAAATCCTGATAGACAGGGGATTGGTCGTCCACAAAGACCTCTTGACCAAATTCCAGCTGGTCACAGGACACCAGCAAAGAAAATTGATTGCGGTAGCGACGATTTTCACGCGCAATATAACCCGCGTCAATGTAGCTATCCAACAGCTTATCCACGTTTTTCACTTCGGAAAACGTTTTTTTAATGTCCCGCAAGATAACCTCATCATGCAGGGCTAGGTAATTGATTAAGTCTTGAAAAAAAGACTGCTTGGTTAATTTTGTAGGGTTCACTGTGATAATCATAAAAACAGTATAACAAAAAAATAGACTCTTGCGGAAAAACAGAGAGCAATTTTCAGCTCATATGAGCTCACGCAGATAAACTTGAAATCATTTACCAGCTCAGACAGTTTTTTTTTGAAAATGGAGATGAAAAACTTGACCACTAGTAGCTACGAGATGGTATACTAATGATATCATGTAAACTCTACTCAGTTAACTGTGATAGATGTTATTTTGGACGCTTTATCAGTCTGAAATTCCCCTAAAAAAACAAAAATGAGGTAACTATGTTTATCATTGATTTTATTTTACATATCGACCAGCATATCTATGCGATGGCTAATGCGGTTGGCCCTTGGACTTATCTCCTACTTTTCCTCGTGATTTTCGTGGAAACAGGAGCGGTTATCCTTCCATTCCTCCCAGGTGATAGCCTACTGTTTGCGGCTGGAGCTCTCGCTGCTAATCCAAATATGTCCTTTAATGTATGGATTTTTGGCATCCTCTTCTTCCTTGCATCTATCCTAGGGGATACCTTAAACTTCTTTATCGGACATACCTTTGGCTACCAGATGGTAAGACATCCCTTCTTCTCTCGCTTTATCAAAGAGCAGTACATTCAAGATGCAGAAGAGTATTTCGAAGAAAAAGGATCTGCCGCTATCATTCTCGGGCGCTATATCCCGATTGTCCGTACATTTGTCCCATTTGTTGCCGGTGTCAGCCAATTTCCTTTTAAAGATTTCTTCATACGGGCATTCATCGCAGCAGTTTCCTGGTCTATCATTGCGACTGGCGCTGGCTACCTCTTTGGCAATATTCCATTTGTCAAAAGTCACTTTTCTCTGATTATCATTACGATTGTCCTCGTGACCTTGCTCCCAATGATTATTCCAACGATTAAAAAAATCGTTCAGAAACATCACTAAGCTACACTAAAATTCTACTTCATGTAGCATCTAAAAAAACACGCTAGAGCTTTCTAGCGTGTTTTCAGTTTATTATGCGTTAAAGCTGTCTGTCAATTGAGGAACAACTTGTTTCTTACGTGAAACAGCACCTGCAAGGAATGCATGGTTGTTTTCAAGGGTAAAGTTGAAGGCTGCTTCTACCTTGTCCATGTTGCTTCCCAAAGCCAAGATTTCTGAGTTTGAGTTGACGATGTCTGTAATCATAAGGACAAAGTCTGAGTAGCCGTTGGCTGCTGATGCAGCTGTCATGGCTGCTTCGATTTCTGCTTGGCGTTCCAAGACTTCTGCGATATCCACCGTATTGACTTGTGCCACGCGCACTGCGTTGCCATTCAATTCGAATGTTTTGGCGTCGATGTCAATCAACTCTTCAGCTGATTTGCTTGCCAAGTTTGTTCCAGCTTTCAACAATGCCAAGCCATATTCTTCCAAGTTAACGCCTGCGATGGCTGCCAATTCTTCTGCAACTGCTGGATCAGAGACGTGAGTTGTAGGAGATTTGAGCAAAAGCGTGTCAGAAATCAAACCCGACAAGAGAAGACCAGCTACTTCTTTTGGAAGGGTGATACCTGCTTCTTTTGAAGCACGGTAAACGATAGAAGAGGCTGAACCAACTGGCTCAACACGCATATAAAGTGGATTAGCCGTTTCAAAATTCGCTACACGGTGGTGGTCAATGACTGCTGCCACTTCAACCTCACGAATATCTGCGATAGATTGTTGGAATTCATTGTGGTCTGTCAAGATAACTTGGCTCACGCCTTCTTCTTTAGCAGAAGTGACCACGCGAGGGGCTGTTACACCAAAGTAGTCCAAGGCAAATTGTGTTTCTTCATTTGGCTCTCCCAAGAGAACGGCTTCTGCATCGCGTCCCCAAGCTTCGCGCTCCAAGTAAGCCCAACCATAAGCTGAAGCTGTTGCATCCGTATCTGGATTTTGGTGACCAAAAACTAAAAATTTAGACATGTTGTTACCTCATTAAATAGATTCAACTTATTTTACCACATTTTCAATCATAATGGAATGAGGGGAACTGCATTTGCATCCGCACCTAAAAAAAGGTAAGATAGTAGTAGATTATTATAAAGGAGTTTTTATGAAATTCTCAGATTACACTTATGTGCGCCCTGACTATGAAGCGCTCAAACAAGAAATGGCAGCTTTAACTGCTGACTTGGCTGCTGCAACAAGTGCCGATGCAGCTCTTGCTATCGTCAAGCAAATCACAGCCATCAACGGAAATATCGACACCCAGGCCAATCTCTGGAGCATCCGTCACTCCATTGACATGAATGACGACTTCTACAATGAAGAAACAAAATTCTGGAACGAGTATTCTCCCCTCTTTGACGAGCTCATGACCAACTACTACCGCGTGGTGGTGGATAGCCCATTCCGCAAAGAACTCGGTGACTTCTTGCCAGAAACATTCTTTATGTTGGCAGAAAACAAGCTCAAAACTTTCTCATCCGAAGCGATTCCACTTTTCCAAAAAGAAAATCAATTGGTCGACCGCTACAATAACCTGATGGCAACTGCCCGCTTGGACTTCCGAGGAGAAACTTACAACCTCTCTCAAATGGGACCTTTCAACCAATCAACTGACCGCGACACGCGTAAAGAAGCTTCCGACACTGTCACAGGTTACTTTGTAGAACACGAAGCTGCATTTGACGACGTCTACGACCAGCTTGTCAAAGTTCGTCATGAAATCGCGACAACACTCGGCTTCAAAGACTATGTTGAATACGGTTACAAGATGATGAACCGTTTTGACTACAACCGTGACATGGTCAAGACCTACCGCGAAGAAATCTTAAAATTGGTTGTTCCAATTGTCAACGGATTGCGCGACCGCCAAGCCAAACGGATTCAAGTCCCTGAGCTCAAACACTACGATCTAGTTCTCGAGTACTTAAACGGAAACGCGACACCGCAGGGTAGGCCTGAACACCTAGTCAAAGAAGCACAAAAAATGTACCACGAGTTGTCCCCAGAAACAGGCGAATTCTTCGACTACATGGTAGAAAACGATTTGCTAGACCTCATTGCCAAAGATGGTAAAGACACAGGTGGCTACTGTACCTACATTTACGACTACAAGAGCCCATTTATCTTTGCTAATTTCAATGGAACAAGTGCAGACATCGACGTCTTGACGCACGAAGCTGGACATGCCTTCCAAGTTTACAATTCACGTTGGATTGCAGCACCTGAAGCTATCTGGCCAACCTACGAATCTTGTGAAATTCATTCTATGTCTATGGAATTTATGACCTGGCCTTGGATGGATCTGTACTTCAAAGAACAAGTAGACAAATACAAATTCAGCCATTTATCAGCCGCTCTCTTCTTCTTGCCATACGGTGTACTCGTCGACCACTTCCAACACGAAGTTTACGAACATCCAGAGATGACACCTGCCGAGCGCAAAGCCACTTGGCGTCGTCTTGAAAAAATGTACCTTCCTTCAAAAGATTACTCTGAATCAGAAGCCCTTGACCGTGGTATCTTCTGGTACCGCCAAGGACACATTTTTGCAAGCCCGTTCTACTATATCGACTACACCCTCGCTCAAGTCTGCGCCCTCCAGTTCTGGAAACGAACACAAGTAGATCACGACGAAACAGCTTGGGAAGACTACATGCGCATCTGTAAAATGGGTGGAACAGCAACCTTCCTCCAAATCGTGGAAGCTGCTGGTATCCAATCTCCATTCCAAGAAGGAGCCTTGGAAGCAACTCTGACTGCTGCCGCTGACTGGCTCAACGCTATTGACGACAGCAAATTATAAACGAAAAGAAGCCGATGGCTTCTTTTTTTACTCCTCTACTCGTAAAATGGATTTCCCTTTTGAACCACCTTTTCGCAACTTATCCAGCGCCTTGTTGATGTCAGTAAACGCAAATACTTGGTCAATGGAAATGGGAACTTGTTTTTCAGCAAAAATACGAGAAATCTCACGCAATTGCGGACCATCCGAATGCACAAAAATGAAATGATAGGTTTGCCCATTTTCAGCTGCTAGTTTGTCATATTTTCGTCCAACCAGACCAAATAAGAATTGCTTGAACCAAGACAGACCCATTTCTTTGGCAAAGGCACGGTTAGGCAGACTACTCAGACTGACTAGATGACCCCCTGTTTTCAAAATCCCAAACTGCTTCTCCAGCTCTTCTCCTCCCAAGGTATCAATGACGTAGTCCACATCCGATAGAATCGTTGTGTAGTCCTCTGTCTGGTAATCGATAAATTGGTCCACTCCCAAGCTCAGCATCCGCTATTTATGAATCGCACGACCATTTGTCACGACCAGCAAACCACGAGCTTTGGCTAGGGGAATGGCTATGGCACCAAAACCGCCTGTTCCACCGGAGATAAAAATCGTCTTCCCAGCCTCTACCTTCAACAAATCCAAGGCTTGGTAGGCTGTTAAGGCTGTCAAAGGAATTCCGGCCGCCTCTTCAAAGCTGAGGTAGTCTGGAATCAAGGCAATTTCTGACGCTGCAATTCCTACATACTCCGCAAATGCACCTGGTTCTTTCAAGGTCATTCGACCATAAACCCGGTCTCCTACCTTAAAATCAACCACATCACTTCCCACTTCCTCGATGCCCCCTGCAAATTTATTTCCCGCTGTGAATGGCGTTTTAAAAGGAAAAATCGCTCGAATTGACCCCGTCATGAGCTTGTAATCCACAGGGTTCAAACCTGCTGCCACCACCTTAATCAATACATCTTGTGAAGAAATTGTCGGTTTAGGAATGTCGACAATCTCCAAGTCAAATGGCTCTTTAGCGTACTTTATTTGTTGAATAGCTTTCAATTTTCTTCTCTTTTATTACTATTTAGCGATAGTTTAGTATACCACATTTTGAATAAAACTAGAAAAAGAACACCTCACTTTTGAGATGTTCTCTGATTTTATTGTGCTTTAATCCGATTGAGGTATTCCTGATAGGATTCTGTCTGCATGAGTTCTTTCGCGTTTTCAACACGGGCTTTGGTTGGTGGCTTGGTTCCTTCTAGCGGATACGGTTTCCCCAATTCACGCCACTTGAATTCACCCAAATTATGATAAGGAAGAACTTCAAAACGCTCCACATTAGTCAATGTTTTGACAAACTCACCCAAATGCACCAAATCCTCATCACGGTCTGTCAAATCTGGCACCAAGACATGGCGAATCCAAACGGGCTTGCCAATATCTGACAGATAACGTGCACAAGCCAAAATAGTCTTATTGCTGTGACCAGTGACAATCTTGTGTTGGTCAGGATTGATTTCCTTGATATCCAAGAGCACCAAATCCGTCACAGCCATGAGCTTCTCATATTTTTCCAGATAGCGAGGAGTATTACGGAAAGTCAGGGCACAGGTATCCAAAGTGGTGTGGATGCCTTTCTCCTTGGCCAAGGTAAAGAGGGCAATCAAAAAGTCAATCTGGATAGTGGCTTCACCACCTGATACGGTGATGCCTCCCTCCTTCCCCCAAAAACCTTTGTAACGCAAGGCTTCATTGAGGACGTCTTCTGCTGTTCTTTCTGTCGCCATAGGATTTACCAAATCCCAGGTATCTGGATTATGGCAATATTGACACCGCATATGACAGCCCTGCATGAAGACCACAAAGCGGATACCCGGGCCATCTACAGCACCAAAGCTCTCTGTCGAATGTACCAAACCGGTAACATTTCTGTAATCGATTTCTTCCATTTTTACTTCCTATCTTTCACTCCCTCCATTATAACACTATTTTTAGGAAAGCGGGTTCAAAAACACTGAAAAAAGAGTGGGAATTTCCTACTCTTTTCCATCTTCTTCTGTTTCAATCTTTGTTAATAAAAGTTTGATTTTAGTCACACGACCATTTTTGACCTTGTCATTGATCAGCACCAAGTGGTAATCATTGCTGTCCACTTCATAGCTCATCTTTTCATCCTGACTTGGGATCGTCCCAACACCTGTTAAGTAGAAGCCAGCAATGGTATCCACATCATCGCTTTCCAACTCTGTGCCAAAGTGCTCATTGAAGTCATTGAGGGTCATATTCCCCTGAACAATATAAGTCTGGTCTGCAATTTCACGGACAAAAATCTCTGTCTTATCCGTTTCATCATCAATTTCTCCAACAATTTCTTCCAACAAATCTTCCAGAGTGACCAAACCAGCCACTCCACCGTATTCATCAAGAAGAATAGCCATTTGATTTTGCGTATTACGGAGTTCCGTCAAGAGATCATCCACGAAAATCGTTTCTGGAACAAAGAGTGGTTCCTGTAAAATCTTACGTAGATTGATATTTTCAAAACCATTTGTAAAACCTTCTGACAAGAGGCGCTTGGTATGAATGAGACCAATCACCTTGTCCTTGTCGTCTTCATAGACAGGAATTCGGGAGAAATTTTGCTTGAGAATGTCTTGGATAATACTGTTAACATCATCCTCGATATCGACCATGAAAGCATCCGTCCGAGGCACCATAACCTCACGCGCCACCATTTCGTCCAAGGAGAAAATCCCCTGCAACATCTCAATCTCGTCCGCATCCAGACTTGTCGCTTCACTCTTGGTCAGCATGTACTCAATCTCATCTCGGGTCATCTGCTCATCCGCATCATCAAAAGTCATGGGTGTAATCCGAGACAAGAGATTTGTGGATGCAGACAAGAGCCAGACAAAGGGACTCACAATCTTCCCTAAGAAAATAATTACTGGCGCAGTCACAACGGCTAGATTTTCTTTCATATTCATGGCAATCCGCTTCGGATACAATTCCCCCAAGACGATCGATACGAAGGTCAACAATGCCAAAGCAAACCAATAACCTGCCGTCTGTGCCGTTGAAGAATTTCCCAACCAGCCCGCAAATACCTTGCCCAAGTCACTAGCTAAGCTCGCCCCTGATAAGATTGAAATAAAGGTAATGCCAACTTGAATGGTTGACAAAAAGTTGTTAGGATTGTCTAGCACCTTGACCAGACGAATATACTTTTTCTCCCCTTCAACCGCTTTTTGCTCCACACGAGAACGATTGAGCGACACTAATGCCATCTCAGAAGCTGAGAAAAAGGCATTGAGCAGGGTTAGAATAAAAAGGATCAAAATTTGCAAATAAATGGTCTGACTACCAGGGTCTTCCATGTCGGTCTCCTATGTCTATAATTTTAGATAACAGTCCTATTATATCATATTTTTAGATTTGGAGGGAAATTATTCATTTTCTAGCATTTCTATGATAAAATAGGAAAAACATTTGTGAGGTGCTCCATGATTCTATCCATGCAAGATTTATCCTATCGTCGCCAAGGAAAGACGATTTTAGAAGACATTAACTGGCAAGTTAGAAAAGGAGAAACTTGGGCCGTTCTTGGGCTAAATGGTGCTGGAAAATCCACTCTCTTACGGATTCTCATGGCTGAATTTTGGAAAAGTTCTGGTGAATTGCAGGTCTTGGGCGTTACCTTCGGTAAGGGAGATATTCCCAGCCTCCGCAAGAAAATTGGCATCGTCGGTTCCTTCCTAGCCGAACGCTTCCCAACTGACCTCTACGCCGAACAAATCGTGCTAACAGGCAAGTACAAATCCTCCATCCTCTACCGCGAATATGGACAAGCCGAACTGGACCAATCCCGACAAATGCTCTTAACTATCCAAGCAGGGCACTTGATTGGTCGACGCTACAATAGCTTATCACAGGGTGAACGGCAGCTACTACTCATCGCGCGTAGTCTCATGGAAGAACCTCAAATTCTCATCCTAGATGAAGCAACCGTCGGATTAGACCTACTGGCACGGGAACGTCTTCTCAAGCACATCGACCGCATTTGCCAGCTGAAAAATGCACCAGCTATTATCTATGTGACCCACCACGCTGAAGAAATCACGGCTCCATTTAGCCACGTCCTCCTCCTCAAAGAAGGAAAAGTTCTAGCGCAAGGGCCCAAGGAAGAAATCCTTACTCCAGAACTCCTAGGCGATTTTTACGGCAACCAGGTCGAACTCATCCCGCTAGGCGACCAACGAATCTTTATCAAGCCATTATTATAAAAAAGAGAAGAAATTTCTTCTCTTTTTAATTTGTTAATTCCTGTAAAATGCCACCATCCGTTAAATAATATGAACTCGATAGACTTTCTTCACCATTGTTTATAAAAATTTCCAACAAACTTTTATCCAAAATGAATAAAACTTCGTGAGCTTCAACAGACACTGCACGTCGATTAATTGGCCACTCTTCTTCACCTTTAATCTGGATTTTTAAGTGACTACGATCTACATAGACTTCTTTAGCCACTGCATCATAGCCAAATTCTAAGTAATCCTCTGAAGTACCCAGTCGGTATACTTTTCCATCTGTCCAATCACTTTGTAGATAGCCAACCTGAGAATTTTCCGACATAAATAAAATAGGAAGTTGTTCCAAGATGCCATCCGGCAATGTTTGAAGTATTTTTTCACCTTTATATTTTAAAATTCTTGGCGTGGTCATAGCTCCAGCCCAACCATGTTGAAGATTATGGGTGACTGCTGTACGACCCCAGTTTTGCATCCAAGCAATGACAATTCTATTTCCCTTATTGTCTTCAAAAGATTGGGGAGCATAGTAATTATGCCCGTGATCAATTTCTTTTACCGTCTCCTGATAAAATTGCTTTTTATCCCAATCAACAAATCCTGAAACTAAAACAGAGGAATTTAGATTGACAAAATCATTTCCAACACGTTGATAGCGCATCGGTGACATCATAAGATAGGATTTTCCATCCATCTCAAAATAATCTGGACATTCCCACATAAAGCCTTGATGGGACTCCCCTTTCAAAAATATCGATTCAAATTGCCAAGATACCAAATCATCAGACCCTAGCAAGATAATACATCCTACTCCATCTTGATGTTTAGCTGCAACAACAGAATAATATCGTTCGTCCTTTTCAAATAATTTTGGATCACGAAAATCACTCTTAACAATTTCCTCAGGCAAAACCTCTCCTGTTGCAACTGGATTTTCCTTGATTTTATGAAAAGAAATGCCATCTTCAGAGTAAGCCATATTTTGAATTTGTCGGACACTTCCATCCTCATCAACAATATGACCCGTGTACATTAACCAAAGAATATCATCCTTAACAATGGCACTTCCCGAAAAGCAGCCATCCTTATCATAGTCTTGGTCTGGCACTAAAGCCACAGGTAGATGCTCCCAGTGTAATAAGTCCTTGCTCTTTGCATGTCCCCAATGCATCGGCCCCCAGACACTGTCGTATGGGTTAAACTGATAAAATAAGTGATACTCGCCTCGGAAGAACACGCACCCATTGGGATCATTGATCCAACCAGTCTGGGCCGAAAAGTGCAATTCTGGTTTATAGATCTGATTCACTTTAGAAATATTTTCTAAAATGTATTTTTCTGCTCTTTCAATACTAAATTGACTCATGTATTATTTTACTCCTGTTCCAGTACTTCCCAATCCTTGAACCAAATATTTTTGGAAGAATATGTAAATAATAATGAGTGGAATTGTTGAAATTGTCAACATCGCCATTATTTGGTTTGTATAGGTTGGTTGGGTATTATTGATATTGGTAATAGCTACTTGCAATGGAAAATCACTTGTATTGGTTAACACCATCAATGGCCAAATATAGTCATTCCAGCTACCAATAAAAGATAGAGTTCCTACCGTCGCAATAGCTGGTTTCGACAATGGTAACATGATATTCCAAAAAATTCTAAAATGAGATGCCCCCTCAATCTTAGCCGCTTCCAAAATTTCATTCGAAACCGCTCTGAAGAATTGTCTGAACATATAAATAAATAGTGGTGCGGAAAGAGCTGGCAATATAACTGCTAAGCGTGTATTTAATAAACCTAATTTTTGCACAATAGAAAACTTAGTGATCATGATTGTCTCACCAGGAATAACCAAAAGTGCTAACATTAAACCAAAAAGAAATCTCTTTCCCTTAAAATCAAATTTCGCAAAGGCATATCCCGCCATAGAATTCACCAAAATAGAGCCAATAGTCACACAAGAGGCATAAAAAATACTATTTGCAATATATTGAAAAAGATTAAATCGTGCTGATATTTCTTTATAGGGTTGAAGCCATTCACTTGGATTGGCAGACGGCAAAAATGAACGCCAAGTTCCCAATTGGTCAAAGACAGCCTTTTCAGTCTTCATAGAAGAGACGACCATCCACACTAATGGAAATACAAATAAAACAGCTAGTAGGAAGGTCAAGCTAAAGTACAATAAATTTGTTTTTCTTTTATTCATGATATCCTTCATCTCCTGTTACTTTTCGTTGTAAAACTGTAAATAAGATAATAATCAAACCAAAAATGACCGTAATAGAACTTGCATATCCAACCATACGATCCGTGAAACCTGTCCTATAAATATAGTATACTGGTGTTAAGGTTGAATTCAACGGCCCACCTTGTGTCATGACCATTGGTTGAATAACCAGTTTAAAGGCATCAATTAACGTCGTAGTTAAAATTAAAATAGAAGTTGGCTTAAGCATTGGTAAGGTAATATGGAAGAATTGTTTCCATTTACTAGCTCCGTCAATGCTGGCTGCCTCATACAAAGAAGACGGGATATTTTGTAGACCTGCAAGGAAAATAAGCATTTGGTAGCCGGCTCCTTGCCAAGCAGAAACTCCTATAATCACAAACATAGCTTGTTTAGGACTCGTTAAAAATGGCTGTGAATCAATACCAATTGTATTCAAAAATGCATTAATCAAACCACTCGAGGGATTCAATAGGACTAGCCACAAAACAGATACAACAACTAAAGACATAACGACTGGGGCAAAGAATGCCACTTTGAAAAATATGGTTGATTTCCGCTTATTATTGACTAGCAAGGCCAAACCTAAGGCTAATCCAAGCTGAATTGGAATAATAAAAATAACAAATTGACCAATATTTTTTAGACTTTGCATGAACAAAGGATCTGAAAAGAGCTTGATAAAATTATCAAATCCTACAAAAGTGGTGGCGTCCGGAGTTAACAAATAGTAATTTGTAAAAGCATAGTAAATAGATAGTAAAGTTGGTAAAAATAGGAATGTCCCTAAGATCAAGAGAGAAGGGGATAGAAACAGATACCCCATAAAGGATTCTTTGTGTTTAGCTGTCATTGATCATAAACTCCTTCTAATAAACAATAGGGGTCGTCTACTCAGTTCACCTGCTATAGACGACCCTTTCTTTCACGATAAATCCTATGGTAACAATGAATCAATTTCTTTTGCTTTTTGTTCCAAAAGTGCTTTAATATCTGAATTTTGATCAACATAGGTTGATTCTGTCACAGTATCTTGTACAATGCGGCTAATTTGTGGATATTTTACAAGAACAGGACGAGCATGCCCAGTTTTCGCATTTTGCTCCAACAATACTTTCATTTGATCGGAGACTTCTGTTGCAAGGCGATCAGATGTGGATTTACGAGAAGGAAGTACAGAATTGCCCACACTCATATCGTAAACTTCTTGTTCTGATCCTAAGAAATCAATCAATGCTCCCGCAGCATCTTTCTTCTCAGTTGTAGCACTCATACCGTAAGCCCAACTACCAGTTGGTGAAACCAATTTTTTCGTTTTAGGAGACATAGGCAATGGAAGAACACCATACTCAATATCAGTATATTTAGAGTCCATTTCTTGCATCGTCCAAGAACCTGTCATCTTCAGTGGATAAACACCTGTTTGGAAACCATTCTTTTCTGGAGTAATGGTTGAGTAACCATTTTTAATCAAACCTTGAATGAAGGTAAATGCTTCAATTGACCCTTCATTATCAAGTGCTCCTGTTGATTTTTCACCTGATTTATTGACAACATCACCACCAGATGACCAAACAAATGGTGTAAAGGCATACATCAACCACTCTGAGTGATCATCAAAGCCGACATCAATAGCTGGTTTATTATATTTTTTAGTCAGTGTAGCAAACAATTCATTGTATTGATCATATGTCCAAGGATTCTCTACAGTTGGTAGGCTAGCTATATCAACACCTGCATCTTCTAGCATTTTTTTGTTGTAGAAAATTCCCACACCTGATTCAGAATAACCTAGTGAATATAGCTTTCCATCATAGGTACCTTCATCTACAATACTTGGTAGTAAGTCATCTTTATTTGTTACATAGTCATCAATTGGAGCGATAATACCTGATTTTGCATAGGCGGCTGTATTCGGTCCATCCATCGTGAGAACATCTGGCAGAGTATTTGTTGTTAAGGCAGCATTCACTTTATCTTCGTAACCACCACCGGAACCACTCCGAGGAATATATTCAACCTTAGCAGTGTAGCCTTTTCCATTGTTCTTATTGAAGTCCTTAATTGATTGGCTCATAACCTGTCCTTCGGCAGACTCTTCAGAGTACTGTACCCAGAGGGTAACTGTCTTATTGTCTCCTTTTTCAGAGGCTTTATTTGAGCCATTATTTCCACAGCCGGCCAAAGCCAAAGCAGACAATAAAGTAACGGCAACGGTTGTTTGTTTAAAGAATTTCATCTTTAACCCTCCTATATTTTTAAAACGTTTCAAAAATATAGGTTATAAGAAAGGTGATTTCACCCCTCAAATAAAATATAAATGAAACGTTTCATTTTTTTGGTAAAATATAAATTAACTTAATGACAAGATTATTCTAACATTGGTAACGCTTTCTGTCAAGTAGTTTTTAGCTATTTTTTGTTGTTTTTCCTTCAATATATGAAATAGGTAAAATAACTTGACTTTCATGTGGTTTTCCTTCAATAATCGCTAACAAAACTTTGACTGCTGTTTGTGCCATTTCTTCCAAGGGTTGCTTGATTGTTGATAAGGGATAATCTCTATCTTCTCCGTATCGAATACCATCATATCCAATAATTTGAACATCATCTGGAACATTCTTCCCAATTTTCTCTAACACAGCTATAGTATCTAAAGCCTTAAAGTCATTTACGGCAAAGATACCATCAATTTTGGGATTATCTCGTAAAAATTTTTCTAGTTCAACTTGAAAATCTCCATAAGGCTCCTCTAAATCAAAAATAAAACAATTTTCCCCAGCCTGTCTCACTGTCTTTTCAAAATAAATTCTTCGATTTTTCGTATCATTGGAGGTGCTATTGTGGCTTCCTACAAAAGCTAGATACTGACAACCTTTCTCCATTAGTTTTTCTGCTGCTAATTGCCCTCCCTTTTTATTGTCAGAAGCAATCCAAGCAATTGATTTTTCCGTATAACTCCTATCAATACTTACAAACGGAATATCTGACGCTAAATAATCCTCGATTGGATTATAAGTTATCGCAATAATACCATCCACCTTATTTTGCTGCAACATGGTAAGGTATTCCAAATCTTTTTTAGCTCCATTTGTGTTACAAAGTAGCAGTTTATAATTGACCTCACTAAGAGCAGTTTCAACAAAAAAAGCAAACTCACTAAAAAATGGATGCCAAATACTCGGAAGAATGAGCGCTACTGTGTCCGTTTTACTTGTTTTCATTCCCCGAGCATATATATCTGGAATGTAATTCAGCTCTTCAATAGCCAAATTTACCTTATTCAAGGTAGTTGGCTTTAAGTCACTTTTCCCATTAATAACACGCGATACCGTACCAACACTAACCCCAGCCAATCTAGCTACGTCTTTCATAGTAATAGATTTTTTTTTCATAACTTTTACTCCACATATTTTCTACATTATAACACGTTCAGAAAACCTTTTCTATTTTTTACAACAAAAAACCAGTCCCGTAGAACTGGTTATAATTCAAATTTATTTACTTTCAAATCCTTGAGCTACTGCTTCTGCAAAGTTAGCTTCTACAATTTCCGCACAGTGGTCACAGATATGAGCATGGTACGAACGTTCTTTTGTCGTTTCATCGACACGGCGACAACGATCACAAACTTCACCTGCAGCTCGTGCTACTGTAAAGGCAATATCTTCAAATACAATTGCATCTGCTGGTGCGGAGTCTTCTGTTATGATCAATCCTGATACAATCAAGAGCTGAGCAATATCGCTATCAAGAGCAGCCAACAATGTTTTCACTTCTTGGCTAGCATAAATAGTCAAGTGTGCTTCCAATGATTTACCAATCACCTTAGCGTTACGCGCTTCTTCCAAAGCTTTTTGCGCTTGTGTACGAAGGGTCATGAAGGCTTCCCATTCCTCAAGAATAGCTTCTTGACCGGCAAATGTTGCGACTTCTGGCATTTCTGACAACTGAACAAACTCTTCTGCTTCGTGCTCAAGGTATGACCAGATTTCTTCAGCCGTATGAGGCAAGATTGGTGTCAACAATTTAGTGATCTTAACCAAGATATCGTAGAAAACAGTCTGCATTTGACGACGGACAAGACTATCTGCTGCTTCAATGTAAACCACATCCTTAGCAAAATCAAGGTAGAAGGCTGACAAGTCAACTGTGATAAAGTTAACCACCGACTTGTAAATGGCCATAAAGTCATACTGATTGTAGGCTTCCTTGATCGTTGTCACCAATTGATTAAACTTAATGGTCATGTATTTGTCAACCGAACGCAAGTCTTCAAAAGCAACTGCGTTTTGAGTTGGATTGAAGTCAGATGTATTGGCAATCAAGAAACGAAGTGTGTTACGGATTTTACGGTAAGTTTCTGACACTTGACCAAGGATTTCCATAGACACACGTACATCGTTATCCGTATCAACAGATGTCACCCAAAGACGGAGAATTTCTGCACCGTATTGCTTAGCCACATCATTTGGCGAGATGATATTGCCCTTTGATTTAGACATCTTCTCCCCCTTACCATCAAGGACAAAGCCTTGTGACAAGATTGACTTGTATGGTGCATGACCATTAACAGCTACTGACGTGATAAGGGATGAATTGAACCAACCACGGTACTGGTCCGAACCTTCAAGATAAAGATCAGCTGGATAGGATAGATTTTCGCGAGCATTCATGACACCGTTCCAAGAAGAACCTGAGTCAAACCAAACGTCCATGATGTCAGTTTCTTTGGTAAATTCGCCATTTGGTGAACCTGGGTGTGTGAATCCTGCTGGAAGAAGATCTTTAGCTTCACGTTTCCACCAGATGATGGACCCATTTTCTTCAAAGAGATTGGCCACATGGTCTGTTACTTCTTTGGTCATGATTGGTGTGCCATCTTCGGCATAGAAGATTGGGAGCGGAACACCCCAAGCACGTTGACGTGAGATAACCCAGTCGCCACGGTCACGAATCATATTGTAAAGACGTTTTTGTCCCCAAGCTGGATTGAAAGTTGTTTTTTCAATTTCATCCAGAATGTCTTGACGGAATTTTGATACGGATGCAAACCATTGTGGCACTGCACGCCAGATAATTGGTTTTTTGGTGCGCCAGTCAAATGGGTATGAGTGGTTGATGACTTCTGAAGCCAAGAGAAGGTCTCCCAATTTTTCCTTAACGGTTGGTACAACCTTATCGTAAAATTGACCTACAAAGTCCGGACCAGCATTTTCCATCATAAGACCACGCTCATCAACAGTAACTGCAACCTCGATACCATATTTGACACCGACATTGTAGTCATCCTCACCAAAACCTGGTGCAGTATGGACAATCCCTGTACCAGACTCAGTTGTGACGTGATCACCTAAGATCACCAATTCATCAACTTCTGTGTCCCATGGGTGTTCGGTCACAATCAATTCAAGCTCTGAACCTTTATGACGCGCCACAATCTCAAATGACGCCCAACCAAATTTACCTGCTAGTACATCAACCAAGGCTTCTGCAACCACATACTTACGCTCTGAACCTTCTGGTTTTACCACAAGGTAATCAAGGTCTGCGCCCACTGTTAAGGCACGTGAAGCCGTCACTGTAAATGGTGTTGTCGTCCAAACAACGATATAGGTATCGATGTCAAGAACACCCTTCCCATCTTTGACTTTGTTGGCGTAATAAAGTGATGTTGAGTCAATGTCATGGTATTCAATCTCAGCTTCAGCAAGGGCTGACTCTGATGACCAAGACCAATAAACAGGTTTTGCACCACGGTAGATATAGCCTTTATCTGCCATGGCACCAAATACACGGATTTGATCAGCTTCATATTGTGGTTTTAGGGTGATATATGGATTTTCCCAATCCGCTGAAACACCCAAGCGTTTAAAGTCATCGCGTTGCTTGTCCACTTGACTAAGTGCATAGTCACGGCACATTTCAAGGTAGGCTGCCAAGTCCATTTCTTTACGCTTCACACCTTGTTTTGCAAGAACTTGCTCGATTGGAAGTCCATGTGTGTCCCAACCAGGAACGTAAGGTGCACGGAAACCGGACATTGATTTTGAACGGACAATGATATCTTTTGAAATCTTATTCAAAGCGTGACCAACGTGGATATTCCCGTTAGCGTAGGGAGGTCCATCATGCAAATGAAAGGCAGGTTTGCCTTCATTGAGCTCTTGACGTTTGCGATAAAGGTCAGCCTGTTCCCAAACTTTTTGCCATTCTGGTTCTTTATTTGGCAAACCAGCACGCATCGGGAAATCCGTTTTCCCCAAATTTAAGGTTTCTTTTAATTTCATTTCTTCTCCTTTATTTTACAAATAATTCCATTACAACTTCATTGCCAGATGGTCCCTTGCTCGAAAAGCCTAGACTTTCTAACATCCCACGCATTCGATGGTTGCCAATGACATAATCAGCAACTAAGCGATGACAGGATGCATCTTTCTGCGCCATCTTAATCACTTGGCGTAGAACTTCCTTGCCATAGCCATTATTTTGATGCTTTTGGTCAATCATCAAGCGCCAAATCAGCCATTTCTGCTCTTCTAGATGCATCCATAGCAGTAAAAATCCCACTACTTGGTCCAAATTATATACTGCATAAGGTCTGACTTATTCGCCATAGAGCCAAGCTTGAGCCAAAGAATAAGTATTGGAAGCCACACGACGTTCATCCTGTGAGGATAAACTTAAGTCCACGACTTCTTCAAAACTTGCTTCATCAACAATTTTTAATTTAATCATAACAAATAAAAAAAACTTCCGCCAAAAAGGACGAAAGATCGTGGTACCACCTTAGTTTAGATAGAGTTTCCCCTATCCCTTATCTGACTGATAACGATGGTCAACCGTCTCCCCCTACTAAATGTGTTCAAAGGAGATTCCATAAGATGATTCCATATTGAAGAGGGAATGCAGACCTTTCACCATCGCCTACTCGCTAAAATTATCTCCAATATGGATTGTTCTTATATTATTTTACTCTTCTACAAGCTCTTCAACAGGCTCGCTAGTTTCTAAAGAATGTTCTGAAGCATCAAGTTGAGCTTGTTCTTGCTCAAAGGCTTCTGCTTGACGAGTGATTTCTGCAAGCTCTTCAGCTGTCAATTGACGTGTCACATCCAACTCATCTTCAACAGGTTCAACTTTTTCAGCCAAAGCTATTTCCAACACTTCGCGGAATGCTTCATCACTTGTCTGCAAGTAAGATGCTGTCGGGCGAAGAATTTCTTCCCATTCAGATGAATTCACAATAGACAATTGGCTTTCAACTGTGGATTTCAAGCGTTGATGGAAGATACGTGTCTTGTTTTTAAGTTCTTCTGTTTCAACAGCTACTTTCTTCGCATTATCTGTTGCTGATCTGAGCAACTCATGTGCCTTATCTTTTGCTTCATTCAACAAGTTTTGAGCATCGTAGTCTGCTTGTTTCAAAATATTTGCTGCTTGTTCGTCTGCAGCAACCTTAACCTTAGCAGCCGTATCTTGTGCCAAAAGAACTGATTTGCTCAATGATTCTTTCATTTCATCGAAATAATCCAAGCGTTCTTTCAACGACTTGATTTCCAACTCTTGTTCATGATTTTTACGAACTAAATCTTCATAATCACTTGTCACAATGTCTAAGAAATCTTCAACTTCATCTACATCATAGCCATTAAATAATTTATTTCCAAATGTTTTATCTTTTAGTTCTTGTACTGTAAGTGCCATAGGCCCTCCTATTTCTTAAAAACTTCAATTGCGATTTTATATTTTCCTTGTTTAGAGAAACCCAGCATTTCCTTAAAACGCACTCTGCCAAATCCTCTAACGCTAATCAGTTGCCCTAATTCGATAGATTTTGCAACTTGATTGGTTTCCACATAGTCTACCTTTACTTGGTTATTAGAAATCAGCTTAACCGCATTTCCTCTGGATAACCTAAAAGCTAGCGCCACAAACTTATCCAAGCGAAGACTAGACAAGAGTACTTCCTGTCGCTTTCCTTCTTCAGGACTAGCTAAACGAAGCTCCCTCCGGTCCAACTCCTGCCACTTGATAGGAGCCTTTCCTATCTTAGCAATCTGACTCTGAGCTAGTAGACCAAATTTTCGATCGATAAAGACAAGCGCTTGCGTATCATCAATCAAAATATCACCTAGAAATTGGCGTTTCATCCCTAGTTGGTTGAGCAAAGTGCCCAATACTTGAGAATGACTAATGGAATGAAATTTCCTTGGATAAAGAATTTCTAATGCCATTATATCATAATCTTGGCTATCTAACTCATAATAAGTGGGCGCAAGGATAATTCGTGAGAATTCTGTCTCCACAAAATCTCTGCTAGAAAATGCTTGTAGCTGAAAATAGGCTGCAATTGAATGAACAATTTCTTCTTGTTTTGGATTGCAAAAGCTGGTTAAACGATAAGAATAAGTTTCTTCAACCTGATAACAAAGGTCGATTATTTTTTCAACGAATCCTTCTTCTCCTGAAGCAAAATGCTGAAGAAGTTTCTTCTCATCCTTCTTCATCTTTAAGATGCAAGATAGAACAGATGAATCAGAAAGCGAGATAGCAAGTTCATTGCAATCATCACCACAAAGACTGTCCAATCCATTCCCACAAATTGAAGGTTCAATTTATAAAAGGGTTGGAGAACAGGTTTTACCAACCAGATAACCAGTTTACCAAACCAAGTTTCGTATAGTCCTGGTATCCAAGACATCAGAACGTAGGCCAATAAAACATAGGAATAAATCTCAATCGCTTTTAATAGTATAACAATAAAAATTTGCATCTACTACCTTCTCATATCAAAATCAAATTGACCATCTGCATCCGAACCAGATTGAACAGAACGCAAATCCTCAATATTCACCGTTACATTGACCGGTGTCAGCAACCACATCGTATTTGACACTTTTTTCAAATTACCAGAAAGAACTGAACGCGCACCATCTAAATAATCTAAACAGCGACGAGCTTGTGTCTCTGACATGTACTGAAAATCAATCAAAACGCTAATATTGTCCAATAGAAGATTGACAATCTCAGGTGCTTCTTCATATTTTTTAGGGAATTTGATATCAATGGTTGTACGTGATTCCGAACCGAATCCTCCTTGCGTACGAAGCTCTTGTTGACGTTCGTTTAAGCGTTGCAAATTTGATTTTTCTGTGTGAACAGGTTGACTCCGACGTCTCATAGGGACCTCTTCTGTCTCCCGTCTCTCCACTGGTTGCGGGGCAGGTGCAATACGCATCTTAGCAGATTCGTCAGCTGCAAAATGTTCCGCGCGCTGATCTTCATATTCAGCTGAGTCATCAATTTCAAAATAGCTAATCATGCTTTTTAATCTATCTTTAAATGCCACAATTCTCTTCCTTCTTATTTAAAAAATGCTGTACCAATCCGAACGAAAGTCGAACCGTTATCTATTGCTTCAGTAAAATCACCACTCATTCCCATACTCAATTCAGTAAAGGGCATATGAGGAAGATGCTTTTCTGCCAATTCTTTTCTGAGTGACTCTGCCTTTGAGAAAATCGCATTTAATTCCTCATGGCTGGCTTCAAATGGAGCCATGGTCATCAGTCCAACAAGTTCCACCTGCTCAAAATCCTTCATGACATCGACGGCCTGATCTATCTCTTCAATCGAAAAGCCGTGCTTGCTTTCTTCTCCAGAGATATTAACCTGAAGAAAACACTTAACTGGCTTTGTCGCACGTTTGTTGATTTCCTCAGCAAGTTTTACTGAGTCCAAAGCATGAAAATAATCAACATAATTGATTACAGCTTTTACTTTCCGTCTTTGTAAACTTCCAATCAAATGCCAAGTGAGATTTTCAGAAGAAAGTGCATGATATTTATCAAGAAACTTATCAACACGATTCTCACCAATATGCTGAATACCAGTATTTACCAATTCTTTAGCAAGAGAGCTGTCAACATACTTGGTGACAGCTATTACTCTTACTGAATTTTGAGGGCGATTGGCCTGTTTAGTAGCTAATTCTACCGCTGCAAAAACAGCATCTCTATTTTTTTGAATTGTCATCTTAGTGATTTCTGAAGAATGGTGGTGTATCCAACTCATCTTCAGTATCTTCGATTGCAAACTTTTCTACTGAAACAGCTGGTTTGCTTTCTGTGTCTACCGGACGCACAATACTTTCACGACGAAGATCCCATTCGCCAAAAGCTGAAGTTTTTGGTGTATCTTCATAGTTACGGTTTGTAACAACCGGTGCTGTTGTTGCAGACATGTCATAGCGAACTGGACGTACGCTTCCTGTTGGAGCAACATCTGCGCGGTGACGAATTGCTTTTTCAGCTGTTTCTTGACGAACACCTGTTGCAACAACTGTTACACGGATTTCATCTTTCATTGTATCATCAATTGAAGTACCCAACCAGATATTGACACCTTGGCCAGCAGCTTGATGCACAATTTCTGAAGCTTCTTCTGCTTCTGTCAAGGTCATATCGTAACCACCTGTTACGTTGACAATCACATCGTCAGCGCCATCAATTGTTGTTTCAAGAAGTGGTGAGTAAATAGCACGACGTGCTGCTTCTACTACACGGTCTTCTCCAGTACCGATACCGATACCCATCAAGGCGTTTCCTTTGTTTTCCATAACTGTCTTCACATCGGCGAAGTCCAAGTTAATCAAACCAGGATTAGTAATCAAGTCTGTAATACCTTGAACACCTTGACGAAGAACGTTATCCGCTTCGCTAAGCGCTTCAAGAAGAGGTGTTTTCTTATCAACGACTTCAAGCAAGTTGTTGTTTGAAATGATCAAGAGTGTATCAACTTGCTCCCGAAGGGCTTCAATTCCTTCGATTGCATAACCGCCGCGCTTGTTTCCTTCGAAACCAAATGGACGAGTCACGACAGCAACTGTTAGTGCTCCCAATCCTTTTGCGATACGAGCGATAACTGGTGCAGCACCTGTACCAGAACCACCACCCATACCAGCAGTGATAAAGACCATATCAGCGCCAGTCAAAACATTTGTCAATGCTTCTTCGCTTTCCTCAGCAGCCTTACGACCAACTTCAGGTTGACCTCCGGCACCAAGACCACGAGTCAATTTTGGACCTAATTGAATAACTGTCTCTGCTTTTGAACTGCTCAAAGCTTGAACATCTGTGTTAGCTGCGATAAATTCAACACCAGAAACACCTTCTTCAATCATACGGTTAATGGCGTTTCCACCGCCACCGCCGACACCAATAACTTTAATTACAGCACCAAGATTAGCTGCTGCTTCAAATGAAAATGACATACTTTATTTTCCTTCTCTTTCACTATTCAAACATACTACCAAAGAAACCACGCACCTTATCCGCAAATGGAACTTTTGGTTCACTTGCTTCATAGTCATCTGTATAAGATGGACTAACTGGTGCCACTTCAGGCTCAGCCTGCAATTCAGTTGTCAAATCTTTCTGAACTGGCTGTACTGCTGGACGTACACGTGGTGTATCAAATGGCACCTCAACAGGTTTTTGACGAAGTGTCGCTTCACCTGTAACTGCAACCTGTGCGATACGCTCCACATCATCCAAGCCACCCACATATTCAACAACACTAATCACGTGTGCAAATGCTGGGTTACGGATACCAATTTGATTTGGAACAAAGAGTTTAGTGTGAACACCAAATACTTCTTGAGCCAATTCGGCGATACCTGGCAAGATGGCGCCGCCACCAACCAGAACGACACCGCCCGGTAAATCCAAAGCGCGAGTGCGTTCCAAGTCTTGTTTCACTTTTGTGAAAATTTGACGGAGACGTGCAGAGATTACTTCTGACAAGTAGCGTTCTGTTACTTCGACAGGGGCATTTTCGCCAATCACTTCAACTGTGAATTTTTCTTTCTCAGTCGCTTCCTGCGGGTAAGCAATACCGTAGTTGAATTTCAAGTTTTCAGCGATGCTTTGTGATGTTGTCAATACTTTTGAAATGTCTTTTGTGACATAATCGCCACCTTCTTGATAGACATTTGTGTATTGCAATTCTTGGTTACGCATCACTGCAACTGTTGTTTGGCCACCACCAAGGTCAATCACTGTTGCACCAAATTCTTTTTCACCTTCGTTCAAGACAGAACGTGTGATAGCAAGTGGAGAAATCACAATGTTTTCAACTTGAACACCAGCACGCTCAACAGTTTTACGAAGGTTGTGAAGAATCGTTCTTGGTCCTGTGTAAAGGAGACCACGCATTTCAAGACGGATCCCCATCATGCCACGTGGATCTTTAATTCCTTGGAAGCCATCCACGACAAATTCTTCAGGTACAAAGGAAATCACTTCACGTTCTGGCGTCATGCTCTTTGTAAGAGCTGACTTCACAACATTTTGCACATCCAAATCAGTAATTTCTTGTGAATCCGTTGTAACAGGAATCATACCTTGTGTTGGCTCGATTTGAAGAAGATTAGCAGGTAGTCCCACGTTCACCTTATCAATACGGATTCCTGCTTTTTCTTCTGCTTGAGCAAGGGCAGTTTTGATTGCACCTGCTGCTACATCAATATTTACAATAATTCCATCCTTGACACCAGCACTTTTTACGTTGCTCACGCCAATGACATTCATTTCATCATTTATATATTCTGCCACCAATACTTTGATGGAGCTTGTTCCAATATCTAATCCTGTAAAAAAGCCATCTCTAGCCATCCTATCGGTCCCCTCTTACTTTCGACTTTCAAATATTTATCCCATTTCATAAAAATAGAATTATTCATCCTTCATTATACCATACAATGTGGAGAAATGGGGATTTTTTCTATTATTTCTCAAAAAAACTCCTCATTCTATTGAGCATAAGAAAAAATACCAACTTCCATATCTACGACGCTTGCAGCCGTTAATTGCGGAGTAATTTTTTCATAGTATGGCAATTTGCGCTCAACTTCAGACAATGGGACTAAAACCTTATTTCCATCATACATCGTAAGCGTTAACAAATCCGATGTCGCCCTGGTTGGAGTCAAATCTACTGTTTCGATATTTTTCACGATATCTGACTTAACCTTGACCAATTGCAAGGCCAACTCCTTCACTAGATCTGCATCTTTTAAATTGATACTGGTATATTGCTTAGGGAGCTGGTCTGATTGGATAGCCGTTTCAGAGATAGCTCCGTTAGACAAGACGGAGTGGTATTTGTCCCCTTTTTTTATGAAACCAATCTCTGTATATTCTTCCACCTGAATGGTAAAGTTTTGTGGAAATTGATAACTTATTTTGGCGGACTTCACCCAAGCACTTGTTTTTTCAATATTTTTAGCATAATCATCCTTGTGAAGCAAGGTAGTCAAGGCGTAATCTCTACTTGAAATTTGGCTATAAGCCAAGACTTTATCCGCTGATAATCGATTATTGCCAGTAACTGTAAAATTCTTTTGCTTGCTGTAAGGACTGATAAAATAAATCGAACTGATAACGAGGAAGAAACTAACCAAAAAGACGGGGACACTTTTCCAAATAATCGCGCTCGGAATAGGTTTCCTTTTGACTCTTGGAGCTTGAGTTTCCTGCTTTTCCTCCTTCTCCTCAACTTTTTTCAAGTGTTGGAGTGAGGGATGGCTCTCTTTTTCCTCTTGAGTCTCTTCTTGCTCGTCGTCCTGCATTTTACTAGATAAATAGGCCTGATGACGAGCCTTCCATTGTTGAAAAAACTCACTATTATCCGCAGTGTCCACTTCTTTTTCTGCTAGCTCGGTATCACTTTCTTCAACCGAATTCGAAGCTGTTTCTTCCAATTCTTCCACAGGTTCTTGTACAGTCTCTTGGTCTTTTAGATCTCGTTCTGTCATTTATCCATCTTTCTTTCCATATCTGTCAGGAGCAATTCGTAGAAAGAATCTACAGATTGGATTTCTGTTGAATTTTCCATATTTGAGAGGTAAAAATCTTTTTCGTCCAATAGGGCAGTTACATTTTTTATCAGATTATCCAAATTCAATTGGCTCTCATCCATCTGCTCCGCATAGCCTTTTTTCTCAAAATATTGGGCATTTTCCAGCTGATCTCCACGACTGGCTTGACGACCAAGGGGCACAATCAAGTGCAACTTCGCCATGGCAACCAATTCAAAAATGGTATTGGAACCACCTCGTGTTACGACCAAATCCGCTTCTTCCATCAAAGGCAGATACAAATCCGTCGCATAATCCACACGATAGAGGTTTTGTGATAGTTCATTAAGCGCCGGGTCACCAGTCAGGTTGATAATGTTGTATTTCTCGGTCAGAGCAGTCTTGTTTTCTGTGATAAAGTCATTGAAAACCTTGGCTCCCGCTGAACCTCCGATAAACAATAATGTTGGCAACTGACTATCAAAATACGACAAAATTTCTGGCATTTTCAGATTGACAACATTGGTTGCTTGCTGAACCTTTGTAACTGCACCCACATGCTTGATTTTTTCCAAGGTGTGGTTTTGCTCAAAAGTGCTGTACATAGTAGTCGCGAATTTATAAGCAATTTTATTAGCCAAGCCCATCGATAAATCGGACTCGTGTACATAAACAGGGACACCCAAAAGGCGCGCAGCCACTACTGGCGGCACGGACACAAATCCACCTTTTGAAAAGAGGGCTTGCGGGCGAATTTTGGCAATAATCGCTACTGATTGTAGCACGCCCCAGCCAACTTTAAAAACATCTAACATATTTTGCCATGAAAAATAGCGACGCAATTTCCCTGTTGCAATCGAGTGGAATTGAATTTTTAATCCAGACTTGGTCACCTGTTCATGCTCGACACCCTTGGCGTCACCAATGTAATGAACCTCCCAACCATCTTTTAAAAACTGCGGAATCAATAATAAATTGAGGGTGACATGACCAACCGTTCCACCGCCTGTAAACACAATTTTCTTGGCCATTTTATTCTCCCTTGAGCGCTTCAAATGCCGCGATGAATTCATCACCACGTACTTCGAAATTCTTGTACATATCCCAAGATGCATTGGCTGGACTAAGGAGAACGACATCCCCTTGACTAGCTAATTCAAAGGCTTTTTTCGTCGCATCCTTGACATCTGTAGCATCCACATAGGGCACTTGGGCTTTTTCAGCTGCACGTTTAACACGAGGGGCAGATTCGCCAAGAATGACCATCTGTTTTACCCCTGTAATATCTGGCACCAGTTCATCAAATTCATTGCCACGATCTAGACCGCCTGCAATCAAAATGACCTTGCTGTTATCAAATCCTGACAAAGCTTTTTGTGTTGCTAAAGTATTAGTTGACTTGCTGTCGTTATAGAATTTGACACCTGAGACTTCACCAAGTGACTGAAGACGGTGTTTGACACCGCCAAAATGAGCCAAGGTCTCCTTGATGGCTTGGTTGTCAATACCTGATAACTTGGCAACCGCAATGGTTGCGAGGGCATTTTCCACATTGTGAGAACCTGGAACGCCAATCTCCTCGGCTGCCATAATGGCTTCACCTTTAAAATACAATACACCCTCTTCTAAATAAGCCCCGTCTACCTTTTCAGTCGTTGAAAAAGGCACCACGGTAGCTTGGGTTTTATTTGCCAAATCCTTGGCCAAGTCCTGGTTGAAATTCAACACAATGACATCATCTGCTGTCATCTGTTCTTGAATATTCCACTTAGCCGCCACGTAGCCTTCAAAGTCCCCATGATAATCCAAATGGGTCGGCATGAGGTTGGTGATGACTGCAATATGAGAATGGAAATGTTCCACACCCATGAGTTGGAAAGAAGATAATTCCATCACAAGCATGTCCTTTTCACCTGCCTCTTGGGCAACCGAAGATGCTGGGAAGCCAATATTCCCACAGAGTTTTGCGGATTGCCCACCAGCATTCAAGACTTCTGCAATCATAGTCGTTGTGGTTGTTTTTCCATTTGAACCTGTAATTCCCACAATCGGAGCTTCCGAGATGAGATAGGCCAACTCAACTTCTGTCCACACAGGGATTCCTTTTTTCAGCGCTTTTTCCACCATTGGATTGGTATAGGGAATTCCGGGATTTTTCACCACAAGTGAAAATTCTTCATCTAGTAAATCCAAGGGATGGCTGCCACAGATCACTCGAATACCTGCTTCTAATAAATTTTGTGCGGTTGGATTTTCGTCAAATGGCTTTCCGTCATTGACGGTGACGATAGCCCCTAACTTGTCCAACAAACGTGCCGCTGACTCACCAGATTTGGCTAATCCTAACACTAAAACTTTTTTATTTTCAAAATTTTTGATTGATTTCATAATAATTCCATTCTAAGATTGACAATACTATTATTGTACCACTTCTAGCGGAAGTTTATCAAGCGAGAGAAAAGAGCCTGGAAATAAATCCAGACTCTTTTATTTTAGTTGTTTGTTTTTCTTATCCATAAAATAGATGTCCCGCAACCCCCAATAGCCAATCAAGCACATACCAATCACAATCCATAGTTCAGGAGGAGATTGAAGAACTTGTAAAAAGCCTAGGACAACAGCGATAACCAAACCAACCATCAGAAAGACGGATGCCACTAGGTTCATGGTTCCTTTGACATTGCGAGGAGCCATAAAAACGTAAAACAAAACCAGCATCATGGCTAAAATCAAATAAAACATGGCATTTCCTTCCCTCTGTTGATAGTAGACAAGAGTATTTCAGAAGCTAGATTAGGCTTCGTCGAGAGCTACTTTTTTCTTTTTGTTGGCTTTGTCACGTTCAGCCTTGTTGAGGATTTGCTTACGCAAACGAACTGACTCAGGTGTTACTTCCATGTACTCATCGTCGTTCAAGAATTCCAGTGATTCTTCAAGTGTCAAAATACGTGGCGTCTTGATAACAGCAGTTTGGTCTTTGGTTGCAGAACGAACGTTTGTCATTTGTTTTGCAGTTGTGATGTTGACACCGAGGTCATTTTCACGTGAGTTTTCACCGATAATCATTCCTTCGTAAACTTCTGTACCGGGGTTTACAAAGATTGTTCCGCGCTCTTCAATACGCATGATAGAGTAAGTAGTCGCTTTACCTTGGTCAATCGAAACAAGGGCACCACGATGACGACCACCAATTTCACCTGGAACAACCGGCAAGTATTGATCAAAGGTGTGGTTCATGATACCGTAACCACGTGTCATTGACAAGAACTCAGTTGAGTATCCGATCAAACCACGCGCAGGAATCAAGAAAATCAAACGCGTTTGGCCGTTACCAACCATTTGCATATCCAACATGTCACCTTTACGCTCTGAAAGGGATTGGATGATGGCTCCTTGGTATTCTTCTGGTGTGTCGATTTGTACGCGCTCAAATGGTTCGCATTTAACGCCGTCGATTTCTTTGATGATAACTTCTGGACGTGATACTTGGAGCTCATATCCTTCGCGACGCATTGTTTCGATAAGGATTGACAAGTGCAATTCACCACGACCTGAAACAGTCCATTTATCTGGTGAGTCAGTTGGGTCAACACGAAGAGATACGTCTGTTTGAAGTTCAGCCAAGAGACGTTCTTCAACTTTACGCGATGTAATCCATTTTCCTTCACGACCTGCAAATGGTGAATTGTTTACCAAGAAAGTCATTTGAAGAGTTGGCTCGTCGATACGAAGAACTGGAAGTGGCTCAACACAGTCAGTTGGTGTGATAGTTTCCCCAACAAAGATATCTTCCATACCTGAAACGGCAATCAAATCACCTGCTTTAGCTTCTTGGATTTCACGGCGTTCAAGACCAAAGAAACCAAAGAGTTTTGTAACGCGGAAGTTTTTCGTAGTTCCGTCAAGTTTTGAAAGGGTAACTTGGTCACCAACTTTAACTGTACCACGGAAGACACGTCCGATACCGATACGTCCAACGAAGTCATTGTAGTCAAGAAGAGATACTTGGAATTGAAGAGGCTCATCTGAGTTGTCAACTGGCGCTGGAATGTGGTCGATGATGGTATCGAAGATTGGTGCCATTGTTTGTTCTTGGTCAGCTGGATCATCAGAAAGTGAAGATGTTCCGTTGATAGCTGATGCATAAACAACTGGGAAGTCCAATTGGTCATCATCTGCACCGAGCTCGATGAAGAGTTCCAAGACTTCGTCTACAACTTCTGCTGGGCGAGCTGATGGTTTGTCGATTTTATTCACAACCACGATTGGAATCAAGTCTTGTTCCAAAGCTTTTTTCAATACGAAACGGGTTTGTGGCATTGTACCTTCGTAGGCATCAACAACCAAGACAACACCGTCAACCATTTTCATGATACGTTCAACTTCACCACCGAAGTCCGCGTGTCCTGGGGTATCCATGATGTTGATACGAGTATCGTTATAGGCTACGGCTGTATTTTTAGCAAGAATGGTGATACCGCGTTCTTTTTCGATATCGTTTGAGTCCATTGCGCGTTCAGCTAATTCCTTACGTGCATCCAAAGTTTGAGATTGCTTGAGCAACTCATCAACAAGAGTCGTTTTACCGTGGTCAACGTGGGCAATGATGGCAACGTTACGGATATCATTTCTTAAGTTTGTCATGTTTTCCTCTATAATATTTATTTTATTTCAACCCTAGCATTATACCACACTTTAAGGAAAATGGCAGAGCTGAGTCAATTGTAAATGTTTTCCTAAGGGAACATGAAAGAAAAAAGAGACATTCCTGCTTCTTTCACCTACAAATTCCAATTCTATAAATTGCTTAAAACTAAGTTTGTTGGTTTCATCTGGCCAAATGATTTTGTGCTAAATACTATTGAGTTTTTATTAAAAAAGCGTTTTCAAAACTATTTCAAAGTAGTATAATAATAAATAGAATAATATAAAGGAGTTATCCATATGAAAAAGAAATTATGGCTCATTACCTGCTTACTACTAGGTCTATCCAGTCTAGTCTTTGCAAGCGAATCTGTCTACGCCGACTCGCCAATTTACCGACTCTACAATCGTTCAAACGGTGAGCATCTCTACACAACTTCTCAAAATGAAAAAAATGTTCTCTATAGTCAACATGGTTGGGGATATGAGGGAGTGGCTTGGTATGCACCAGATGGCGGAACTCCCGTTTATCGTCTCTACAATGCAGGATTGCAAAATCACCTCTACACTTCAGACTTAAACGAAGTTCGCGTTCTTACTTCCTACCATGGTTGGACAAAAGACAACAATGGCCAGCCTGTTTTCTATTCAGGAGGTGGAACACCTATTTACCGTGTCTACAATCCACGTTTGCGCGGACTCCATCATTGGACAACTGACCGCAATGAATACAATGTATTGCCAAGACATGGCTGGTCTCAAGAAGGGATTAAATTCTATGCAAATCAATTAGGAAATCCTATTCGCACCCAGTATGCTAACCCTCAACCTGCACCCCAACCCGCTCCTAGCCCACAGCCTGCACAACCATACTATCCAAACTGTGCCGCTGTAAGAGCTGCAGGTAAGGCACCGATTCGCAGAGGAGACCCTGGTTATAGTTATGATCTAGATCGTGATCGAGATGGTATTGCTTGCGAAATTAGATAAAAAAGTCCTGAGATGTTTCTCAGGACTTTTTTATGCTTTTTCTTACAAAATATTTTCAAATTCTTCACGAACAGCTTCAGGCCAGACGCTGGATTGTACTTCTCCGATATGTTTTTTGCGAAGCAAGAACATAGCCAAGCGAGATTGGCCGATACCGCCACCAATTGTTAATGGGAAAAGACCTCGTAGAAGGGTCTTGTGCCAGTCATATTCCAAGCGATTCTCGTCTCCTGTAATGGCACATTGGCGTTTGAGCGCATCTTCGTCAACACGGATTCCCATAGACGAAATTTCAAAGGCGGAACCTAGTTGCTCGTTCCAGACCAAAATGTCACCATTGAGACCCTTGTAGCCATTTTCAGATGGGCTTGTCCAGTCATCATAGTCCGGTGCACGGCCGTCATGTGGTTTTCCATCTGCTAATTCGCCACCAATACCAATGAGGAAAACAGCACCGTATTCTTTGGCAATCTCATTTTCACGTTCTTTCGGTGTCAAATCTGGGTAGCGCTCAACCAATTCTTCCGAATGCACAAAGGTAATTTGCTTTGGCAAAATCGAGTCGATGTCATAACGCGCTTCAACTGCCAACTCGGTCAGACGAATGGCTTTATAGATCTGCTCAACTGTTTCTTTCAAATAGGCCAAATTCCGGCGACCATCTGGAATCACTTTTTCCCAGTCCCACTGGTCCACATAGACAGAGTGAGTTTGGTCCAAGGAATCCTCATCTGGGCGCAAAGCTTTCATATGAACAAAGAGCCCTTCGCCTTCATTGAAACCAAAGCGAGCCAAGGTATGGCGTTTCCACTTGGCCAAGGAATGAACGACTTCATAGCTTGCGTCTGGAATCAGCTTGACATTTACCTTAACCGCATTTTCCACACCGGACAAATTATCCTGCATCCCGTCGCCAACACGACTCAAAATAGGTCCTTGCACTTCCACCACTTCTAACTTATCTTTTAGATACTGAGTGAAGGTGTTTTTTACAAAGGAAATCTCTTCCTGCTGATGAATGAAACTTTTTTTCATATAGAAACCTCTCAAAATAAGTTAGTACTATTTTACTACTTTTCAACAAAAAGAAAAGCCCTTTTCCAGACTTTTCTAAAATTTTCTGATAATTTTGTTGCTTTATCATTTTAGCAAGCGACACTTCTAGCAAATCATCCTAAAATTATATATCAGTTGAATATACTTCAGCTATTTTTAATTCTCCAATAGCTGTTCCAAGACCGCTTCAAAACCCTTTTCTGTCCAGATGACAGGTACGGGGTAGATGGCGTTGGCTTCTGCTATGGCTTGTTGGATGAGTTGAGGAAAATCTTCTTTTTGCAATTCTGGAATGGTAGCTGAAATACCAAATTGGTCTCGGAATTCCTTTAATTTAGCAATAAATACTTGCGCTTTTTCTTCTTGAGTCCGTCCTTCTAAGCCAATCCAATCTGAAAAATCTGCTAATTGCGGATGCACAGCTTTATCAAATTGCTCTAAAACAAGAGGCATGAGTCTGCTGTTGATTTCCCCATGGACCAAGCCGTAGCAAGCTCCGATGGCATGTGAAATAGCGTGGATGTAGCCGACAAAATTGGTCGTAATAGCAAGACCTGCATAGTAAGAACCTACCAGCAAGTGCTCACGCGCCTCAAGATTGCTCCCATCTTCAACAGCTAGGGGGCAAGTTTGTCATGAGAAGGGGCAGAGCTTTTTGACCAACCTCCTTGGTCTTGCGGCTGGCATAGCGATTGGTCAGTATTTCGATGACATGACTAATCGCATCCATCCCAGATGAGATGGTTAAAGAAGCCGGCAATGTCGCTGTTAGTTGAGCGTCTAAAATGACACCCTTTGGGACTAACTTCAAGTCGTTGATTGGTTTTTTGACGTGTTTGCCATCGATTTCCTGAGTAATAACAGCATCTGCTGTAACCTCTGATCCAGAACCTGCAGTTGTTGGCATCGCATAAAAAGGCGCAATGACCGTGTTAAGAGGCTTGGATGTGACGGGTCAAATTTTGGATTTGAGACACAAGCACCTGTAATCTTGGCACAATTAAGTACAGAACCGCCACCAATGGCAACAATAGCTTGGTGACCTTGAGACAGATAGGCCGATTTGGCCGCTAGGACATTCTCAATCGTTGGGTCTAGCTGTATCTCTGTAAAAATACTATAGCTGATACCAGCTTGGTCAAACCTGCCAAACTTCCCCGCTTCACCATACCAGGAGTGGTTATGACAAAGACGGACGTAATCTCCTCTTTCTCCAATAAATCCGCTAAGTTATCTAGCTTCCCAGTACCGACGACCAACTCTTGCTTATAGGGAATCATCCCCATCACCTTAGCAGTAATCAATTGTCTGGTTCGTACGAAATAACGTGTCATCTATCTTCTCCTTAAACTGTTTAGCATTATAGCACATTCTCTCATAAAATAGGAAAATGCTTGTTCATGACAAAAGACAGTAGACTTTCTACCGTCTCTTAATTTTATTTACTTGCGACTACATCTTTATAATCGGAGTTTTGCTTGATTTCCGCATCAGCTCCACAAAAGGCTTTCCCTGCTTCTGCATCATCGGTCAAGTAATATCTAAACCAAGCTGTCATATAGCCATCCATTTGCAGATGAGAATTTCCATGGTCAACACTTTTTTTCGAGCATAGAGTTTGGCAACTGTGCTTGGCAACTTCTGATAATTCTCCTCCAGACTCCACAGGGGCGCAATCCCTTGCATGATGCCCTTCTTCTCGTTTGACTCAATGTCTTTGGCCTCAGCCGTCCCCGCGTCAAACGCTCCCGTTCCCGCTGTCATGAAGGTCGGTGCTGCAATTAAGCTCATGTCGTAAATCCAACCACCTGAAAAACATTGGTATGATAAGACGAAGTTGGGCTGACCGCGTAGACAGCTTTGATCCGATCTTTGTTGCTCCATTTTCCAGCCATATTAAAAACTGCTGGACCGCCCTGCGAGTGACCTCCAATCCCAATCCGCTCCGGGTCTAATTTTTGATAAAAAGGACTCTCTTTTCGACTGTTTGCCTCAATCAGAAAATCAATTATCTTATTGAGCGACTCACCTGTCCGAGTATTCTCATCATCATTTCCAACGGCAATAAATCTCCAAGAAGCTAAATGGGTCAAAAATGCTTTATAGGTGCTGGATTTGCTGCCTGTTCCATTGGCAAAAATGACAATCGGACACTTTTTATCCGAGTTTTTCATTTTCTCAGGATACCAAAGAGCATATTTTTTGATGACCTCGTCATCCGTCTTGTATTCCGTATAAGAGACCTTATCCTCTCCCGTGGCTGTATAGATTTTCTCAATCTTTCCAGCTGTCTTGGTGTACTTAGTATAATTGCCCTCTTTTTGCTTCCCAACAAAGAGCAATGCCGCAAGTGCAATCAGTAAAATAACAATAATAACCAATAAAATTTTTCCTATCTTTCAAATCATTCCCATGATTTCTTCCTTTTCACTATATAGCTACCATATTACCACACTCCTACCTCTCCTCCTAGTAAATGACTTCATGTTGGTAGCATGTCCTAATGTGCAGATGAAAATCTTGTCATGTTAGCTGCATAGCTCAATCTACAACCGGAAATCTTGTCATGTTGACTGCATGGCATCATTTCCAAATGGAATTTTTGTCACGTTGACAGCATGACGTCATTTACGAGTAGAGACTGCCTCATGTTGCTAACAGAATAGTTTATGGCTTGTTATGTTTCAAACTCTCTTCCACCGCTTCTGCCAATACTTTGGTCATGCGGCGTGGTCCGCGGACCGACTTGACTCCCAGCTCTTTCATGCGTTCCAGAGGAAATTCTTGCGATAAAAAAGTATGAATCAACTCCACCTGCATGAGGGACTTTTTCCCTTCCTCGGGATAGAGGGTGTTGGGCACCTGACTAGCCAATACTTTACAAAGATAGCGCAGTTCTTGCGCGGGGGATGTCACATACATGGCAACCAAGTCCCCTTTTTGAATAGTAGCTTTCTGCGTCCAGTAGACTATCTTGTGTTCCGCAAATTCGGCATCCAAATCAAAGACTTTTGGATTGGCCGGAATCAGCCAATAATCCGGCCCACTACTTGGATAATAGCCCTTTGGTGCTGTCAGACTTCTGCTGGCAGCAAGGAGGGAGAACAACTCCGCATCCGACAATCCATCGTCTAAAACAACAGAAACCCAGGACTTTTTGGACATGTGATAGGATGGATAGACCGATGGTAACGCAAGCACTTGCTCCATTTTCTCAGCTGGAACCTTTATATTTACCACTTCAACTTCTCTGTCAACTACTGTTGAGTCTAATTTCCCCATTTGTAAGGGAAATACAAGCGCATACCATTTGCCTGCTACTCGATAGGAAAAATACTGGGGATGCTTTTCAAAAGGACGGTCCGACACATCGCCCCACTCCTTGGCAATATACTCCACTAACCTTATCCCCTGCTGGGAGATTGCCAATTTTTCATGACTACAAGCCGCCACAATCTTTTCCAAAACAGCCGTATAGGCCTGCCGCACTTGTCCAACGAATGCACCTCGGACCTGGCTCACACGAAAGGCCGTATACTCTTCCTCCAAGTCTAGGTCCCACACACGGCTATGGACAGAACCATCCGCACGCAGCCAGACCTGAGCTTGAAAGGCACCGTCTAACATCTCTTCTTTATAGAAATAATCCGCCCCATCTCTGACGAAACCAAAAGCCAGCAGACTGCCCCGATTGATTTCTTTTCCTTTAAACATCTCTTCTTCTATCGTCATTCTTTCTCCTCCTACGGAAAAAGCGACTCGCGTCGCCTCTAATATGCTTGTGTCATAGCCGTTAATTGGACACTTTGACCTGCTGATGTTGTCACAGTGTACATTTCTCCCAGCTTCAGGTCAGCTGAACTGAAGAGAATGTGAGAGGCTCCAACGTTACTAGTGTAGGTTCCTACTACATTACCAGCTGCATCTCTCACCTCTAGACGGTCTCCCTTAGCCACATAAAACTCATCTGCTAAAAAGGGTTGACTAGCCAGATGAAAGACTTCTGCACCAATCAAAGAGCCCAGCCCCCAAAGAGTGCCACCTGCTAATTGACTCTGTCCTTCGACATCCAAACTTCCCTCAAATTGAGAGCTCGTTTCAAGAGCAAATTGACCACCATTCACTGTCAAAGACCCATTGGAATCCAAGGCGTCACCCGCAGCTAGAATACTTACTTCGCCACCATTCATAACGATATCAACATCCGACACAGCACCTTCTTCATAAAAAGGATCTTTGGAAACAATTCCATCATCTGCAGAAACGATTTTACTCACTCCACCATTGATTGTCACATGTTTGCCAACATAGCCTTCATAGGAGTTAGTCACCGAAAGATTCCCGTGATTGATAATGAGCTGATTTCCTGCCACGAGACCTGCATTTCCCTTGTCAGAATTAGTCGAAAGGTTCATTTCGCCACCGTTGATGGTGAGATTGGCTTGCTCAGGGTCCTTATCGTGTAGGGTTGCCAGTCCAGAACCTTGCGACTCAATCGCTATTTTCCCGTCTTCCACCACTAAATCTTCTGTGGCAAAAATCCCGTACTTAGAAATAGCTGTCATGGTGAGACTACCCGCACCTGTGATGGTCACATTGGTTGCAGAAATCCCTGTCTCTGCTTCAGACAAGGTATTCTTCGAACCTTTTGCCAGATGAATGATATTTGTCCCTTTAGACTTCATGGAAATCGAAGCTATTTCAAGACTATCCAAGACCAGAGTGACATCCTCCGTCACCTGATCTCCGACTTGAATAGTCACTCCCTTTCCTTTTCCAGAAATATAAAATTCCCCACCCGCAGTAATCTGGATGTTTTTTCCGTCTACCGTAACCGCCTCACTGTTACTGCTACTTTCATCATTTTTCACAAGAATTTTCTGCCGATTATCCTCTTTCTTAGAAACCGACTTGGGTACTAAAGCCACTTCGTGCTCCTCGAGATACGAAATACTCGCCATGGTCGCTCCCGTCAATAGAAGAACAACCGCTGCTAGTAAATACAGCCTTTTTTCCATCACATATCCACCTTGTTATACTTATATATAAGTATAACACAGATTCTCAGATAAAAAACCGACGACGACCAAAATCTGAAAAGTTGGGGCAGGAGAAAAGACTGGATGAGTTGATCCAGTCTTTTTCACACAATTACCCTTTTATTACAAATATAGCACTAATCTTTTTTCATCTTTTTACCGAGACCAAACAAGATGAGAGTAGTAGATAGGATGAGTCCGATAAAGCTGAGGAATACTGTTGAGCGTTCACCTGTATGTGGCAAGGCTTTAGCTGCTTTCCCTTTTCCAGTAACTGCTTTTGGAGACGTTACTGTAGTCGTGCTCACTTTTTTTGTCGGCTGCCATCGATGAAGTTTCTGCAGATTTTGACTCTTTGGATGGTTTGTCTTCCTTGTAAGCCGAGTCAGTTTTGTCTTGTTTTGCTTTTGGTTCTTCCTTCTTAATTTGGTCACCCGCTAGGAAGAAAGTAGTTGAAGAGCCTGTTGTGACAGGTTTTGTCATCTCGACACCATTCACCACTGCAGTATAGATGGTTCCGTCAAGCAGGCTATTTTCAAAGGTTACATGACCTGTTTTATCGGTCACACCCTTTGCCACTTCTAGGCCTAACTTGTTTTTCAAGACGACTTCTTGACCAGCCAAGGCTTCTGATTCTTCATTGACCACTTTGATAATGGCCTTTCCAGCTGAAAATGTAACTTTTTGTGTTCCTTTTCCTTCCACATAAAAGGCAGCCGCTTTTTGACTCTTATCTTGGTCAGTACGAACAGTGTAGCCCTGCGGTTTGCCATCTACATTTACACTGATATTGCGAGATAATGGCAAATTGTCAAAACGAACTTGGCCCTTGTCATCCGTTTTTTGAACAGCCAGTTCAACTGACTTTCCGTCAGTGATGTCATACAACCGAACTTCTTTCCCTGGAATGACACGTTGGTCCTTGTCTAACACCGTTGCTGTAAAGCTAAAACTTCCTTTGACAGGTGTGGCGTCTGCTTCTTTTGGCGCTGGGGATGGAATTGCGGAAGCAAGTCTTTCAATCAATAGAGACCGGCTTTGCTCTGGTAAAATAGGGTCTTTCTGCACACCATTGACAAATACATCATAGAATGTTCCATCCACTAACTTGTCAGCAAAAACAACCTTACCAGAAGCGTCTGAAATCCCTTTTCCAACTTCTTTGCCTTCTTTGGTTTTGAGACTAACCGACTGACCTGAATAGACTTCACCCTCTTGGTCACGGATGGTCAGAATGATAGACTGTTTGCTGTAAGACGGTGCTGCTGTACCGACACCATCAGCCTTAAAACTTCCTGTCTGAGTGGAGCCGGCTACATCTGTCCGAACAGTGTAACCTTTGACAACACCATCAACAGAGACACTGAGACTACGAGATAGAGGGAGATTGCTAAACGTTGCTTGACCATTTGCTCCTGTTTTTGCACTGGCCACAACTTTTGCTACACCATCAGTCACATCACTCACGACGACTTCTTTACCTGCCAAGGCATGGTCATCCTTGTCCAAAATGGTTGCCACAAAATTAAACTCTTGGCCAATCGATGCCACGCGTGGTGCTGCTTCCTCCGCCAATGCAGCATTGGGACCAGCCATATATACTGCTAATCCAGAAAGAGTTTCTACAGTGAGGAGACTGAGCTTGCGATAGGATACATGTTTCATAAAATATACCTTTCTACTTAACTGATTAACTATATAACTAAATAACATTTTATTTAGTTATATAGTTAATCAGTTAAGTATTTTACCCTGTAATCTTATCAGACCTACTATGACTTGTCAAGAGAAGAACACGATAAAACCACTCCTATTCTATGATAGGGGTGGTTTGCTGTGTCTTAGAGTTTAGTTTTCCGAAGCAGCCGCTACTAGAGCATTTTTACGAATATGCAAGCGAATATCCGTGTAGGCATCAGCTTGACTATCAATGGTCATCTGATAGGCCTCTCCGTATTGCAACTGTAGACGCTGGTCGATATTGGCTAGGCCTACACCGCCGCGTTCTAATTGCGCCTGACTTTGCTTTTGCTCTTTATATCCTGAGCCATTATCCCAGACAGATAGGATGAGTTCCTCATCATTTTCCAAGACAGATACCTTGATTTTACCAGGTCTATCCACTTCCTTGATGCCGTGGTAAATAGCATTCTCAACAAGGGGCTGCAAGATAAGTTTGGGAATCAACAGGTCCTGATAGCTAGCCAAGGGCTGAATCTCATAACTGAGCTTGTCGCCGTAACGTTCCTTCTGGATAAAGAGATAGTGTCTGACATGTTCTAATTCATTCGCAAGGGAAATCCATTCATTGCCTTGATTCAGAGCCAGTCTAAAATACTGGGCTAGCGATTTGGTCAAACTCACCACGCGCTTGCTATCGTTAAATGACGCCATCCAGACAATCGTATCCAAGGTATTGTAGAGAAAATGCGGATTGATTTGACTAGCTAGCGCTTCTAGGCGATAGCGACCGATTGCCTGTTCATTTTCCGCAACAGCTTGCATCAAGCGGTCATTCTCGTCCAACATGGCATTAAATTGCTGGGCCAAGTCCACCAGTTCCTTGGAGCCCACTTCCCGGGCACGAAGCTGGTAATTGCCTTGTTTGATATCTTCTATTACCACCTGCAACTCACGAATAGGCCGAATCCACAAACGCAACATCAGCATAATTCCCAACACGCAAATGACCGTCACCGCAGCGCCAAAGCCAAAAAGTGACCAAAACGTCTGTGATTGCAACTGATGCAAGCGCTCAAGAGAAGCCACTCCCACAATCGTCCACTGGCTTGTTGGCAGAAGCTTTTGATAGACAAAACGATTTTCAGAGGCCACATAGCCGTTTTTCTGTGCCAAATAAGGCGTCAGCGCAGCCATTTCTTCCTTAGAAGAATAGACTGAGCTCATGGGATGGTAGACAAATTCATGCTGATTATTGACGATAAATGCAAAGCCTTTTTGTCCTAGCTTGACCCCATTTAGGGAACTCGTGATGGTATCATAGCCCAAGTCCAGGCGCAAAACACCTAGATTGTTCCCATTGCTGTCCACGACTTCCTGAGTTACAGACACCACCCACTTGTCTTTTTGATCGGCCAGTTGGCGTGCCGGTGTGAGGACGGGCATGGCCTTTTGGTCAATGGCTTTTTGGTACCAATTTTCTGCCATCATATCAGACGATGTTTTCATGCTGAGCGACGGATTGGTGCTGAGGAGCCGTCCATCTTTAGTCACGAGTACAGCTTGGAGCAAGTCCTTATTGGTAGCCAAAACGGTCTCCAGTAACTTCGTGACATCAGCGTCAGCTTGCTTCTTGCTATCAGAGGCAAAGGATAGGACTATTGGATTTTGGGAAAGGGCAGAGCTGGTAGTCTTTAACTGCTCCATGTAGCGGTCAATGGACTTGGCACTCTGCTGAATACTCTGACGAGTCTCATCTTCAATCAGCTGCCGAATGGTCTTTTCGCTCGACTGATAATAAGCCATCCCTAAACTCGTCACCAAGCATAGCACAACCAGGCTAAAGGAAAGCATCAATTGAACCAACAAGGGCATTTTTTTCATCAACTCTCCTCCTTTTTAAACTGTCTCGGGGTCTTCCCCACAATCTGCTTAAAGCGTGACGAAAAGTAATTCATGTCTTCAAAGCCAACCTGCTCTGCTATTTCATAAATCTTCAGATCCGTCGTTAACAGTAAAATCTTCGCCTTTTTCATCCGCTCCTGAATCAAATAATCTTGAAAGGGCAGTCCCAATTCTTTTTTCAAGAGCACACTTAGATAATTGCTGCTAAAACCAAATTCATGTGCGAGGCCTTTCAAAGACAAGCCAGGATCCCCCAGACTTTCTTGAATCCGTGCCTCAATAGCCGTCACTTCCTTGTTTTGTGTCAAGACTTGCAGCTTTTTTTGCTTTTTCAGCTCATCTAGCTGCTTTTTAACCTTAGCCAGAATGCCTTCTACATCCTCAACGGAAAAAGGCTTCAAAAGGTAGTCATCTGCCCCCAATTTCAAGGCAGACAGGGCGTAGTTAAAGTCGTCATAGCCCGTCAAAAAAATCAAGCGTGTGGCAGGAGCTTTTTCTTTGATGAGCTGCGCCAGTTGAATGCCGTTTAACTTGGGCATATTGATGTCCGTTAGGACAATATCATAATCCTCTTTTTGATATAAGTGCCAAGCCTCTTGGCCGTTTTCAGCCTCGTCAATCTGACCAATACCGAATTGCTCAAAAGAGACCAAAGAACGAATACCTTGTCTCACAAGGTACTCGTCTTCAACGATTAGTAAACGATACACACGATTCTCCTTGGTGATTCCTTCTCTTATTATAGCAAACAATCACCACTTCTGCTTAGTCCACTTCATTTAAGAGATAATCATAGCCTTTTTCAGCCATCTGGTCCTTTGGAATGAAACGGATAGACAGGCTATTGATACAGTAGCGCAAGCCTCCTTTGTCAGCTGGGCCATCTGTAAAGACATGCCCAAGATGAGAGTTGCCGCTACGACTTCTGACTTCTGTTCGTTCCATATTAAAGCTGGTATCTTTCTTGTAAGACACGACATCAGGACTAATCGGGCGACTAAAACTTGGCCAACCACAGCCCGACTCAAATTTATCTTTGGAAGAAAAGAGCGGCTCACCTGTGACGACATCGACGTAAATCCCTGGTTTAAATTGATCCCAGTAACGATTTGAGAAGGCTTTTTCTGTTTGATTTTCTTGAGTGACCTTGTACTCATCTGCTGAAAGCATCTTTGTAATCTCTTCCTGAGACGGTTTTGGGTACTTGCCCTTATCGATAACAGGGTAAGTAGCCTGACTGAGATTGATATGGCAGTAGCCGTTCGGATTCTTTTTCAAGTAATCTTGATGGTAATCTTCTGCCAACACCCAGTTGGCAAGCTTGGCTTTTTCTACCACGATAGGCTTTTCAAAGTCAGCGGATTTTTCCTTAAAGACCTGCTCAATGGTCTCCTTGTCTGACGCATCGGTGTAATAGACGCCGGTACGGTATTGACTACCGCGGTCATTGCCCTGCTTGTTGACGCTGGTAGGGTCAATGATTCTAAAGTAATGCAGCAAAATCTCTTTCAAGCTAACTTGATTGGCATCGTAGGTCACATGAACCGTTTCGGCGTGTCCCGTCTGCGAAATCAAGTGATAATTGGTCGTCTCATCCTTGCCGTTGGCATAGCCGGATTCAGCATTTAAGACACCGGGGACTTTCTCAAAATAAGCTTCCACACCCCAAAAGCAGCCGCCTGCTAGATAGATGTCTTTCTTGTTTACCTTGCCCATTTTCTTCTCCATTTTCCGGTCATTGTCCTTCATAAAAGGCTTGCTCATCTGCTCCTTAGGAGTGCGCTGGGCTGAAGTCATCGCACTTTTTCCTGCCACTAGATAAAAGACACCACCAAGCAAGACCATACCCAGAAGCAAGATACCTACTAGTTTAAAGCGTCCTTCCATGATTTCTCCTCCTTACTTGAGCTCTTTCAAGGTTTGCTCAATCGCCTCTTTTTCCATAAAACCAACCTGAGTTTTGGCAAGATTGCCCTCGCTGTCAATAAAGGCAGCTGTTGGATAAGAGCGTACGCCATAATCTTCTAGCAATTTACCGCTATTGTCCACCAAGACTGGCAAACCTTTAAAGTCCGTTCCCTTAAACCATTTTTTGAAATCAGCTTCGCTTTTTTCACCATTTTTAGTTGGAGACACGACGGTCAATACCACAAAATCTGTATCTTTTTGCTGAGCTAATTCCTTGGTATCAGACAAGGTTGACAAGCAGATAGAACACCATGATGCCCAGAATTTCAAGTAAACCTTCTTGCCCTTGTAGTCAGACAAACGGTGCGTTTTACCATCCAAGTCCTTCAAGGTGAAATCAGGCGCGGCTTGATGAGACATCATATCGGATTCTTTAGTCATCTTGTCATCTGACATCTTATCTGAAGATTTCATATCTGAGTCTATCTTGTCAGATGAGTTCATCATCTTATCAGACTGCTTCATGTTATCTGATTTTTTCATCTTATCAGATGACATTTTCTTATCCGATTTGTCCATCTTATCGGACATCTTATCCTTTGACATGCTAGATGACATCGACGTTTTGTCTGACATCTTGTCTTCTTTCATGTTATTTCCAGCTCCATTTGAGCAGGCGCAAAGCATGGCTGCGCAGACCAATCCTGTTGTCAAGCGAATCATTTTTTTCATTTTAAGACCTCCATTTGTCATTTCCTAATGCAATAAACTAGCGAGACTGTTTAATTGACCAAACATCAAAATCAGTCCCATCACGATAATCAAGGCTCCGCCCACTTTTTTCAATAATCCAATATGTGGCTTCAAGCGATTAAACTGCTTCAAGACCATATCCTGTGCCAGAGATAAGAGAATAAAAGGAATTCCCAAACCTAGCGTGTAAACCAGCATCAAGAGCCCACCTTGTAGTGCTCCTTTTGATCCTGTCGCCGCAATAGCTAGAACCGAGCTCAGAACCGGTCCCACACAAGGCGTCCAGCCAAAGCTAAAGGTCAAGCCCAATAAGTAAGCACTGAGAAAGGCATTGCGCTCTTTCTTATGCTGATAAATTAGCGACTTTTGCAACTCCAAGCGCCTAAAGGTTAGGACACCCATCTGATGAAGCCCCAGCGCAATCACGATTAGCCCCAGCAGAATTCTAAACCAGTCTGCATAGAGAACCTGACCCAGCGCACCTGCACCATAGCCCAAGAGGACAAATATCGTCGACAGACCTAGAATAAAGACCAAGGTCTTTGCGGCACCATACCAATTAAACGTCCACCTCCCTATCCGAAACACTCGCCTCTCACCCACATCTAACAACAAGCCCAGATAAACCGGCAAGACCGGAAAAATACAAGGCGAGAAAAACGACACCAAGCCAGCCAGAAACACTGACCCAACAAACACAAAATCCATCTCCTCATCAACTCCTCTCTTAAGATACCTCCATTTTACGCCATCCCTCGCCACAAAAACATAGACACCCACATGCAAAAACTTGAATTTGATAAGAAAACACACACAGTTAGGACTGTGTGTTCTGAGTTAAGAGCCTTTAGCTATCCAACCAATAGCGTCTTTGGGAGGATTATTGATATCAATCCAGATGAATTCAATTCCAATGATTGATGAGTTCTTAAACTTGGTTAAACGAATAGCGTTAGTATTTAGATCAACTAACTTTTCATAGGTTAGCGCTTCTCTTTCTCGGAGTTGAAAAACTCCTCTTAAAAGCCACTCACCTAAAATACCTTATTTATGAGTTGATTGTATCGCTTTTCCATTTTCTTGATTAATATACGCTTCAATCTCATCACCGGATGCAAGGAACTTCAAAGTAAATACTCGATTGTCTTTGTCCAAAGCCGATTTTCGCTTATTCTTTTCATCAAAAGTATCAATGGCCTTACCGAAGAAATCTGTATGAGTGTCATGAAAATGCTTAGCGTCTGGTATAACTTGCTACTCATTGAATTTCTGACTTTTTACTTTCAACCACTACTTTATTTGATACCCTATTCATATTATGAATGACCAATGTTATAGTAGATAGAAAAGCTAAAATTACAATTGATAAAAAGCATACCCTCAATAATTCTAGTAACCACTGAGAAATAGACACTATAATAACGATTTTGGTTATAGAAAGCGTTATAACTAAGCACCAAAGTAACGCTGGAAACAAATAATCAGCTAAATAGCCATAGTATACATTAGGATTACCAACGTATAATCTTGCAAAATCTTCAATAGTATACACTTCTCTACCAAACATGTACATAGATAATATAAAAGCCAGTGCAGAAATTGAAACTACAATAAACTGGTGTGTATCAAGAATTTGATAATTAACCATTAGTATCTTGTTAGGAACAACAAATGTTAATATCAGCATTAATATTATCAAAACAAAATATAAAATCCATACACTGAATGGAAGTAATTTATTCCTTGCCAGATAAATAATTTTGATTGGATTTTTTTAAATTTGATTCATTTCACTCTCACTCATGTTTTATAATTGAATTTGAAAAATTAATAATTGTACTTCCGTTACTTCTTATATCTACTAAATACCCTTTTTGACTTGGTTTAACAGAAAGTCTCTGTGTATTTTCTAAAAAGGTTTTATTATCCACTGAATCCGAAGCTATAAAAGTTGTTCTAGATTCTTTTGAGTCAGTAACTCTAGGTAACTCAAGTAATAAATCTAGTTCATCATCAGTATCTCCATTAGGATAAGTTGTGATTATTTCAATAGATCTCATACTCTCGGTAGTATTTAGTGCAGCTTTTTCATAAACTGGATTAATTTTTATATACCCTAAATCACTCTTTGAATCATTTACTTGAGTTTCCACTTTTTTAAATGAAGCTAGTGCCTCATCAATTGTTACATTTTTTATAGTAAGTATTTCGTCTTCGAATGAATAGTCTACCCTAATTTCCTCTGTACCATTTTCAATTTGCTCTTCTAGGTACAATATAATTTTTCTAACTCTCCTTATATGATCTAATCCTTTCCCAATTTCCGAATCTATATTAAAATCATACAATCGCTCAATTTCTTCGTAAGCTTGACTACTAGTATATCTGGAATTAGCTTGGTTTAAAACAAGAAATTTTGATAAGAGTATTTTTCTATCGTTTATTGCTTCCTCCAATTTCACTAAAAACTCTAGACTATAATGTATACCATTGCCTTTCTTATATTCTGCAGTAATTTCTTTATATTCTACAGTAATTTCATCAGTGATTTTTTTAAGCTTTATATATTCTTCAGAATCCTCAATTTCTTTATAGTCTTGGAAAATAACAAGGCTTAATTTGTTTTTTTCCATCACTGGATTTGAAAACAAGTCATTGTAGGCATTAAAAATAGCATTAGGAATAATTTGTGATTTCAATTCTCCAACTTTATCACGATATTTATTTAAAATATGAGGTTGAACATTTAATTTAAATTGATAATTTTCTCGTTTATACATAATCAAATTGTTCCCTTTTTAATAGATTATTTTGATGTTATTATATCAAAAAAACGTTAGCTTTTGCTAACGTTTTCATAATATTTTATATTATTACTTACCCAACTTCTCCATCTCTTTGATACGCTCAACAGTAGCCTCATACTTAATTTGGTAGTCGGTTTGTTTGTCGCGTTCTTTTTCAACGACTTCTGGTTTGGCATTGGCTACGAAGCGTTCGTTGCTGAGTTTTTTGCCTACCATGGCCAGTTCTTTCTGCCATTTAGCAAGTTCTTTGTTGAGTCGAGCAAGTTCTTCTTCGACATTCAAGAGGTCTGCCAGCGGCAAGAAGATTTCGGCTCCTGTGATGACGCTTGACATGGCCAGTTCTGGTGTTGCCAAGTCACTTGAAATCTCAAGGTGTTCTGGGTTAGTGAAGCGATTGATGTAGTTGCTGTTGGCTTTGAAGAAGTCTTCAAGCGCTTGGTCAGCTGTCTTGATGAGGATAGTAATTGGCTTGCTTGGTGCGACGTTAACCTCGACACGGGCGTTGCGGACAGAGCGAATCAGGTCTTTAAGGCTTTCCACACCGCGGTGCGCAGCTTCATTTTCAAAAGCCTTATTAACCATAGGATAGGCAGCTGTCACGATAGAGCCTTGGCTGTACTGGCCGTAAATTTCCTCCGTCACGAAAGGCATGATCGGATGGAGAAGGCGGAGAATCTGGTCCAAGGTGTAGAGGAGGACAGAGCGCGTGATGACTTTTTCTTCCTCGTTGTCGCTGTAGAGGACTTCCTTAGTCAGCTCCACATACCAGTTGGCAAATTCTTCCCAGATGAAGTTGTAGAGGATATGACCTGCCACACCAAACTCGAACTTGTCAAAGTTTTCAGTAACCTTGGCAATAGTTTCGTTGAGGTTGTGGAGAATCCATTTATCCGTCACATTACCAGCAGTACCCGCCGCGACAGCTTCAACCGTCGTTGTCGCTTGATCAAGGCTGAGGCCTTCATTGTTCATGAGGATATAGCGAGAAATGTTCCAGATTTTGTTAATAAAGTTCCACGACGCATCCATTTTTTCATATGAGAAACGGACATCCTGTCCTGGGGCAGAGCCGTTAGACAAGAACCAACGCAAACTGTCTGCACCATATTTTTCAATGACATCCATCGGGTCAATCCCGTTTCCAAGGGATTTCGACATCTTACGACCTTCTTCGTCACGAATGAGTCCGTGGATCAGAACGTTTGAAAATGGCTTGCGCCCTGTAAATTCAAGGGATTGGAAGATCATGCGTGACACCCAGAAGAAGATGATGTCATAACCCGTAACCAAAGTTGATGTTGGGAAGTAACGCTTAAAGTCTTCAGCATCCGTGTCAGGCCAGCCCATGGTTGAGAATGGCCAAAGGGCAGAGCTAAACCATGTGTCAAGCACGTCAGCGTCCTGAGTCCAGCCGTCACCTTCTGGTGCTTCCTCGCCAACATACATGTCGCCCGCTTCATTGTACCAAGCTGGGATTTGGTGGCCCCACCAAAGCTGACGTGAGATCACCCAGTCGTGTACGTTTTCCATCCATGAAAGGAAGGTATCGTTGAAACGTGGCGGGTAGAACTCAACCTTGTCTTCCGTGTCTTGGTTGGCAATGGCGTTCTTGGCCAACTGGTCCATCTTAACGAACCATTGAGTTGACAAGCGCGGCTCAACCACAACACCTGTACGCTCTGAGTGACCAACTGAGTGGACACGTTCTTCAATTTTGACCAATGCACCTAACTCTTCAAGTTTAGCCACGACAGCCTTACGAGCGTCAAAGCGGTCCATGCCTGAAAAGTCACCAGCAAGCTCATTCATGGTACCATCATCGTTCATGACATTGACTTGTGGCAGATTGTGGCGTTGACCTACGGCAAAGTCATTCGGGTCGTGAGCTGGGGTAATTTTTACCACACCTGTCCCAAATTCAGGATCCGCATGCTCGTCAGCCACGATTGGAATAGCCTTGTTGATGATTGGCAAGATAACGTTTTGACCAATCAAGTCCTTGTAGCGAGGGTCTTCTGGATTGACAGCGACAGCCACATCCCCAAACATGGTCTCTGGACGAGTGGTAGCGACTTCCAGAGCGCGCGAGCCATCTTCCAACATGTAATTCATATGGTAAAAGGCACCTTCCACGTCCTTGTGGATAACCTCGATATCAGACAAAGCCGTACGAGCCGCTGGGTCCCAGTTGATGATAAACTCACCGCGGTAAATCCATCCTTTTTTGTAAAGGTCAACAAATACCTTGCGAACAGCCTTAGACAAACCCTCATCTAGCGTGAAACGCTCACGTGAGTAGTCAAGAGAAAGTCCCATCTTGCCCCACTGCTCCTTGATAGTAGTCGCGTACTCATCTTTCCACTCCCAAACCTTATCGAGGAATTTCTCACGACCAAGGTCATAGCGAGAAATGCCTTGCTCACGCAGACGCTCCTCAACCTTAGCCTGTGTCGCAATCCCTGCATGGTCCATCCCTGGAAGCCAAAGGGTATCAAAGCCCTGCATGCGTTTTTGACGGATGATAATATCCTGCAAAGTCGTGTCCCAAGCGTGGCCAAGGTGAAGTTTACCAGTTACGTTTGGCGGTGGAATCACGATGGAATACGGCTTAGCCTTCTTGTCGCCTGATGGTTTGAAAACATCTTGGTCAAGCCAGGATTGGTAATGTCCAGCCTCAACCTCGGCTGGATTGTATTTTGGTGAAAGTTCTTTCATGTGTTTACTCCTTTATATTTTTCTTGATCTTCTTTTTTTGTCCTTCATAAATTGTCCCAGTGGTGTCGTCTGATTATCTAGGTAACGATAAACACGCGCCTTACCATCTCCCATATAAAGCAAGGGATTAAGTGCTTCATGTTTTAGATAACCTTTTTCATCTAGTAACTGCTCATCGATTTGACGTCCAACGATACGGGCAGTAAAATTGGTATAGTTATCAAATTCAGAAATAGAGTCTACCATGCATTCCATGACCAGCGGGCAATTCTCTAGAATTGGCGCATCAATTCTAGGACTTATTTGGTAAGGCAATTCAGTCATGTTCAATTTATCTCGATGACTGACAAATCCAGCTTGTTCAACCTCCGCCATGACCTCTATATGTGGAACATGAACCGTAAACTCTTTGAATATTTTGATTTGAGCTGTTGCATTATTAGGTGTGTAAAGACCAATCACCATCATATCTCCAAGTGTATAGGAAGATGAGCTGGTCGTAATATTATAACCTAACGTCTCGTCCTTATAACCTAAAACGATCACTGGAAAACCATAGTATAATTTTGCTGTTTCAAAATCTTGTTTCATCTAATCTCCTTCATTCCGGCTGTTGCCCATCATGTGCCTACCACTGGCAGTCGGTCAGTTCAAAATCCGTAAAGGTTGCAACAAAACTAGATTCTTCGGGGCTACAAGCATAGATGCCAAAGGATACTTCCTTGTCAGCCTTGTCCATATGACAGATGCGCATCTGCTTAAAGGTCACACCGTCAATGGAGCAATCAAGACGAAAATCCTTGCCACGACGGCTGAGCCTATACCACATTTCTTTGATGTCCGCTGGAATTTCAGTCGTTACCCAGTCAGAGTAGCCGCGATTGGTCGCCACAGAGCCTAGGTGTTGGAAGTCTTCCGTTTCATATTCAATAGACGCCTTGAGCCAATTCTCACTATCCAAGTACATGACCACACCGCACTGGTCAAAGCGGTGCTGGCTAGCAAAACTGGTCTTGACCTCAAAGGAAAAGTATTCCTCGCCTGTCGTCAGCTGCAAAACTGGCGCATTGTCATTTTGAAAATGGTAATAGGTCCGTTGCCAAAGGTCCGTCTGAGGAGCTGTTGTGATGGTAATCTTGTCCTCTGCGATAGTGAATGCTTTTGGCTCACGTGTCCAAATCAGCTGATCAAGGTCAAATCTTGCTTTCATCGTTTTTCTCCCATTCTTCCTTCAAGAGTCCAAAAATCAATTTGTCACAATAGATATCATCAATTTTCTTACGCTTACGCAGGCTTGCTTCCAATTGAAAACCCAGCTTTTCTGCCACGCGCCGGCTCTGCGCATTATGGTCATAGACTGCAATCTCAATCTTGCGCAAGCCCAATTCTTGAAAACCGAAGTCAACCAAGGCTGCCACCGCCTCTGGCATCAGACCTTGCCCCCACAAGTCAGGATGAAGGACGTAGCCAATTTCCAGAATGTCAGATTTGATTTCCTTAGCAAAGTTCACAGTCCCCATCAAGCGGTCCTGCCCTTTGAGGCAAATGGCATAGATGCGCTGTCTGGTCACCTCTCCTTTTTTAGCCAAATCCATCTGGATGAACTCTCGGCACTCATCGATAGACTGATTGACCGGAAAACCTGCTAGGCGGGCCACTTCAGGACGATGCCCATAGTCATACATGGCTTCTGCATCCGATAAGGCCACTGGACGCAAGGTCAAATGTTTGGTTTCTAGTCTTTTAAATTCCCTCATAGACTACCTCCTAAAACGAATTCTATCTTCAACCGATCTGGGTCTTCCACAAAAGTAGGCTTGATAAGCACTACCGGCTGCATAGGGGAAACGGTCTTCATAGAGAAAAGTCACATCTTGATTGGATAGTTTGTTCCGTAGCTCCTCCCATTTATCAGACGTCGCTATACGAAATGCCAGATGATTTAAACCGACATGACAGCGATGATAGGGTTCCTGAGCATATTTCTCTCTTACTTGGACCAGCACCAGGTAATAATCATCATACCGATAGCTAACCCCTTGTTCCCACTCTTGATAAACCTCATAGCCCAACTCTAGCAAAAACATTTCATAAAAAGCCCTGCTTTTAGCCAAAGAAGAGACGTAATATTCCACATGATGCAACATACAAAAAAGCCCCCATCACAACGATAGGGACGAATTGCTCCGCGGTACCACCCAATTTCGGGCTTGCACCCGCAACTTCATTTTCTAAATCAACCATCAGCAACTCTTTTGCAACCTCTGCGGATTTCTCAGCCCCACCGCTTTCTGTGAGAGATTGTGCTCAAAATACCTCTGAATGTATTTATTCTAACAGATTTCCACCAGCAAAGCAACCAGAACGAGGTTAGTCTTTAAACTTAATGCCCAATTCTTTCAACTGTTTAATGGTTGCAGGACCGATACCTTTAAGAGCCAACAACTCTTTTTCAGTCCATTTTGAAAAATCTTTGACGGATTGGATTCCTTCATCATAAAAAGTTTCCAAACGAGCTGCTGCTACGCCTTCCAACTCTTTAGCAAATTCTTCAAAGTCACCAGCTGACTTTTTACCAGCTTCAACAACTTCTGCAACCTGCTCTTTGACTGTCTCTACAGATTCTTGAACGTTTTCAACAACTGTATCTTTCACTTCAACAGCCTTTTCCACTGCTGCATCTGCAAATGCACGACCAGCCTTACGCAAAGCTGCAAGTTCACGTTTCAATTGTTTTTTACGATCTACTTTCTTCTTAGCCATTTTTAAAAATCTCCTTATTTCCTAACTATTTCTCTATTTTCTTAATAATGTTTTTGTCCAAATAAACCATCTGGCAGGGCATGGAAATCTTTTCCAGCCTTGTAATTTTCGAATTTCCCTTGGATGAATTGATAGGCATCCAGCTTGCTTTCATAACGGATATAAGCATCCGCTGCACGCTCGTCCTTGTCCTCTTCTAAAACACGACGACTCTCAGCCATGGCCATTTCATTAATCATGACCTGGGTGTTGATCCACGCTTCAAATTCTTTTAAAAATTCTGCTTCGTAACTCACTAATCTGTCTCCCTATAAAAATCTGTATCAATCTCGCGATAAGGAGCGATATCTTGAACATACTCAAGTACGCCTTGGAATTCCCCATCTTTGTCCCGTACAGCCACATAGGTCACGTGAACGAATTGACCACGCGATTCTGATTTGAACCACATGACAAACTGATCCTTTTCTCCCGACCGCAAAGCTGCAAAAATCTTCTTGACCTTAGGCAATAATTTTGGCGGATGACAAAGTTCTACATTGCGCCCAACTTGACTCGGCACGCGCTTAAAAATCATCTCATCGCTTGGTACACTATCACTATAATACTGGAAAATATCTTCCTTATTGACAAAAGTGATTTCCATAGGCAGATGATTAAGAATGAGATTAGCCTGCTCAACCGACAAATACCCATTTCCAAAAGACTGCGGGCTTGTTCGGTCTACCGCCTCTGATTCCTTTGGAGTAAAGGTAATGGTAAACTGCCCTTGGGGAGTATCGATGATTTGCTGGTTGGCTTGTTCCGCCACTTCCTCGGCCTGAGGTTCGGTAGCTTGTTCAAACTGCTCTCTACTAGGAATCCATTTTTCAGACGGACGGATAATGGCATAGCCAAAAGCATCACTTTCTGCAGCAATTTTCAACCAATCATCCTGAGTGAAAGCTTCCATAAGAATCATCAATAAAATCGATTCTTCCTTGAAAATCATGCTCTCAAACTCAACAGCAAAGGCCTCAAAAGCAGCCGTCACTTCCTCAATCGAATCATCCGGCAATTGCTCCGCCTTTTTCAAAGCAACCGTAAACAAGTCCCGAATCTGGTCATCCACTCCCCACATGACTTTGGGCGGTGAATCGTGACCATAGCTTTCCATGATAGGGAAAAATAATTCTTCCTTCCGCTGATAATGTCGCTCAAACTGCCCAACCAAGCCCAGTTGACGCTGCAAGCCTTTCATCAAGTCATTCCGAATGTCTTCATCTGCTGTCTGATAGGTCTCAAGCAAACGTCTGACACGAATTAAGGCAGCTCGCAAAGCTAGATTCTCATCCTTAAAAATACGAACAGGATGGCCAGGATGATCCGTATCCGCCACTTCCACTCCCTGAACCGCATTTTTGAACAAATTGGCATGAACATCGCAGAGCTCCATGACATCCTCAAAGGTAACCCCTGCATCCGAATTCATCAATTCATGCTCCATGAGCGAAATCTCAATAGCCGAAACTCCTGCAAAAGTAGCGTCGAAACGTTCTTGAACGGACTCAGGACTAGCACCATTGTGCAGCTCTAGCAAAATATCTCGTAAAATATGAATGCGTTCGTCTGTCATACTATTAACCTACTACCTCATAACCATTGTATTCCAGCGTCTGACGAATTTTCTCTAGATCGATACCTTGCAGACCTGCACCTTGTCGGATCGACACTTTCTTTCCAACCGTGTTACGCATAAGTGGATTTGCAAGCGGCTTAAAACCAAGATCCACTAAAATATCGAGAACCTCTGGATGATTGTCCACCACTTGGGCCACAGGGATGCTGAAATCAATTGTATTCATATCATTAGCATTGCTTTTCATTCTAACATTATAGCATATTTCCGCTAAAAATGGGGATTCTTCATGAGAAAAGAGGACTTCTATCTCTCCAATTTTGGTCCCAAATAAGAAAGAACCTGAGAAAGCTATCCCAGGTTCAAATTTATTTCCAATCAAAGCGGTAACGAGTCTCACTCAAGAAACTATCCCCCTTCTCTAACAAAATAGACCCAAATCCTTCAATATTGCAAGCATCTGGCAAGCCCTGACACTCCAAACTAAAGGCACCATGATGGCGACACAGCCCCGTTGGACCGTGATTATAGGTATAAACAATAACCGCCGGCTGATTGGTTTTCATAGTCAAACGTACCCGCTCATCAGGACTGACTACCTTCACAGGCTCCTTGGCAGTTTCCGATAACAGCCACGGATGGTCATAACCGCCTGCTAATCGATTTTGCTCAGACTGTCCTGACAATCCTTGCCCCAATAAAGCTCCATTTCGGAAATCAAAAGTCGTCCCCTCGACACTTGCAATCTCTCCTGTCGGCAAATTATCTGCCAGCGGAATGTATTTCTCCGCAGCAATGGTCAAATGATGTTGAGACACATCTTGCTCAAAGTCCCCGGATAAATTAAAATACACATGACTTGTCGGATTGAAAATCGTGTCCTTATCTGACTGAGCACGATAAGAAACAATAACTTCGTTTTCTTCCGTTAATTGAAAGCTGGCCTCAACCTCCACATTCCCCGGAAAACCATTTTTCCCATCTGGCAGAAGATAGGTAAACATCACCCGATTGGCTTCATCATCTACCTGCACCTGCCAATAATCCCGATTAGCCGTATCCACACCGCTATGCAAGGTTCGCCCCGGCTCATTTTCAGTGAAATGATAAACCTGACCTTTGATAGAAGTCTTGGCTCCTGAAATCCGACCGGCTACTGGTACCACACTGGAACCCACGTAAAAATCCTGCTCCAGATATTCCTGTACCGAACCCGCCGACAAACTGACCGGGCGCAGTCCCTCGCCATCAAGGGGAACTAGAATATCAACTATTCTCGCACCAAAATTAGAGACTGTAAGCACCATCCCATTTTTATTGGTCAAACGATACAATTGTGCCCCTTCGCTTCCAAAATCTGCAACTGTAATCATCACATTTCCTCCGAAATCAAAAAGCCCGACCTGAGTCAAGCTTCCAGTCTAGACTAGTCTAGCATATTTTTTAATAAAATGAAAGGGTTTTCTTTTTCTGTGTAATTTTCCTTATCTGGCTATTAAATCATTTCATGACAAACGTCAATACAAACCAATCAAGCAAATTCAGTAGAAAATGCAAGACATTTGGATAACCGATTCGTTTTGTTTTTCCGATATATGCAGTAACGCGAACAAACTTGCGGACACAAGAACATCCATATACAAGGACTGATATTTTTCCAGCCAAGCCATAATCAAGGCTCGCAATACAAACTCTTCGTACATAGGAGCAATAATCACCAGCAAAATTGTTGAAATAAGCGCTATATCTGCATGACTTACTACATCTTCAACGATTTGTTGATTTTGAGAAACAGGAAATAAAGCCCGACTGATGCCATTCCAAAAATAATTCCTGTCAGACTCGTTAATTTTAATTTCTTTTCCATTTCATATTTCTAAATGCCCTGCTATCTTTTCCGTTGTAGTTTCACGACAGCCTCGGTTCTTGCTGTATGTGGAAACATGTCAACTGATTGGATGTACTTGACATCATAGACCTTAGCAAGTGCCACTAAGTCTCTTGCAAGCGTGGACGTGTTACAGGACACATAGACCATTTTAGCTGGTTGATATTGCAAAATCGTCGCTAACAATTTATCGTCTAAGCCCGTCCGTGGCGGGTCCACAACCAAGGCATCCGCTCGATAACCCTCCTTGTACCACTTAGGAATGATTTCTTCTGCCTTTCCTGCCTCATAATGAGTATTGTCAAATCCCATAGCAGCTGCATTTCGCTTAGCGTCCGCAATCGCTTCTGGAACAACATCCATCCCCCGCACACTGGCTACCTTATCTGCAAAGGCAAATCCAATCGTCCCGACACCACAATAGGCATCAATCAAATGGTCCGATTCTTCCACATCCAAAGCCTCAACCGCTTGACTGTAGAGCACTTGAGTCTGCTGTGGATTGAGCTGGTAAAAAGCACGTGGCGAAAGTGAAAATTGGTAATTTAGAACTTCCTCAGTAATGGCATCCCTTCCCCACAAAATCTCAGTCTCATCCCCATAAATCTCACTCGACTTACTACGATTGTAGTTGACAGCTACCGTTTTAATCTGAGGAAACTCAGCAACCAAGTCTTGAATAAGAGGCGTTAAGCGCAAATCTCGGCTAGTCACAAAAATCAACTGCACTTCCTCAGTTGCCTGTGCCTTACGCACCATAACCGTCCGCACGCCCGCAATCTTACGCTCATTGTAAATCGGAACCTTGTACTTATCCAGTAAATTCACAACTCGATTGATAATTTTCTGCGTCTGACTATCTTGAACCAAACAATCCTGAATATCAACCAAATGATGACTCCCTGCTGCAAACAAACCAGCCTTGACAGAACCACCAAACGAACGAGTCTGAAATTGCAATTTTGCACGATAATATTGCGGCTGCTCCATTCCCATAGTATGCCGAATTTCAAACTGCTCATAACCCGCTGGTTTAAATTTCTTCAAAGCCTGACGAATGACATCATCCTTGTACTCCAACTGCTGATCATAACGCAAATGCATGAGCTGACAGCCACCACATGCTTCATAGATAGCACAAGCCGGCTCCACACGAAATCTTGATTTTTTATTGACCGAAAGCAATCGCGCCTCTACAAAATTCCGTTTTACCGCTGTTACCTGACAAAAAACTTCCTCACCTTTTAAAGCACCAGGCACAAAGACTAGCGTTTTTTTATAAAAGCCAATCCCTTCACCATTGATACCCATCCGCTTAATCTTTAACGGAATTCGTTGTTTCACTGCTAAATTCATAACTCTATTTTACCATTTTTGCTATAATGTTAGATATGAAAATCACTAAAATCGAAAAGAAAAAGCAGCTCTATTTCCTTGAAGTCGACTCTTCTGACATATGTTACATCACAGAAGATACCATTGTTCGCTTTATGCTCAGCAAGGACAAGGAAATCTCCGAGCAAGACTATCAAGAAATCAAAGAATTTGCCCAGTTTTCCTATGGAAAAAATCTAGCTCTCTACTACCTTTCTTTCAAGCAACGAACGCGAAAAGAAGTCCATGACTATCTCCTAAAATATGAAATTGATGCTGATTCTATTCCAAAAATCCTAGGACATCTCGAAGAAGAAAAGTGGATTGACGACCAAGAATACGCCCGTCGCGTTATCCAATCTAATCAATTCACAGGCGATAAAGGTCCTTTTGTTCTTGCACAAAAACTAGCACAAAAGGGAATTAAAAAACAACATGTTGCCGTTGCCTTATCCGAAGCAGATTTCATTGAAATTGCTTGCAGAGTCGCAGAAAAAATCAACCGAAAATACGAAAATAAGCTCCCCCTACAAGCACTCAAGACAAAAGTTCTTCAACAATTAACTAGCAAAGGATTTTCTAGCGCTGACGCCAAACTCGCTTTACAAACGCTTGAAATTGAAAAGGACCAGGAATTAGAATCTCAACTCATCTACAAAGAATTAGACAAGCAGTTCCCAAAATATGCCCGAAAATACGAAGGTTACGAGCTCAAACAACGACTCACCCAAGCGCTCGCTCGCAAAAGATTTTCCTTTGATGACATAAAATCTGCCCTTCGAGACTACCTCTAGTCTACCAATTTACAGAAAACTATGGTATAATATTTCAGATAAATTGTAATTAAGAAAGTTGGTATCTACGTGAAATTACCAAAAGAAGGCGACTTTATTACAATTCAAAGTTATAAACATAATGGTGAATTGCACCGCACCTGGCGCGATACCATGGTACTAAAAACAACAGAAAATGCCATTATCGGTGTCAACAATCACACAGTTGTCACTGAAAATGACGGCAGACGTTGGGTTACTCGCGAACCTGCCATTGTCTATTTTCATAAAAAATACTGGTTTAACATCATCGCAATGATTCGCGAAAACGGCGTTTCTTACTATTGTAACCTAGCCAGTCCCTATTTATTAGATAATGAAGCACTGAAATACATTGACTACGACTTAGACGTCAAAGTATTTGCAGACGGGGAAAAGAGACTCTTAGATGTTGATGAATATGAACGTCATCGAAAAATGATGAACTACTCAGCTGATCTTGATTTTATTCTAAAAGAACATGTCAAAATACTAGTTGATTGGATTAATCAAGAAAAAGGGCCCTTCTCTCAAGCCTATGTTAATATTTGGTACAAGCGCTATTTAGAACTACGAAATCGTTAAAGTTGCTCACAAAGAAAAACCTGAATATCAGGCTTTTTTCTTACAAAAATAAAAGGAGTCGCTATGGCTTTTACAAATACACGCGGTCGATATGCCAGTTTTGGCATCGTTACCTCTTTACCAGGAAACGTTATTGATAGCTTCTGGTATATTATTGACAACTACCTAAAGACAGTTATCCCACTCAAGAAAATTATTCGCTTCACACTAAAAAATAATAAAGGAAACATTCAAGTAACCTTTTCCCAAGAAGCCTACCAAAATTCTATAGCTGTTGATCTTAATATTCCCTATGATCCATTTTATCCTCGTACAGTACTTGTCATTGATAAAAACGGAAAAGAAACTATTACTCTCCCAGATGAATTATCTCTCATTTAATATATAAAAGACGAACAAGGTCTACCTGTTCGTCTTTTATATTTATTAAGAAAAATAAAAAAAGAGAGTGAGCACCCTCCTACTATAGTCCGTACGGGATTCGAACCCGTGTTACCGCCGTGAAAAGGCGGTGTCTTAACCCCTTGACCAACGGACCATGTTACTCCGCCAACAGGGCTCGAACCTGTGACATCATGATTAACAGTCATGCGCTCTACCAACTGAGCTATGGCGGATAAAAGCTAAGCGACTACCGTATCTCACAGGGGGCAACCCCCAACTACTTCAGGCGTTCTAGGGCTTAACTGCTGTGTTCGGCATGGGTACAGGTGTATC